>JBHIEF010000077.1:0-17871 GCA_046760465.1 Armatimonadota bacterium | reverse complement strand
TGCTGTCCACGGCACGCACGGCCGTCACCGCCATCTTGCGGGCGCCGCGCAGCTTCTTCTCGTTCTCCGCCGTCTGGTCCAGAACCGCCTGCCTGGTCTGCGCGGCAGTGCCCACCGTGCTCGCCGCCACTCGCAGGGACTCCTCGGCGGTGCGCCTTGCCGCCGGAGTCAGGCTGGCCACGGCGGTCTCAGGTGCGGGCTCCCCGCAGCGCGCCAGCGCCGCCTTCAGCTCGGCGTCCTCGGGCGCCAGGTCCAGCGCGGCACGGTATTGCTCGGCCGCCGCCGCACGCCGCTCGCGCAGCAGGTAGGCATCGCCCAGGGCCCTGCGCGCGGCCGGCAGCTCCCCGTCGAGCTCCACCGCCCGCTCCAGGCGCTCAATGCCCTCCGCCAGGCGATAGCGCCGCACGTAGCCTGCCCCGATGGCCGCCAGCGCCTCGGCGTTGTCCTGGCTAAGCTCCTCGCGATTGCCCACCCGCCGCACGCGCTGCTCCAGCTTCGGGTGGGTCATGAACATGACCTCGAACTTCGAGGGACGGCCGCCCTTGCGCTTCGCGATCAGCTTCTCGAAGAAGGCGATCTCGCCCTGTGGATCGTAGCCCGCGGCATAGGTCAGCTCCACGCCCTTATCGTCCGCCTCGCGCTCATCCTCGCGCGACATCTTCAGGAACCCCATGGTCAGGCCGATCCCGCCCAGGCTCTGGAGCCAGCGCTCCTGGTCCTTCAGCGCCAGGCCCGTCAGCGTGCCCCAGATGAGCTGCTTCTTGAAGGCCTTGAGCGAGTGCCGCCTGGCCACATGCCCCCACTCGTGCCCCAGCACCGCCACCACCTCGTCCTCGCTCTCGGCCGTCTCCAGCAGACCGGTCGTCAGGTACACGTGGCCGTAGGGAACGGCGAAGGCATTGACCTGGTGGGAGTTGATGACCTTGAAGTCGTACGGCACCTTGCCCGCCCGCCGCGACTGATCGGCGACCAAGGTGCCCTTCTCCCTCACCCAGTCGCTCACCAGGGGGTCGCGCTCTACCCGGTAGGCGCTCTCCACCTGCCGGCTGACTATGTCGCCCAGGCTCTTCTCGATGTCCTTGTCGGTGCAGCCGCTCAACGCGCCGCTCAGGCAGGCGAGCAGAGCACAGACGAAGCGCGTCGGGGGCGCGTGCCTTGGACGCGCGGCGACCCGCCTGGCGCTTGCTGCGACGGGGGCAGCGGTCATTGCCTCATTCCTCCCGGGGGAGCACAGAAGAGGGAAGTGCGCCTTCGAGACGTGGCTCAACTGAGGGGATTATAGCACAGGAGAACCGGCACCGGCAATGGTCGGGCCGGCGCGTGTTCCCTCACAGGACGGCGCCTCGCAGGGAAACGCGCCCCCGAGCCGGAAGTGGCGCCAGTGCTGCTGCCAGAGCGCCTCACCACGGAGGAGTGTCCATGCCCCGCACGCGATCGGAGAGGCTCTACGAGCAGGCCTGCCGGGTCCTGCCCGGCGGCGTCAACAGCCCGGTGCGCGCCTTCGGCGCCGTGGGCGGCACCCCCGTCTTCGTCGAGCGCGCCAGGGGCAGCCACTACTGGGACGTTGACGGCAACGAGTACATTGACTACGTCTGCTCCTGGGGGCCGCTGATCCTCGGCCACGCCCACGACGCGGTCGTCGCGGCCGTCCAGGAGGCCGCCGCCGGGGGGACCAGCTTCGGCGCTCCCACGCAGCGGGAGATCGAGCTGGCGGAGGCCATCACCGAGGCCTACCCCTCCGTTGACATGGTGCGCATGGTCAACTCCGGCACTGAGGCAGTCATGAGCGCCCTGCGCCTGGCCAGAGGCTACACGGGCCGCCCCAAGGCGCTCAAGTTCATCGGCTGCTGGCACGGACACGCCGATGGCCTGCTGGTCCAGGCGGGCTCCACCGGCATGACCTTCAACATTCCCGACAGCGCGGGCGTGCCCGAGGAGTACGCGCAGCAGACGCTGCTGGCCCCCTACAACGACCTCGCGGCCACCCAAGAGGTG
This sequence comes from Armatimonadota bacterium, assembly GCA_046760465.1. GTDB lineage: Bacteria > Armatimonadota > Zipacnadia > JAUWAU01 > JBHIEF01 > JBHIEF01. The sequence goes on along the minus strand of JBHIEF010000077.1, from coordinate 15,876 downwards.
GTGGAACGCGAGCCCGAGAGCGTGGCCGCGATCGTGGTCGAGCCCGTGGCCGGCAACATGGGCGTCATCCCGCCCGCGCCGGGCTTCCTCGAGGGCCTGCGCGGCCTCTGCGACCGGCACGGCATCGTGCTGGTGCTCGACGAGGTGATAACGGGCTTCCGCGTGGCCTACGGCGGGGCCCAGGAGCGGTACGGCGTGCAGGCGGACCTCACCACCTTCGGCAAGATCGTGGGCGGCGGGCTGCCGGTGGGCGCCTACGGCGGCAGGCGGGAGATCATGGAGCACGTCGCGCCCCTGGGGTCCGTGGTGCAGGCGGGGACGCTCTCCGGCAATCCCATAGCCATGGCCGCCGGCCTGGCCACCATCAGGCAGCTCCGGGCCGAGGGCGTGTACGCGCAGCTCGAGGAGAGGTCGGCCCTATTGGAGGAGGGCCTCTTGGATGCCGCCAGGCAGGCCGGCGTCCCGGTGACCATCAACCGCGTGGGCAGCATGATGACCCTCTTCTTCACCGCCGACCCCGTCACCGACTTCGACAGCTCCAGCGCCGCCGATGGCGAGCGCTACGCCCGGTTCTTCCACGCCATGCTCGACCGGGGCATTGCCCTGGCACCCTCCAAGGCCGAGGCGGCCTTCGTCTCCACCGCCCACACGCGCCAGGACATCGAGAAGACCATCGAGGCGGCCCGGGATGCCCTCAAAGTGGTCGCCGCCTAGAGGCAACATGCCCACCGACACCACAGTCCGCGTTGCCACCCGTGGCAGCAAGCTGGCCCTGGCCCAGACCAGGAGAGTCATCGGCTGGCTGGCGAAGCTATGGCCCGACCTGACCTTCGCGGAGACGGTCATCAAGACGACCGGCGACCGCGTCAGGGACGTCGCGCTCAGCCAGGTGGGCGGCAAGGGCCTGTTCACCAAGGAGCTGGAGGAGGCCCTGCTGGCCGGAAGCGCCGACCTGGCGGTGCACAGTGCCAAGGACCTCCCCACGGAGCTGGCCGGTGGCGGGGGCGGACTGCTCATCGCCTGCTACCCCGAGCGCGCCGACCCCAGGGACGTGCTGGTGTTGTCACAGGGCCTCTCGGCCGCCTCTGGCGAGGGTGTGGAAGCCTTGCCGCAGGGCGCACAAGTCGGGACCAGCAGCCTGCGCCGACAGGCGCAGCTTCGCCACACCAGGCCCGATCTCCGCTTCGTGGACCTGCGCGGCAACCTCGACACCAGGCTGCGCAAGCTGGAGGAGCAGGGCCTCGATGCCATAGTGCTGGCAGCCGCCGGCCTCAACCGACTCGGGGTGAGCGACCTCGAAGTCCGCCATCTGCCGGTGGAGGTGTGCGTGCCCGCGGTGGGACAGGGAGCGCTGGCGCTGGAGGCGCGGGAGGCAGACGACCGGGTGCTGGACCTGCTCCGCCCCCTCGATCGGCGGGAGGTCCGCCTGACGGTAACCGCCGAGCGCGCCTGCCTGCGCGACCTGGAGGGGGGCTGCCAGGTGCCCATCGGCGCTCACGCCTGGCTGGAGGGCAGCCAGGTGGCGATGCAGGGCGTGGTGGCCTCGTTGGACGGCCGGCGTCTGGTCCGCGCCTGCGTTCAGGGGAGCATGAAAGAGCCGCGAGCCGTTGGCCAACGACTCGCGGCTGAACTGTTGTCCGCCGGGGGCGACGAGATCTTGAGCCAGACCCGGAAGGCCTCGGCGGGCATGGCCCCCGACGCCGATCCCGCGGGACCCGCCGCCGACTAGAAATCGCTGTAGCGCGTGCCGTCCGGGGCAACGCCCAGCGAGCCACTGCGCACGGCGCCCACGTCCGGCGGCGAGGTGCTATACGACCAGGAGCTGCGCCCGCCCAGCACCGCGTCCACCGGCAGCAGACCGTCGGGAGTGATCAAGGTCGGCCCCTGGTACTCACCCCTCAAGGAGACGCTGTTGCCCTGCTCGTCCAGGCCGTAGGCGGGCGCCGACGAGGCCACCAGGTCCTCCAGGCGGGCCGGGTAGCACCCGTAGCGCGCGCGGAACTCGCCCACGGCGCCGCGCATCTCGCTGAGCGCGTACAACAGCTCCTCCTCGGGCGTCGCGGGCGGCTCACTCTCCTCGATAGGCGCTGCCTCGAAGTCGAAGTTGAACTCCCCCTCGATGGGCTCCTCGCCGTACTCCTCGAGCCACTCCGGCTCCTCGGGCATGTAATCCCCCTCGGGCCCGGCGGTAGCCGTTGCGAAGGAGTTGACGGAGATGGCCATGAAGACCGCGAGCAGGATGAGGCCGACGAAGCAGACGCCGGCGGCGATGGCAATGCCGAGCATGCGACGGTTGGGCCCGCTGGAGGCCGCCTGCGGCATCGCCGCGTGCTGGGCCACCTGGAGCATGGCGTGCATCCGCGCCGTTGCACTGCGCAGCTCGGCGTGCCAGGGCGCCAGTTGCAGGCCCGCCTGGTACTGCTCCAGCGCCAAGTGGTGCTGCCCCATCTGCTCGTAGGCGTGGCCCAGCCAGAACCTGGCCTGAACGTTGGCTGGATCGGCCGTGGCCGCCTCCACGAAGGCCTGTACCGCCGCTTCGTACTGCCCCTGTTCGCACAGCTCCCGGCCCCGCGCCATCGCGGGGCTGCCATCCGCGTTGTCCAGTGCCATCACGGCACCCCCCTGTGGACGTCAGCAAACTGCCGCCTGCAACGGGCGGCGTTACAGCGATTCTGCCACGGTAGCGGGCGATTTCGCACCGTTTTCCCGCCCGTGGAGCCGCCGGATGGTCGCCCTGACGAAGGAAGGTCCCGGTCCGAGGCAGAAACCTCCCGGCGCTGGGCACGAGCGGGGCCGCCGCCTGACAGCGGGCCCGGTGTCTGGCCTTGCGCCTGAGTGCGGGCGTTAGCCCCCGGGGCGCGTTCTTCGTGCCTCAGCCACGGCACTGCGGCGCTCGTGGGCCTGCGCCCCGGGCGCTGCTTCAGGGGCGGGACTATGCTATCGGTTTTTCCCGAGGGATACGGGTATGTGGCCGCCTTCGCGCTGATAGGCCTGCTGTTCGGGGCCGCGGCGCTGGCCGTTGCCTGGCTGCTGCGCCCCAGTGATCCCTACGAGGAGAAGCTCACCACCTACGAGTGCGGCCTCGACCCCTTGGGGCAGGCCTGGGCCCCGCTCAACTTCCACTACTACATCTTCTGCCTGATCTTCGTCATCTTCGACGTGGAGATGGTCTTCCTGTACCCCTGGGCCGTCATCTTCAGGCCCGCCATCGAGGACGTACAGGGAGCCTACGCCCGACTGGGCCTGAGCGGCGAGATCGTGCTCATCGAGATGCTGGTGTTCCTGGTCATCCTGCTGGTGGGGTTCGGCTACGCCTGGCGCAAGGGGGCCCTGCGATGGGTGTAGCGCAGCGCCTGCTGGCGCGCGGCGAGGACCTGCCCTGGCTGCCCGGCGTGCTGTTCGCCAAGGTGAGCGAGGTCCTGAAGATAGCGCGAGAGGCCTCGCTGTGGCCCATGACCTTCGGCCTGGCCTGCTGCGCCATCGAGATGATGGCCACCGGCGCCTCCCGCTACGACCTGGACCGTTTCGGCGTCTTCTTCCGCGCCACCCCCCGCCAGTCGGACGCCATGATCGTGGCCGGGCGCGTGTCGGTGAAGATAGCCCCCATCTTGCAGCGGCTCTACCACCAGATGCCGGAGCCCCGCTACGTGATCGCCATGGGAGGATGCGCCAGCCAGGGCGGGCCCTTCCACGACGACTGCTACAGCATCGTCAAGGGAGTGGACCGGCTGGTGCCCGTGGACGTGTACATCCCCGGCTGCCCGCCCCGCCCCGAGGCGCTGATCCAGGGCCTGCTGGCGTTGCAGCGCAAGATCCACCAAGAGGAGATAGACAAGTTCGCCTAGTGGCGTCAGAGACCCCCGGGCCGCCGGGATGGCCCCCGCTCGGCCCCGCACAGTGAGGTGCAACGTGTTGCTTGAGCGATTGCTGGCCCGCTTCGGTGAGGCAGTGTCGGACGCAGCCCAGCACGACCATGTCGTGCGCGCCACCGTGGAGCGCGAGGCGGTGCTGGACGTATGCCGCTGGCTGCGCACTCACCAGGAGGCCCAGTGCGACTACCTGGCGTGTCTGAGCGGGGTGGATCGCGAGGAGGCCATCGAGGTCGTTTACCACGCCTATTCCCTGCGCCATCACCACATGATCGTGATCAAGACCAGCGCCCCCAAGGACGACTGCTGGCTGCCCTCGGTCACGCCGGTGTGGAAGGCGGCCAACTGGCACGAGCGGGAGACGGCCGAGATGTTCGGCGTGCGCTTCCGGGGACACCCCGACCCCAGGTACCTCCTGCTGCCCGAGGGGTGGCGGGGGCACCCCCTGCGCAAGGACTACCAGGCCAGCCCGGACTACACGCGGCCCGATGAGCTGCCCCCCGAGGTGTGGGAGAACTTCCGTGACAGCATCTCAGACCAGTACTAGTCTCGACAGGGACGCGCCGCCCACCGTAGGCAGGCAGAGGCGAAGCGGATGACCGCGCAACAACAGGCGCCGGTGGAGGCGGAGCCCAGCCTGGCGACTGAGCAGTTGACGCTCAACATGGGGCCTCAGCACCCCAGCACCCACGGCGTGCTGCGCTGTGTGCTGACCATTGACGGCGAGGTCGTGCGCAACGTGGTGCCCCACATCGGCTACCTGCACTCCTCCTGCGAGAAGCTGATGGAGAGCCGGACCTACGCGCAGATTCTCCCCCTGCTGGATCGCTTCGACTACCTGGCGGCCAACTTCTACGGCCTCTGCGCCGCCCGAGCCGTGGAGGAGTTGCTGGCCATAGAGGTGCCGCCGAGAGCGCGCTGGCTGCGCACCCTCGTGTGCGAGCTTAACCGCATCGCCAGCCACTTGCTGTGGGTGGCGACCTTCGCGCTGGACCTGGGCGCTCAGACCGTCTTCCTCTACGCGTTCCGCGACCGCGAGTACATCCTGGACCTGATGGAGGACCTCTGCGGAGCCCGTCTCACCTACAACTACTTCCGCATCGGGGGCGTCTCCCACGACTTGCCCGACGATGGTGACGCCGGCTCCCAGGGCTTCGAGGAGCGTGCCCGCTGGTACGTGGGCTACCTGCCTGAGCGCCTGGACGAGATTGACCGCATCCTGACGGGCAATCGCATCTTCATCGCCCGCAGCCAGGGCGTGGGCACCATTACGGCCGAACAGGCCATTGACTGGGGCCTGAGCGGGCCCATGCTCAGGGCCTGCGGGGTGGACTTCGACCTGCGCAAGGCGCACCCGTACGAGGCCTACGGCGAGGTGGACTTCGACGTGATCACCCGCGACGAGGGCGACGTGCTCGCGCGCTACTGGGTGCGCATGGATGAGATGCGGGAGTGCCTGAACATCATCCAGCAGGCGCTGGGTAAGCTGCCCGAGGGAGAGACCCTCAACGCGCCCAAGGGGCGCCTGCGGCCCGAGGGCGAGGTCTACAGCCGAGTGGAGAGCCCGCGCGGCGAGCTGGGCATGTACGTCATCGCGGAGGGCGAGACCACGCCATATCGCTGGAAGGTGCGCGGGCCGTCTTTCTGCAACCTGGCGCCCCTGAACGTCATGGCCCAGGGCAGCCTGGTTGCCGATCTGGTGGCCATCCTGGGCAGCGTGGACATCGTGCTGGGCGACGTGGACCGCTGAGCCATGGAACAGGCCCTGCAACAGTGGCTGGTCGGCCTGGGGGTGCCCCTGGGAGTTTACAGTTGGGGCAAGATGCTGCTGGTGGCCGCCGTAGTGGCCTTCGGCTTCATCTCCCTGACCGCCCTGTGGCTGATCTACCTGGAGCGCAAGGTCTCCGGCCACATCCAGGACCGCCTGGGGCCCATGCGCGCGGGGCCGAAGGGGCTGATCCAGACCGTCTACGACGCCCTCAAGCTGCTGATGAAGGAAGACATCATCCCCCGCCAGGCCGACCGCCTGCTCTTCACGCTCGCCCCCATCGCCATACTGGCCATCTCGGTCGTCGTGTTCGTGACCATGCCCTTCGGGCGCAACCTCATCCCCGCCGACCTGAACCTGGGCATCGTCTTCATGGTGGCCTTCAGCTCGCTCACCGTCCTGGCCATCGTCATCGCCGGCTGGAGCTCGAACAACAAGTGGTCGCTGCTGGGCGGCCTGCGCGGTGGGGCGCAGATGCTCAGCTACGAGATCCCCATGGGGCTGGCGGTAGTGACCGTGGTCATGGCCACCGGCAGTTTCAAGATCAGCGATATCATCGCCGCCCAGGCCGACCACTGGAACATCTGGCGCTACCCGGTTATGGGCCTGATCGCCTTCCTGGTCTACCTGACGGCCGCCGTGGCCGAGGTCAACCGTGGACCCTTCGACATCCCCGAGGCGGAGAGCGAGCTGGTGGCGGGCTTCCACACCGAGTACACGGGCATGAAGTTCGCCCTCTTCTTCGTGAGCGAGTACGCCAACACGTTCATCGTGTGTGCCATCGCCGCCACGCTCTTCCTGGGTGGCTGGAACCTCCCCTTCGCGGGCCTCATGGCCGAGCGCTGGCCCACCCTCCGGCCGCTGCTGGAGAGCGTGCCCCTGTCGGTGCTGCTCTTCTTCGTCAAGACCTACGCCCTCATCTTGCTGGTCATGTGGGTGCGCTGGACGTACCCGCGGCTGCGCGTGGATCAGTTGATGGGCTTTGGCTGGAAGTTCCTGATTCCGGTGGGCTTCGCCAACCTGATGCTGATGGGAATCGCGATGGTGCTGACGCACTAGCTGCTCATACTGCCGCATGGGTCGGGCTTTCCAGCTCGACAAGGTCGGGCAAGAATGCCCGACCCACAATCAGGCAAAGGTGCTGAACATCCTCAAAGACATCTTGACCGGGCTCTGGAGCCTGATCGTGGGCCTCGGCGTCACCCAGAAGACGGCGCGCGAGCCGGCGGTCACCGAGCAGTACCCCAACGAGATCTTCGACCGCCCGCTCAAGCGGCACGGGGTGCGGCATCGCGGCGTGTCGGACAACTACCGCGGCCTGCTGGCGTTGGCCTGGGACTGGGAGCACGACATCACCACCTGCATCGCCTGCCGCGCCTGCGAGCGCGCCTGCCCGGCCAAGTGCATCTCCGGCATCGAGAGCGAGGGCAAGGGCAAGCAGCGCCGCGCCATTGCCTACCAGCTCAACCACCTGCTGTGCTGCTACTGCGGGCTGTGCGTGGAGGCCTGCCCGGTGCCGGGGAAGTCCATCTTCCACACGCCGGACTACGAGATGGTGACCTATGGACGCGACGACTTGGTGGACGGCTTCCAGGCGCTGCACGAACGGGGCAAGAAGTACCGCCCGCGTCCCGAGGGCTTGGTGACTAAGCCCTGGCCCCCCGAGGAAGAGAAAAGCCGCCAAACCGCCGACGGGGAGGAGCAGGAGTAGTTGCCGCCTGAACCGGTACAGCCCGAACCTGTCGTACAACTGGTCACCTTCTACGCCTTGGCCGCGGTCACCATCGTCTCCGCCCTGGGCGTGGTGCGCCTGCGCAGCATTGTGCGCAGCGCCATGTGCCTGCTGCCCTGCTTCGTGGGCGTGGCCGGGCTGTACCTGCTGCTGCACGCCGAGTTCGTGTTCGCCATGCAGCTCCTGGTCTACGCCGGCGGCATCATGGTGCTGATTCTGTTTGCCATCATGCTCCTGCAAAGGGCCGCAGGCGAGGAGCTGCGCCATCACAACGAGCGCGTGGGCCTCAGCTTCCTGGTCGCCCTGGCCTTCCTGGTCATCTTCGGCCTGGTGGTGGTGGCCGGCCAGTGGCAGACTCGTCCCGAACTCGAGCTGCCCGCACAGGGCACCATCGCCTGGATCGGGGCGCAGTTTCTGTCGCGCTACATCGTGCCCTTCGAGGTCATCAGCGTGGTGCTGCTGGTGGCCATGGTGGGCGCCATCATCATCGCCCGCGCACGCAGGCACGAGCAGTCACTGTGAGCCCACTGACCCTCCATCACTTTCTCGGTGTCGCCGCCCTGCTGTTCGCGCTGGGCCTGTACGGCGTGCTCAGTCGCCGCAACGCGGTCGGCGTGCTGCTGGGCATCGAGCTCATGCTCAACGCCGGCAACCTCAACCTGGTGGCCTTCGCCCGCTTCGTGCGACCCGACCTGCTCCAGGGGCAGGTCTTCGCCCTCTTCGTGATCGGCCTGGCCGCCTGCGAGGCCGCCGTGGGCCTGGCCATCATGCTGGCTGTCTACCGCAACCTCAAGTCCGTGACCGTGGATGAGATCAACAAGCTGAAGTGGTGATCAGCCGTGGCAGCATGCGGAATCCTGGGCCCCTGCATGGGTTGTGCGCACTTAGCGCTGGCCGGAGGTGGTGCGAGTGCGCAGCCGACGGTGTTTCGGCAGTTTGCTGCCGAAACCAGCACGCCCGCCCGCGGTGTTCCGGCAGCAAGTTGCCGGAACACCGAACCTGCGCGGCCCAAGTGGTGAAATGCTCACGCACGCGTACCTGATCCCGTTCTTCCCGCTGCTGGCCTTCGCCATCCTCATCGCCTGGGGCTGGCGCATGCGCGGCAACGCGCCCGCCTATGTGGCCATCGGCGGCATGGTGATCGCCTGCCTGTGGTCGTGGTGCGTGGCCGCGCAGGTGCTGCTGCGGGGAGCCGGGCCCATTGACCACAGCGCCACCTGGCTGGTGGTGGGTCAGCATGCGCTTCAGATGGGCTTCAAGCTCGATCCCCTGAGCGCCATCATGCTGTTCATGGTGCCCTTCGTCTGCACGGTCATCGAGGTCTACAGCATCGGCTACATGCACGGCGATCCCCGCTTCAGCAGGTTCTTCGCCTACATGTCCCTGTTCTGCTTCTCCATGCTGCTGCTGGTGCTGAGCAACAACCTGCTCCAGATCTACATCTGCTGGGAGCTGGTGGGCGTCTGCTCGTACTTTCTCATCGGCTTCTGGTACGAGCGCCACAGCGCCGCTTTGGCCGCCAAGAAGGCCTTCATCACCACCCGCCTGGGTGACTTCGGCATGTTCCTGGGCATCATGTTCGCCTTCTTCTATGCGCCCACGCTCAACTTCGGCGACCTGTTCGCCTGGGCCGCCACCAACGTCGAGGCCATGGGCTTCATCGTCGGCCTCATCGCCTTCCTCCTGTTCTTCGGCGCCATCGGCAAGTCGGCCCAGTTCCCGCTCCATACCTGGCTGCCGGACGCCATGGAGGGCCCCACTCCGGTCAGCGCGCTCATCCACGCGGCCACCATGGTCGCCGCCGGCGTCTTCCTGGTGGCCCGGCTCTTCCCGCTCTTCTGGATCACCCACGACATTCCCATCTGGAGCTGGGGGTTCTTGGGCATCGAGTTCACCCCGCTGCTGTTCGTGGCCACCATCGGCACCATCACGCTGCTGCTGGCCGCCCTGATCGCGGTCGTGCAGAGCGACATCAAGCGCGTGCTCGCCTACTCCACCATCAGCCAGCTCGGCTACATGATGCTCGGCCTGGGCGCGGGCGTGGCCGGGTTCACGGCCGGCATCTTCCACCTCATCACCCACGCCTTCTTCAAGGCCGGCCTGTTCCTGGGCTCGGGCAGCGTCATCCACGCCACCGACACCAATGACATGTGGCGCATGGGCGGCCTGGCCAGGCGCATGCCCCACACCCACCTGACCTTCCTCATCGTCACGCTGGCCCTGGTGGGGATACCGCCCTTCGCCGGCTTCTGGAGCAAGGACGAGATCCTGGCCGCGGTCTTCAGCCACGGCCGAGGTTGGATGTTTGTGGCCGCCGAGGTCGGCGCCTTCCTGACCGCCTTCTACATGACGCGCCTGATGTACCTGACCTTCTACGGCGAGCCGCGCGACCCGGGGATCGAGCCCCACGAAAGCCCGCGGGTGATGACCTGGCCGCTGTGGGTCCTGGCGGTGGGCTCCGTCGTGGTCGGGCTGACCGGCACGCCCTGGGCCAACCTGTTCCACGGGTGGGTGCAATACCCGGGGACGTTCCCGGACCAAGCCTATCTGCACATAGCCGGCATGGAGTTGCCGGAGGTCCACCATGGCGCGAACTGGTCGGTGATGGCCCTCTCGGTGGGCATGGCTCTCGCCGGCATCGCGCTGGGCCGGTCGCTGTACAACCGACCGGGCCTGGCCCAGGACCCGCTCCAGGCCAAGCTCGCGCCCATCTGGCGCGTGCTGGAGAACAAGTTCTACTTCGACCATCTGTATGACATCGTGCTGGTCAAGGGGCTGATCATCAACCCCTGGACCGGCCTGGCGCACCTGGCCCGGCGCCTGGACGACTGGGTCATAGACCGCATAGTGGACGGAGCGGCCCATCTATCCGTGGCGGCCAGCGCGCTGGGGCGCTGGCTCGACGACCACATCGTGGACAAGATCGTGGACGGCTTTGGCTGGGTCTCGCGCGGCCTGGGGGCCATCGTCAACGGCTTCCAGACCGGCCGCGTACAGGACTACCTGGTCTGGGGCCTGGCCGCCGCCGGCATCATCGCCGCCGTTATGGCGCTGTTCTGAAGCCAGACTTGACTGTCACCCTGAGCGAAGCGAAGGGTCTCGCTCAAGCCAACGGTGCCGTGTCGAGATTCTCCGCCTGCGGCTCAGAATGACACTTTGCCAGAATCAACGCATTTCGCAGTGCGAATAGAGGGCGAACGACCTTGGAGAACATCCCGCTTCTCAGCCTCATAGTCTGGCTGCCGCTGCTGGGCGGCGTGGCGATCATGTTCATTCCGCGCGAGCGCCACGCCACCATCAAGTGGACGGCCATCGCCTTCTCCGGGGTCGTGCTGATCCTGGCCGTGCTGGCCACTTCCCACGTGTTCACCGTGGGCGGCGGCGAGTTCCGCCTGCGCGAGGGGCCGCACCGCTGGATTCCTCCGCTCAACATCCACTACAAGATGGCCGTGGACGGGCTCAGCATGCCGCTGCTGGCCTTGACCTGTCTGCTCACCTTCCTCTCGCTGTGGTACAGCCTGCACGTCGAGCACCGCGTCAAGGAGTACTTCATCTTCTTCCTGCTCTTAGAGACGGGCATGAACGGCGTCTTCTGCGCCCTGGACTTCTTCCTCTTCTACATCTTCTGGGAGCTCAGCCTGGTGCCCATGTACTTCCTCATTGGCATCTGGGGCGGGCCGCAGAAGGAGTACGCCGCCATCAAGTTCTTCCTGTACACGCTGGTGGGCAGCCTGGCCATGCTGCTGGCCGTGCTGGGGCTGTACTTCCACTTCGAGCCACACACCTTCGACCTGGAGGTGATGGCTCAGAAGGGGGCCACCCTCCAGCACGTGGGGATGCTGGGCACGCTCATCTTCTGGGGCCTGTTCCTGGGGTTTGCCATCAAGGTGCCGCTCTTCCCCTTCCACACGTGGCTGCCGTTGGCGCACGTGGAGGCCCCCACGGCCGGCAGCGTCATCCTGGCCGGGGTCCTGCTGAAGATGGGCACCTATGGCTTCGTGCGGATCAGCCTCCCCATCCTCCCCTACCAGTGCCAGCAGTTCGCCTGGGCGGTGGCCGTGCTGGCCGTCATCAGCGTCATCTACGGCGCCTTATGTGCCATGGCCCAGAGGGACATGAAGCGGCTGGTAGCCTACAGCAGCGTCAACCACATGGGCTACGTCATGCTGGCCGTGGCCGCGGCCATGGCCTGGAAGTGGGACGGCCTTCCCTCGGAGGCCCTGAAGGTGGAGTCCACCGCGCTCAACGGCGCCGTGCTCCAGATGGTCAACCACGGCATCATCACGGGAGCGCTCTTCTTACTTGTCGGCGTGATCTACGACCGCGCGCATACGCGCGACCTGGACGCCTTCGGCGGCCTGGGCAGCAAGATGCCTGCCTACGCGGGAGTCCTGATCCTCGCCGCCATGGCCTCTCTGGGCCTGCCCTCGCTGGCTGGGTTCGTGAGCGAGTTCCTGTGCTTCGTCGGCGCCTTCGGCGTCTACCGCCTGTTCACGTGCCTGGCCGTCATCGGCGTGGTGCTGACGGCCGGGTTCTTCCTGTGGATGCTCCAGCGCATGCTGCTGGGGGAGCTCAACGAGCAGTGGGCCGACCTACCCGACATGGACGGCCGCGAGTGGGTCAGCCTGGCGCCCTTGGCCCTGCTCATGATCCTGATCGGTCTGTATCCGGGCTGGATCATTGCGCCCATCAATGACGCCATGACTAGCCTGTTGCAGGCGATTCACTAGTATGGGCGCGACCTGCTGGCGCCGCGTGTCATTCTGAGCGTGCGGACCGCATGCGGCCCGCAGAGCGAAGAATCTGGCTTACGGCCCATCCCGGCCAGTCGGAGCCCGAGATTCTTCGGCACTTCGCGCCTCAGAATGACAAGCGACTGAAGTGGGAGGCCCGGCGACCTAACGACCACCATGAACTGGAACCTACAAGTCCTCGGGCCCGAGATCGCCCTCTGTCTGGTGGGCCTCATTGTCCTGCTGGTGGACATGGTGTACCGGCGCGGCGATCCCGGTCGAGCCACGCCCTACGCCGCCCTGCTGGGTCTGGTGGCGTGCCTGGCCTTCACCGGGCGGCTGGTGGCCGAGGGGCCCCAGACCGGCTTCTACGGCAGCATCACCTCCGACCCCTTCGCGGCGCTCTTCCGCATCTTCTTCTGCGTGGCCACGGGCATCGTCATCCTCACCTCTATGGACTACTTCGAGCGCCTGCCCATCGGCCGGGGTGAGCTGTACGCGCTGCTCATCTTCGCCGCCCTGGGCATGAACCTCATGGCCATCAGCAGCGACCTGGTCATGATCTACCTGGCCATCGAGTCCGTCAGCATCGCCGGCTACGTGCTCGTGGCCTACCTGAAGACCGACCGCCGCTCCAACGAGGCGGCGCTGAAGTACTTCCTCTACGGCGCCGTCTGCTCGGCCGTGATGCTCTACGGCATGACGCTGCTCTACGGGGCCACCGGCGAGACCGGCATCCGCGAGATCGCCGCCCGGCTGGGCGAGGCGCCCCAGCCCCTGGTCCTGCTCAGCCTGGTGCTGATCCTGGTGGGCTTCGGCTTCAAAATCTCCATGGCCCCCTTCCATGCCTGGGCGCCGGACGTGTACGAGGGCGCGCCCACACCCGTCACTGCCTTCCTCAGCGTCGGGCCCAAGGCGGCCGGGTTCGCCGTGCTCCTGCGCGTGCTGATGACCGGCCTGCCGGACACGGCTGCGGCCAGTTGGGTGCCTCTGGTGGCCGCACTGTCGGCCGCCACCATGAGCGTGGGCAATCTGGGAGCCCTCCGACAGACCAACATCAAGCGCCTGCTGGCCTACTCCAGCATCGCCCACGCCGGCTACATGCTCATCGGAGTCGTGGCCTTCGCTACGGAGGGCGTGGGACTGCGTGCGGTACTGTACTACCTACTGGCCTACATCATCATGAACCTAGGCGCCTTCGGAGTGGCCATTCTGGTGGGCCTCAACGTAGGCTCCGATGACATCTCACGCTGGCGGGGGTTGGCGCGCCGCGCGCCCCTGCTCAGCGGCATGATGGCCGTGTTCCTGCTCAGCCTGGCCGGAATCCCGCCAACCGCGGGCTTTTTCGGCAAGCTGTTCGTGTTCCTGGCCGCCATTGGCAGCCGCCATCTGTGGTGGTTGGCGGTGGTGGCTATTGCCAACTCGGTCATCTCGCTGTATTATTACGCGAAGGTCCTGAGGGAGATGTACTTCGGCGAGGCGCCGACTCGCGAGGGTCTGGTGCAGCCGCTGGCGGGGTTCTTGGCGGTGGCCGGCTGCTTTGTCCTGACCCTCGTTGTTGGCTTCCTGCCCGGGCCCTTTCTCAACCTGGTCAGCTCCTCGCTGGAGCTTCTACGGGGACCCTAGCTGGGGGCAATCTTCCAGGGCCGGACCCACCCATCTACGCCCCAACGGACGTGATGAGCAGGTTCGCCGCACAGGCTCCCACTTCCGTGGTGGACGGCGGAGGCGCGTGAACGTCGTGAAGAACGGACCCTTGGCAGTCATCGAGGACGAGCTTCAGGACCTCCAGAGCGTCCTGGAGTCCTTTGCCCAGTCGCGGGCCGACCTGGTGCCCGCCGTCTACCGACACACGCTGGACGGCGGGGGCAAGCGCCTGCGCCCGGCCCTGGCGCTGCTCTGCGCCAAGGCCCTGGGCTGCACCGGCGAGCGCGTGGTCAGGCTGGCCGCCTCCGCCGAGCTCATCCACCTGGCCTCCATGATCCACGACGACGTGGTGGACCAGGCCGACCTGCGCCGCGGTCGTCCGGCCGCCAACGCCACCTGGGACAACCGCGCCTCCGTGCTGGTGGCCGACTTCGTGGTGGCCAAGGTCTACGCCGACCTGGCCCACCGCAGGGAGCTGCACGCGCTGGCGGCCCTGGCCTCCGCGGTGGACTGCATGTGCGAGGGCGAGCTGCTGCACATGCAGGCCCGCAGCCAGAACGGCGCGCTCAGCGAGGAGCAGTACTACGACGTGGTGCGCAACAAGACCGGCATGCTGATGGCGGCCTGCTGCGAGATCGGCGCCCATGCCGCCGGCGCTGACGAGCGCACCTCCTCCGAACTGCGCGCCTATGGCGTCGAGCTGGGCACCGCCTTCCAGATCGCCGACGACCTGCTGGACCTGGTGGGCGATCCCGAGGAGATGGGCAAGCCCGTGGGCAACGACCTGGGCACGGGCAAGCTCACCCTCCCCATCCTCTACGCCCTGCGCAACTCGCACGACGGCCTGCGCGAGCGCATCTCCGCGCTCTCGGGCAGCGGCAAGATCTCGCCCCGCGACCTGCACGAGGTCGTGAGCCTGGTGGACACGGCCGGCGGCATTGACTACACCCGGCAGGCCGCCCAGCGCTTCGCCCAGCGCGCCGCCGAGCACCTGCATGTGCTCCCGCCCTCACCGGCCCGCCACGCCCTCGCCCAGATGCCGCGGTATGTCGTCAAGCGGACCTTCTAGCGCCTTCACCGGCCGTTGACGTACTTGAAGGTCACGAACTTGCGGGGCAGGTCGCGGCCCGCCTCCGGGCCTTGGTCCTTGGCCCAGGTAGCTTCGGCCGCGATCATGAAGCGGTTGGCCCGCGCGCCGCTGGGGGCGGTCAGGCGCACGGTGAAGGGCACGCTGGTCTTCCCCTCGGCCGGCACCGACTCCAGCACGCGCCTGGTCGGGCCGACGATCAGCACGCCCGCCGTGTCGTGGAGCGACACCTCGACGTCGTTCAGGTCCTCGTCCGTCGTGTTCGTGATCTGCGCCGAGATGCGGAACTGGCTGTTGAAGGGGTGGCTCTTGGGCACCTCCAGGTCCAGCACCAGTGGGTACAGCCGCCAGTCGCTGCGCAGGCGGGAGATGGCTGCCGCGCCGGCCAGCGCCCACTCCGTCCCCGGGTACGGCTCGCCCGCGCGCCTGGGCAGACGCGACACTATGCGAGCCAGGTCGTGGATGAAGATCCCCCGCGCTAGCTGGGTGCCCATCATCTTGGTGCCCGAGCGCAGCCGCTGGTAGTAGAGCTCCGGCCCCGCCGGCACCTTCGTCTTCTGGTGCCAGTACCAGTCAACCTGATTGCCCACCACCAGGTTCAAGTCTCCAGGTTGGATCTCGTAGTCCCGCCACCACCTGACCAGCGTGTCGAAGTGCCCCTGGGAGGGGACCTGGTAGAGCATGGCCGCGTCCACGGCGAGGCCGCCGTCGGTCATCATCAGCGGGTCCTGGCCGTGCTCCAGGCCGTGCTTCCAGCTAAGGGTGAAGGCCCAGAGCGGCTTGCGCAGGCGCGAGTAAGTGACCAGCTTGTCCACCAGGGCCCCGGTCTTGCGCGCCCGGAACCAGTTCCAGCGGTCGAATACGTCCGGATAGTAGTTCCAGCGTTCCGCCACCCGGCGGTGCAGCCACCGCATGCGCTGATTCAGCGACCAACCGCTCCAGGCGTCGGGCACCTCCACCGACATGTCCCGCACGAACTCGTTGACCATCTCGTAGCCGTCCTCGCCCGTGCGGATGTAGTCCGCGCCCACGAAGTCCAC
>JBHIEF010000076.1:0-18142 GCA_046760465.1 Armatimonadota bacterium | reverse complement strand
CTCGATGGGCGCGTGGTGGAAGCTGCGAACGATTGTTCGGGGGAGACGGTTGGTCTACGCGGCTCCGCAGTTCGCCACGTGCTTTCTGAAGAACCGACTGCGATCCGCCTCCATCCTCCTCGATGCCCGCCGACGGTCCGGCCGGAGCCTGCCCCCGCGGGGGATCACGCTTAGGCTGACCCTCCGCTGCAATCTGCGCTGCAAGATGTGCCGCTTCACGAACCAGGGGCAAGCTGCGGACTCGCACCAGAGGCTGCCCTCGCTGCCGTACCCCACCGCCACCAGGGTCGCGGCGCAGGCGAGCACCCTCGGCGTCCACCTCGCCCTCAGTGGCGGCGAGCCCCTGCTGTACGAGCATCTCCCCGCGGTCATCGCCTCTGCCAACGGCAACGGAAGCACGTGCGGCCTGATCACCAACGGAGTCCTGCTCGAGCAGCGTGCGACCGAGTTGGCCCTGTCCCCGCCAGACCTGATAGTGCTCTCCATCCTTGGGCCCCCAGCCGTCCATGATGAGATCACCGGGCTGGAGGGCGCCTTCTCCAGGGCGGCTGCCGGTGTCCGCGCACTGCGACGTGCGCTAGACGGCAAGCGCGGCACCGCAGTCGTCCTCAACTGCACCATCTCGTCGCGGAACGTGGGTCGCCTCCACGATCTGCTCCACGCCGTGCGCGACTGGCCGGTTGACGCCGTGAACGTGCAGCACCTGTGGTTCACGACGCCCGACATGTTGCGCGGGCACCAGAAGCAGTTTGGCTGGCTGTTCGATCCCTGCTTTTGCGAGACAGCCGATGCTGGGGCCGGGCACGTAGAAGGCCGCGCCTTGGCCCAGGAGCTCGCCTCCCTTCGCGCCGCCGGATGGCCGTTCGCGGTGCACGTGTTCCCCGATCTATCGTCCAACGAGGTTCAGCACTATTACGACGATCCAGAGACGCCCCTGGGTCCCCGCCGAGCACTGTGCGCATGGCGGTTCTGCGAAGTTGGCCCCACCGGTGACGTCTCGCCCTGTCAGGGCTACACCACTGGCAACGTCGAGGAGGCCAGTCTGGCGGAAATCTGGAACGGGGCGCCGCTCAGAGCATTCCGTCGAGCGTTGCTCCAGGCCGGGAGATTTCCCATCTGCGCGCGCTGCTGCGGGCTCTTCCGGCGCGACTGATCAGGCGGCAGGTAGATGGAGCCACTGGCCGCATGGCAGGTTCCTTCCTGGCGACGGAACGGCGAGGGGGGATGACGATGAGAGCGGAGGTTCTGCGGTGCTTGTCGCTGTTGGGTAGCGGACTGGTGTTTGCCGCGGCGACACATGCTGGCGGGGGGCGCGTCCTGGTGCCCACGACCGACGTCGGCCCCGAGTTGGTCTCCTCCGCGATTGAGCTCAGCAAGCAGGGCAAGGAGCATCCGTGTGTCCTGCTCAGGCCGTGGCGCCGGCACACGGTTATCAGCGGGAAGCCGCACGTTGCCATGCGGGTCTGGCGGGCACACGGGGATCCGGCGGCAGCCTACCGAAGGCAGAGGATGGGAGTCCCAGCAGCCAGGACTTCGCATCCTCAGCAATGGGTCTCCGGACCCCTACGACGTGGCGACGGACGGTACTGCCTCGCGAAGACAGGTTGGACAGGAGTGATCTGAGTATGCGGCGATTAGCCTCGTCTCACCGAGTAGTAGGATGGGTCGCGCTGTGCGCGGCCCTTGTGCTCGTGGTTGGCCTAGTCTTGGGGACGGTGGTCGGGCAGGAGGATGAGGACGAGCTGCAGAGGCGATTGCGGCAGCTCGAGAAGGAGATTCAGGATGCACTCGCCCAGGGCAAGCCGCCTCCGCCCGATTTCCTGCGCGAGCTGCAGGAGCTGACGACGAAGATGGCGCAGCGTGAGGCGCAGGAGGAGGGCGACTGGACTCCGTTCGGCGAGGACGACGACTGGCGACGGGTGCCGTTCACAGGGACGATCAAGGTCCATCGGAACGTGAACTTCACTCGGGCTCAGGGCGAGGACAGCCTCTCCAAGAACGAGACGGCGATCATGACCATCAAGGTCACGGGCACGCAGGAAGTCGACGTGGCCGGCAAGACGCAGCTCTACCCGCTCGGCAACATCAACACCCGCGTGACGGGCCGCGAGTTCTGGAAGTTCGAGGATGGCAGCCTCGACCATCGGTATCAGCTTCAGGGCAACGATGAGATCAAGTACGATCCCGAGGACGCGCCGCAGCGGCTGATCACGCTCGAGGTGAATGACAGGAAGAAGCTGTGCCGGCTCGACACGCCGATGGGCAACGCAGAGGGAACGTGCACCACGGTCCTGACGGCCCCCCCGACCATCCGATACACGAGCACCGGGGAACTGAAGACGGACGTGGCAGCCTGGTTCAAGGACGGCTGCGGGAGGCTGGAGGATGAGCCGTATAGCAGCGGGGCGGGGATGGTCACCGGCTTCTACCAGATGACCGGCTACGCGGTTGTGGGCCCCGTGGCCGTGCACGATGGTCGTGGCGCGGTGTGGCCAGCGGGCGATCCCATCCTGCTGCAGGCGGGCGGCCCGGGGGACGAGATGTTCCCCGTCACCTACACCGTGACGTGGAACCTGTTCACGCGGGACGACCGGCCGCGCGTGGTGCTCGAGCCGGACGAGGACTACGACACGTGGATCCCGGAGCTGCCCGAGGAGGATGAGGGCAACACGATCGCGGTGATCGCGCGGATCGTCGAGCCGCCCGACGTCAAGGGGACCATCAAGTTCGAGCTGCAGGATGTGAGCGAGGAGCCGGGCACCTGCTTGAACCACCCGACGCAGAACGCCGACACCGACCCAGACCTGAAGATCCCCACGGAGAAGAACTCGGAGGAGCTAAACGTCGGCGACGACGAGCAGAGCGCCGAGAGCAAGGACGATGTGATCGAAGCGCGGGCGGTGATCCAGACCAAGGACTGGGGCGCCTATGGCAAGCTGCAGGCAACCGCAACGCTGAACCTCGGTGGGACGGATGTCGATGTCCCGGCGGTCTACGAAGCGACGGGCACGGCCTACGTGACGCTGCCCAAGGATGAGGACGACAACTCGGTCGCCGACGAGTGGCAGAAGCGCAACAACTGCGAGAACGTCACGGGCGATGTCGACGATGACGACCAGCCGCAGGGACGCGGGCCGGGCGACGGGCTGGGCGTCTACGAGGAGTACCGCGGGCTTCGCGTGCAGGGGCAGCACACACGGCTGGACCCGAAGATCAAGGACCTGTTCGTCTATGACAAGGATGGCCTGGTTGCGGACAGTTACCTCGAGGACATCACCGATCCGCTCCAGGTCCACTACATGACACATGATGAGATGCGGATGGGCCAACCGGATCCGGGCGGCCGGCGGATCGTCAACTTCAACAACGACCGCTACCACCTCGTCGATCAGCATGGGCTGTACGTGCTCAGCGATGACCGGCCGGGACCCGATCGGTACAACTGGGGTCTGTGCCATGGGAAGGTCCTGGGCCCGCCGGGCACGGCGGATCCGTACGTCAGCGTCTATGTGGAGCAGATCGGGGACGACATCCGCCAGACCTACGAGGAGAACAGGAACGCGATCTGGGACGCGCTGGCCCCCTTCCGGCCCAACGAGGCCTGGCTGCAGGGGCACATTCGCGACGCCACGCGGATGACGACGGCGCATGAGTGCTGCCATGGGCTGGGCATCAGCCATCACCTCAAGACGCTGCCGCCGGGCACCACCGAGGACGAGGCCAGCCCCACCTACGGATGGCTTGTATGCGTCATGCGCTACCCGTGGGAGGGTACTGCCGGAGGGGACGCGCCGCGGATCAAGTACGTCGACGAAGTGATCTACATCCTGCAGGGCAAGTTTCCATGGGGGAACAGGCTGTGCAACACGATGGACGACTGCCAAAGCCAACTCGTGGTGAGTGATGAGGGGTACTGACGGACTCCCTCGGGCCTTGGCCCTCTGCCAGGCGACCATGTGCCCTTGTCAAGGGCGAATGAGGCCCTCTGTGCCGGTTCCAGGCGAGGTGAGGGAGATAATGGACAATGTGAAGTGCCCCAACTGCGGCGCTGAGTATCCGGCCACGGGCATCCTGACCATCTGCCCGGCCTGCTTGAAGCCGCTGCGCAAGCGTGGCGCAGCAGCCCTCACAGCTTGGCCTGTTCCATGGCCGCTCTTGCCCGCCGTCGTGTGGCCCCTCCTTCGGCTTCAGGACGAACGTAGACGCAATAGCCCTAGCCGTCTCCCGGCAGTAGGCAGCGAAGGCGTCTGCATCCTCAGCGCCTATGGGCTGGCGTCAGTGCATGGCCAGCGGCATCCGTATCTACGCCTGTCTTCGCCGGGTCGGTTTCGCTTCCCTGCGCGCGTCCTGGGAGCCACCTGGCGCGACGTTGCACACGGCCGGCTTCGTCGGCGCCCGGCAACGAGTACTCGTCGGGAGAAGGACGACCTGGACAGGGATCCACGGTCCGATCTGTGCTGCGACGGTGGCTGCCATCCGGGGGCATGTGGGCAGGAAGCCCCCCGGTGTCACAGCGAATATGCTCGAGGCTGGTCGAGGAGGCAGGGGTATGCAATCAGTTCTGCCAGCGTGTGTCGCTCTCGTCCCGGCAACCGTAGCCGCCTGCGCGGCTCAGGTGGCCGGCGTTCGCCTGCCGCCGATGACTCAGGGGGAGGCCCAACACGCCCAGATCATCGCCAACGGGGGCTTCGAGGACCCGGAGTCGCAGGCCTGGCGCTTCAGCGACTGGCCGCCGCGCCCGGACACGGGAGCGCGTCTCATCGCCAAGTCCGTGTTCTACTCGCGCGAGCGCGTCCACACCGGCGATTGGGCGCTGTGCATAGACCTCACAACGGTGGAGGAAGACCGACACCTCCTCGCCCAGCAGTCGTTCGGCCTCGAGAAGCTAGCGCCCTACGATGGGCGCCGAGTGCGGATGTCGGCTTGGATATGGGTTGAGCAGGGCCCGCCAGGCTGCCAAGGCACGCTCAGCATGCGGCAGTGGGGCCCGCCAGGAGCGCCGCCGATTGGCCACGCGAGCGTGCGCCTTGACGGGACCGTGGGCGAGTGGATGCAGGGCTCCACCGAGTTCACCCTCCACGTCGGCGAGACCACGCGCGGCGACATCACGGTTGGGATGCGGCAAGTGGCGGATCCCACCACAGCGCCCGTGGTCTATGTAGACGACGTCAGGCTCGAAGCGATGACCGAGCCCCCGCTCGCCGCCCGCCTCTTGCACGGCACGACTCTCTTCCCTCCCGACAGAGTGCTGCCGATCGCCGTGGTCATGTCTGAGCAGGCCTGGGCGGACGGGCTGCGCAGCCTCCGGTGGAACATCACGTCCCCGGACGGGCTGCGTTCCCATAGTGAAGGCGACGCCCAACCGGCGTCCAGGCGCACAGCGCTGGAGGTGCCCGTGCCGGCGCTCCCTGAGGGGCGCTACGCCGTCAGACTCGCGTTGGGGGTCGCAGCAGGAGAGCGACGCCACGAACTGCTACTGCCCTTCCGGCGGGCGGAGGGCCCCTTTGCGCGTTGACCGCTTCGAGGATGTGTGATCCCCATGCGTTCTGCCGCCCCCATCGCAGCGATACTCCTCGCGCAGGGACTGGTCGCCTGCGGGCAGGTCCTGGAGCACGTGCGCTTCACGGATCTTCCCACGCACCAAGACCGGTGTGGGCCGGCGGAAGCGTACACATTCCGACTCCCTCGAGCGGCGGCGCCTCCCGAGATCGACGGAGAGCTTGCGGACCAGTGCTGGCAAGAGCCTGCGGCCTACCTGGGCCGGTTCCGGCTAGGCCTTTCGCCTACCCCAGCCCGACACGCACGGGAGGCGTGGGCGACTTACGACGATCGGTACCTCTATCTGGCGGCGAAGCTGCAACGGGAGCCCGGCACAGAGCCCCGGGCGGAGGTGGAGGCCCCCGACGATCCGCTGGTCTGGAAGGACGACGAGATCGAGGTCTTCCTGGACCCCTTCGGCACGGGCGCGGAGTACTTCCAGCTCATCGTCAACTGCCGGGGCGTTCTCTACGACGCGCAGCATTCCTGGAGCGTCGTGCCTGATCCGCGCGGCGTCGGCCCCGGCGACACGATGCTGAAGCGACAGACGGACGTCAGATGGTCGTCGGGGCTGCGGCGAGAGACGAGGGTACGCCGGGACCGCTGGGTGGCCGAGCTCGCAGTGCCCCTGGCCTCCCTGGGACTGTCCGGCGCGCCCGCTGGACATGCAGTCAACTTCAACCTGACCAGCGCCGACTGGGACACCGGCGAGTACACGTGTCTGTGCCCGTGCAGTGACTGGCACGACCCCCAGCAGTTTGGCGTGCTGCTGCTTGGTGAGCGCCGGCTGGAGGTACAGGAGCTTGCGCTGGCGCCTGTGGGCCTGGGAAGGAACGCGCTGAGGGCCCGGGTACGAGACCTCTCCGGTGAGGCCGGCGAATACGCGCTCAGGCTGACCTTCGTCAGTGGGCGCGACAAAGCGGAAGCGGAACGCGAGTTCCGGCTGGCAGCCGGAGGACGTTCCTCTCTAGGCTTGGCGTTCGAGACGTCCGAGACGGCCCAGGCCTGGCGAGCCGGCGTCGCGATCTACGACGGCACTGGGGGCGCCGTGTTCACCACGCGTCGGACGGGCACGATCCCCCCGCCGCTCACGGTGGGCCTTGGCAGCCGCGCCGCCTTCCAGGATGGGCCACCGGTCGCCGTTGCTGCGCGCGTGGGGCTTGGCAGTGTAACAGCCCGGCACGTCACCCTCGCGGCGGAGCTTCTCGACTCCCGCGGGCGTTCAGTGGCGACACAGGGCCTGGGCGTGCCAAAAGGCACGCACATCGCCGCCCAACTGCCCGTTGGCGGCCTATCGCCGGGAGCGTACCGCCTGAAACTCACGGCTGCGCACGAGGGCAGGATCGTCGCGGAAGCTGAGGACCGGCTCCTGGTCGGCCCGTCGCCGTTCGCGGAGCGATGAGAGACATCAGGAGGGCAGCGATCATGCATGCGCACCGTTGGCTAGGGGCCTGGCAAGGCGCGGTGACGCTCACGTTCCTGGTCGTGTGGCCGCGGGCGATGGCACAGCCCGACGAGCCGCAGGTGTATCAGCCGCCTCCGGTTCCGCCGGCCGATGGCGTCTGGAAGTTCGATTTCGGAGGCGCCGAGGGCCCCGCCGAGCCGGGCTACTACCGGGTGGCGCCGGATACGGAGTACTCCCCCGCCCGGAGATTCGGCTACACTGAGGGCCGGGCACGGCCACAGCCCTTCGACCAGAACCGACGGATCATCCGCGACGTGCTAGTCCTCGATGACGTCACGCGCGACGGCATCTACTGGGGAAACCCATTCCGCGTTGACCTACCGGACGGACGCTACCACGTCGTCGTTCTGACCGGCGAATACAGCCGGCCCGGGCC
Organism: Armatimonadota bacterium; assembly: GCA_046760465.1. Lineage (GTDB taxonomy): Bacteria > Armatimonadota > Zipacnadia > JAUWAU01 > JBHIEF01 > JBHIEF01. Next base: position 10,763 of record JBHIEF010000076.1, on the reverse strand, counting down.
GAACCGTCCCGATTCGCACTTCAGGGAGTACTCGATAGGTGCGAACGGGGTCGTGCTCTACGAGCAGGAGAACGCACCGGAGGTCTTCTTCGCCCCGGACGGGAGGTACTTCCACAACTACTACCGCGATTGGCACCCCAACGTGAACTTGTACGCCGAGAACATCGCCAGGTGGATCCCGTTCGGGGAGGCGGATGTGGCGGCGACGGCCGGGCGACTGGAGGTACAGGCCTCGCAGTATGCGCCAATCAACGCCCTGTGGGTCTTCCCAGCGGGATCGGCGCAGGGCGAAGCCGCGCTGGAGGCGTTCAGGGCGAAGCAGCAGGCGACGTTCAACGACCAGTACGCGTACCTCCCCGGCGAGCCGGAACTGCCGGTTCCAGACACGGACGAGTCAGACGTACTGATCTACGTGCATGACAGCGCCCAGACGCTGCGCCCGGAGACGCGCCCCGTTCCCAGCGACCTGGGGCGTCCACTCAGGCTGTTCGCCAGCCGCGGCGAGCGCGAAGCGGGCGTCATCGCGGTGACGCCCCTGCGCGATCTGGGCGGCACGCTCGATCTGACGGTCTCCGACCTGCGCGGCCCGGAGGGAGCGGCTCTGCCAGCGTCGGCCTTTGACGTTCGCTACATTCGCTACGGCGAGTACCCGGTGGTAGGCGGATACGAGGTGCGGCCGCACTTCCTGGTGCCTTGGCGGCCCGACCGGGTGGAGGAGGGCATCACGCGAGGATTCTGGGTGGACCTCCACACGCCCGAAGACGCTCAGCCGGGCTTCTACGACGGAACGCTTCGCGTCTCGGGGGCCGGCATCAACGCCTCGCTGCCGGTCGAGGTCCGGGTCCTGCCCCTCGAGCTGCCCATGTGTCGGCTGTACGCCGGGGTATACGCCGGCGGGCTCTACTCAACGACCTTCCGACACTACAGAATGCAGGGCGACCCGCCCCGTGAGCTCATCACGCAGGTGCTGCGTACCCGGATGCAGTTCTACGCGGACCAGGGATTCACGGGGCTATTCGACAGCCTGCCCTGGTGGCCGCTTGAGTTCCAGGATGGCGAGGTGGTGCCCACCGAGGAGTGGGACCGTTACCTGGACGTCTTCCGCATCGCCAAGTCCATCCCGAACTTCCGGGAGCGTATCTTCTGCTACTACCTGGGCGGGCCGCAGCTCTTCCCCAAGTGCCCCCACTACCTGTCCGTGCAACAGGCGACGAAGCTCGATATCGACGAGATTCGTTTCACCGACGAGGCCGTCGAGGAGATGGCCGCCATGGCGAAGTTCCTCTACCGGGAAATGAGACGGGAGGAGTTGCCCGAGCTCGTATTCTATGTGTTCGACGAGCTGGGGAACCACGGCGCCAAAGGCGCTCGCTGGGGGCGGGAGATGCTCAAGGCCATCAGCCGCTGCCGGGAAGCCGTGCCGGGAGGCTTCCGCACCTGTGTCTCGACGCTCCGAGCCAGCATCGCCCGGGAGTACCTCTCCGAGGCCGACATCGTCATGCCAAACTCGGCCTACCCGCTCACCGCCGAGACGATAGCCGAGATCCGCCGGGCTGGCTGCACGCTCGGGCTCTACAACCTGGGAGCCACTCGCTTCAGCTACGGCTTCTACCCCTGGCGCGTTGACGCCTACCTGCGGGCTCAGTGGTCCTTCAGCTACGACGGAGACTCGCGCGACCCGTTCGTCGCTCTGCCCGCGGGAGCCCGCGTTTCCTGCGACTGTCACTTCACCCCCGACTGGGAGGTCCTGCCGTCAATCGGCATGCTGAACCAGCGGGAGGGAGTGGACGACTACCGATACATCCAACTGCTGGAAGAAGTGCTGGCCGCCGCGCAGGACGCGGGGAGAGCCGCATCCCCGGCGACCAAGCAGGGCAAGCAGGTTATCGCGGATCTGCGGGAGGCGATCAGCGAGACATACCTGGACCCGGACAACCACTGGGACGATAGCACCATGGACTACTGGCGCTGGCAGGTCGCCAAGGCGGCCATGGCGCTGGCCGCCGAGGGGGCCGGATGATCGCCGGTGGCGCGCGACGCGGGGCACGTGCCGCAAAACGCACGAGCGCCCTGTGGTCTGCACGGTCCGCAGAACCGGAAGGACGATGCACCGAGCGCGATGAAATACGCCCTTGCGCCGGTTGCGCGCCTCGGTTACACTCAGGAGGCGCCGCTGGGCCCGCACGGGCCCCGGCAGAACAGAATTGGGTGAAGCTCGATGTGCAGGAAGCCGTGTGTGGTGCTTTTCGCGGCATTGCTAATCGGAGCGCTCGCCAGCACCTTCTGGGACATGACCACGGGTCTTGCCCAGCCCGGGGCAGAGGCAGCGACAGACTTGGACGCCGACCCCCACCTTGTGGGCTGGTGGCGGCTTGACGAGGAGTCCGGCAAGTCCGCCGCAGATTCCTCCAAGCACGAGCACGACGGTGTCCTGACGGACGAATTGTCCTTCGACGCGAACTCCGCGCCCGGACGGATAGGCAGGGCGCTGAAGCTGGACGGTGACAAAGGGGTCCTCAGGATCACCGAGTACAGGGGCGTTACCGGCACGCACCCGCGCACGGTGGCTGCTTGGATCAAGACGGCGACCTCCAGGGGCCAGATCATCTCCTGGGGAGAGAACGACTTCGGCAAGATGTGGAACCTCGGATTCGTCAGGGGTCGCCTGGGCGTAACGCCCCATGGCGGGTACTTGTACATCAACGCCCCCATCCACGATGATGCGTGGCATCACGTCGCTGCGGTGGTCCAAGAGGCGAAGCTGCCCAACCTCCACGACGACGTCAAGCTCTACGTTGATGGGACGCTGGCGGAGATCCACGACATTGGGCTCCTCGATCTTTGGCCCATCAACACCGGCAGCGACCGAGAGGTGGAGATAGGAAGAGGCTTCAAGGGTCTCATTGACGACGTCCGCATCTACGACCGGGCGCTGTCGCACGAGGATGTACGGGCTTTGTTCCGCTCGCCCGGATAGGGCGGGTTAGCGTGGCAACTCACCTGAGCTACCGATTCGGGAGAAGGCTGCGCAGCCGTGCGCCTCGGCGGGCGGGGCGGCAGCCCAGGAGCAGCCAGAAGGGAGTCAAGCAATGAGTGGAAGCCGAGTGACCCGACGGGACTTCATCGGCGGCGGTGCGAAGGTGGCAGCAGGCCTCGCAGTCGGGCTTAGCGCCGCCGGCGGCGCGCGCGTTCTGGCCGCGGGCGAGGATGCCCCCGACACGGCCAAGATCCTCAACTACAACCCGAACATGGAGTACCGCCGACAGGGCAAGACCGATCTAATGATCTCGGCCGTCTGCCTTGGCGGGCACTCACGCAGCAACGTCGAGCAGCGCACGGAGATCGTCAGCCGCTGCATAGACGTCGGCATCAACTACATTGATGCCTGTACCCACGGCGAGGTGTGTAGGGATGCCCAGGCCCTGAAGGGGCGCCGCGACAAGATGTACCTGGCGCTGTCGCACTGCGGCAATGAGGTCCGCAACGAGAACTTCCGCACTGCCAAGAAGCTCCTGGGAGTGCTGGACCAGACGCTGGCGGACTCGGGGCAGGAGTACACCGATCTGTGGCGCATCACCTGCTACGAACCGGGCGGGAGGCACACCTTCAACACCTCCTGCGAGATCGTCGAGGCGCTGGAGACCGCCAAGCAGCAAGGCAAGGCCCGTTTCGTCGGCTTCTCCTCGCACGACCGTCGCTGGATCAAGTTCATGATCGAGTACTTCCCGCAGATTGACGTCGTCTGCTTTCCGTTTGCCACGATGACCAAGGCCGCGCCCACGGACAGTCTTTTCGACGCTCTCAAGAAGTGCGATGTCGGCGCCTTCGGCATCAAGCCGTTCGGAGCCGCCTCCCTGTTCCGCGGCGACGACGAGGAGGACGATCGCCGAGCCCGACTGGCCATCAGGTACATCCTCCACAGCAACACGGTGATCCCCATCCCCGGCCTGAACCGCGTCGCCCATGTCGATAACGTGGCTAAGGCCGTCGTGGAACGCCGGCAACTCGACCTGGCGGAGGCCGCGGAACTGGAGCACGCCAGCAAGCGGATGTTGGCCAGCCTGCCGCCCTCGTATCGGTGGTTGAGGGACTGGGAGTACGTGTAAGCCGGACGGATGACGGCAGGCTGGGGACCCACGGCAGAGCGCTCCTACGGATCACGGGCCTTCATCGTGGCCCGTTCCGTTTGCTCTGCTGCCACCAGGGGGACCGGGCGCCCGCGCCGATCACGCACCTTCGCCCCTCGTCGCCGCGTCCTCAGACCGCGCCCACCGGAACGGCGTGCCTCCCAGAAGGCCGGGCCAAAGTGGAGAGCGAATGATGGTGCCACCACGAGTCCGTAGCGGATGAGGAGGGGCTGTTCAGCGTGCGAGCTTGGGCGTTGGTCGCCTCCTTAGCCCTCACGTCCGGCGCGGCTTCGGCGTGGGACATGGACGAGTTCATGATCCTCCTCGGATGGCCAGCCGAGGTGGGGTGCCCCGACGCCGAAGCCCTGGCGCGCGCCATGTCCCAAGCGGGCATCAACACCGTGATGTGGGACGTCGCCAAGCTCGAGCTGTGCCGCAAGTATGGTCTGAGGCTCGCAGTCTACCAGGGCCCAGTAGTCTCAGAGGAACTCGTGAGCGAGGAGCAGTTGGCGAAGTGGCGAGCGTCTCCGCGTTGGCCAAAGGACGTGCCTCCGCTGACGACGGACCTGGTGGCTCAGGTCTCGCACGATCCTGTCGTGTGGGGCTACTACGTCTTCGATCAGCCTGAAGAGAGGATGTTCCCGTTCTACGCACAGGTCCTGGAGGAGTTCCACAGAGCCGACCCCGTCCACCCCGCCTACATCAGTTTGTCGCCCAGGCGGGGCGACCTCCTGCGGCGCTACCTGGATGTGGTGCAGCCCCGCATACTCAGCTACGGCCATTATCAGTGGTGGCGGGGAGAGCAGGCACGGCACTTCCCAATCCTGGAGGACTACCGTCGGGCCTCGCTGGACGCTGACATTCCCCTGGTGCGCTGGCTGGAGGTCAACGCCGGCGGGGCCGAACACGACGACTCAGCCCCACCACCAGAGGACAACGCCCGGAAGCTGAGGCAGACCGTCTACACGAGCCTGGCCTACGGCGTCAAAGGCATGGCGTGGTTCACGGCATCGAAGCTGTTCGAGCACGGCACCGCTGAGCTCCGCCCCTGCGGCCAGGACGTTGCCGCGCTGAACGCCGAGTTGAGGGAGCTGGGCCCGGTTCTGGTCAGGCTACGATCGCTCGACGTGTTCCATACTGCGCCCGTGCCCGGCCCGGGCCGCGCGATCCCCGAAGGTCTCGGCGTCCAGACGGACACGCCCGACCTCGTCCTGGGCGTATTCGAGCACCGCGACGACGGGGCTTCCGACTACCTTCTGCTGGTCAACAAGGGCATCCAGGAGCCTCGCGATGTCACACTGCGCTTCGAACGGCGCCCGTCCAAGGTGTTCCGGCTGCACAAGGCGGACGGTAGGTGGGCGCTGGTGCCCATCCAGCGCGCCGAAGGTCGCTCAGCGGTCGAGCTTTCACTGCGCCCGGGAGACGGTGAGCTACTGAGGGTACGGCCGCGAATCATCAGGCTTCGGCCACACATAGCGGAGGGCGGGCCCCGGCCCGGCGACGACGCCCCCCTGCTGCTAGACGATGGGCCGCCACTGCTCGACGACGGCCCGCAGGGCGAGAAGGTCGCCGATAACAGCCGTTGCCACCACTGCCATCTCAACTACGTGCAGGAGGAGATAGCGGTGGTCCATGCGCAGGCGAACATAGGCTGCGCCGATTGCCACGGGGACTCCGACGAGCACATTGCCGACGAGTCCTGGGCATCTGGCGGGAACGGCACTGCTCCCGACATCATGTACCGACTGAACGAAGTCAATGCCTTCTGTCTGCGGTGCCACACGAGGGACGACATGGGCGAGAAGCAGCATGGCGCCTTCTTCGCCGGCACTGCCGACGAGAAGTACTGCACAGATTGCCATGGTGAGCACCGCCTGGCGGTCCGCAGGTGCAAATGGAAGTAGCCGCAGCTTCAGCAGCAGCGCCAAGTAAGCGGCGCTGGACGTCTTCCAGCGTCGAAGGCCCGGGCCTCCCGAGGGGTCTTCAGGGGCTGCGCTAACGGACACCTGGGGCATCACGCTGCCAGCGAGGGCAGCGGGGACGCTCGTGGCGATGCTGGGCGGCCCCGCGAACCACAGCGGAGCTAGGCACTCGCAGCGTTAGGGGGCGGAGGGACGTCCCGTCGCCAGTCGTGCTCAACGCGATCAGGAGGGAATACCCGCGCCGTCAGTCGTTGCCGCAACTCCTCACACAGGTCCTTGTGGGCTGGATCTGCGGCCAGGTTCCGCCTCTCCGCCCGATCCTCCCTGCGATCGAACAGGCTGGCGTCCAATTGGTCCAACGGGCTGGTCCTGGCCCACGCCATCTCTTCGGGCTTCAGCGGCCTCTGGTTCACCGGCTCAGGACTAACCTGCATCTCAAACGACCATCGCTCCGTGCGCAGCATAGCGCGGCGGCCATACGTCTTCTTCTCACTGATGACCTCCGTACGAGGCTGAGCGCGACCGGCGACGATGTCCGCCAAGTCGAAGCCGTCCAGGTACTCCGGCAGCGGCATGCCTGCCGCGTTCAGGAAGGTGGGGGCGAGGTCAACGAGCTCCACGAAGCGCCCGCAGACGTCGCCGCGTGGCAGCCGGCCGTCCGAGGACGCAGCGATGAGCGGGACGTGCACTGACTCGTCGTAGAAGGTGAACTTCTCGTGCATGCCGTGCTCCCCGAGCTTGCAGCCATGGTCGGGGTTGAAGACGATCAGCCACGGCCTGTCCTGGCAGAACGCTTTGAACGCCTCGATCACTCGCCCCAGTTGCTGATCAACGTACGCCGCCAGTCCGAAGTAATGCGCGCGCATCTGCCGGATCTCGGACCGCTTCATGCCGTGGACCCTCAGATTCTCCAGCGCGAATCGCGTCTGTGCGCCCATGGCGGCCAGCTCGGCCTCGTCAACTTCGGGGAAGGGGATAGACCTGGGATCGTACATGGTGTCGAACGGCTCCGGTGGCAGATGCGGCGTGTGGGGGTAGATGTGCGAGACCCGGAGGAACACGGGCCTGTCCCAGGGCGCCTCCTCCTGGAGATAGCGGATGGCCATGTTGGAGAGGTGCGCCGATAGTGTCTGATCCGCCGGAACCGGGTTCGTGCCCCCGATGATGAGCTTCTTCTTGGTCAGGTAGCGGCGCAGGATGTTCAGTTCCTCTTCCCGGTCTGCGCCCTTCAGAAGCTCCGAGGGCGTCGCCTCCCGGATATTGTCTCGCCAGCGCGGCTGGTAGTCCTTGTCTGGGAATGCCTGCACCAGCGTGTACCACTTCCCGGTCTTGTCGTAGGGGGTCTCCTTGGACGCCACGCGGTAGTGGTGTTCCTTGCCGAAGCTGACCACCACGTAGCCCGCAGCGTGAAGCAGTTCGGTGAAGAAGGGGACGCCGAACGGCGTCTGCGGGTGCGAGTGCTCGAAGCCGTACACGCCGGTGTGGTGCGGGTAGCGGCCCGTGAGCATGGACACACGCGAACCCACGCACAACGGGCTCTGGCAGTAGGCCTCCGAGAACAGCACGCCCTCGGCGGCCAACGCGTCCAGGTGCGGCGACCTGACCCACGCGTGCCGGCCGTAGGCACGAATCGCATCCCATCGGTGCTCGTCGGTCATCAGCCACAGGATGTTCGGACGCCTGTCGGAGCCGGGAGCACCACGCTGCGGTGAGGTGGTCTCAGCAGCCTGCGTGTCGCGTAGTGTCATGGCCAAGCCGCCCAAACCTGCCGCAGCGGCGCCGCTCAGGAAATGCCGTCTGGAAAGGCGTTCTCTGCCGTGGTGCTGCATTCTTCACTCCCTGCTCTGCGCGGCCGTGAGCACTGCCGCCGCGCCCTTGTGCGCCTTGGGAACCCCCGGCATGCGCTCGCATCCGGGGAGCAACGCATCTTCCTGGTCGCTTCTTGCCTGCCAGCAGCCTAGCGTTGGTCAACCCACGCCGACCGCAGCTCGTAGACCTCGAGCGAGCTGACCTCGGTCGGGCCGCCTACGGTGAACACTCCCAGCGCTCGGTCGTCATCGGGCGGGATGGCGCCAATGGGCATGTAGACGCGGCCGTCATTCGCAAAGACCTCTACCGAGGCCCGGTCAACCAGAATCTCCAGGCGGATCTTGCCCTCCACCGGCTTGAGCGGGGCCTTCTTGCCCGCGCAGGTGAGCTCCTGTTTGCCCACGTCATACGCCACGGTGGATCCGCGGGCCGCAAGGCCGAACTGCGCGGCTTGGCCTACCTGGAACTCGGCGCGGATGTGAAGCAGCTCGCCGCTGACTTCCGCCAGCGGATTCTGGCTCCCCTCTTCGAGCGCTACATTCTCCCACTCGTACATGCGGCCGTGCAGCAGCTCGATCTCTCGCACCGGCCGGGCGAACAATCGCTCCCCCTCATCGGTCGTGCGGAGCGTTAGCTCCACTGGGAAGAGCATCATCTGGTTGAAGGGCATGTCCGGCATGTTCACGCGCCCCCATGCCATCTGAATACGGCGACCGTCCTCGGGTGGGACGTTGTTGAATGTCTGTGACGCGTAGAAGCAGTTGCCGTAGTTGAAGCGGTGCTTTCCGGACTCGGTGATGAAGGTCTTGCCGTCGAATGATCCGAGAGCATAGTCGCCGTCGGCGGCGTACACGACCCACTTCCTGTTGTTCTCGTCGCCGTCCACGGGCAACTCGAAGAGCTCCGGGCATTCGTAGTAGCCCTCGATGCGACTCTGGTACTGCCAGTCCTTCAGGTCGGGGGAGCTATAGAAGGCAATACCCCTCGACCCGTCCCGTTCATCGTACACGGCCATCACCCAATGCCCCCCTGGCTCATACCAGATGACTTTGGGATCGCGTCCTCGGTGCTTGACCACCGGATTGCCGTCGTAGTCGGTGAAGGTGCGGCCGCGGTCGTTGCTGTAGGCGATGGACTCGCCGCGACCTGTGCTCGTGTAGGCGGCCACGATCACGTCCTCATCGCCGGTCTTGAAGCCCGCAGTGTTGCGGTGGTCCACAACGGCGCTGCCAGAGAAGCACCAGTCGCCAAAGCGGTGCGGGTAGAGCGCGATGGGGAGCTCCCGCCAGTGAACCAGGTCGGTGCTCACGGCATGCCCCCAGTGCATGTTGCCCCACTTCCAGCCGTATGGGTTGTGCTGGTAGAAGAGGTGGTACTCGCCTTTGTGATACACCAGACCATTGGGATCGTTGTTCCAGCCCCGACGAGACGAGAAATGGAACTGCGGCCGGTGCTTCTCCGCATACAAACGCTCCGCGCCCTTGATCGCGTCGTCCTGCGCAATCGCCCTCAGCGCCTGCGATTCCCCCAGGAGGCCATCCGCCCAGAGAGTGAGGGTCTGCCCTCGGAAGGGCGTAAGGTCCACGAAGACCCAGAAGTCTGGCTCGGCCTCCGCGAGTTCCATCTCGAACTCGCGCACGACCTCCTTCCCCAGCGTGAGGCGCACCCGGCGCATGGAAGCCCCACTCTTGACGGGCAGGTTGAGGTATCGCTTCTCCACGCGGATCTCCATCCTCGTCTCCTTTGTCGGGTCGTCGCTCTGTAGAATGTGGTCCACGTTGATATGGCCCCACCCGCCCGTGCGCTGATCCACGATCTGGATGACGGCCTTCTTGCCCGCGAGCTCGGCCACGTCCCAGACGTGCCAGTCCAGACGTTCGCTGCCGCCGGGCCTGTCGTTCGGCCCCGTCGCCGTGCGCACTACATCTCCGTCAACCACGAGGTTGATGCACGTCTCGCCGGGGTACTTACCGCCGCCGACCAGGAAGTGGATGCGCCGCCGCTCGATGGTGAACGGCGGCGAGGTAAGCGTGCCAGTAGTCCCGTCGCCTCCGTGGTAGCTGTTGACCAGCCCCTTCCCCACAAAGCCGCTGACCCGCATCTGGTTCGGGAGCGTCCCTCGCGCTGGCCCAGGACCGAAGGCTCCGCCCGTCGCCTCCCAGTCGCCGTAGTCCTCACCCTCGAAGTCCGCGATGAGTATGTCCTGCCCGGCATGCGTAGCGGGCGCCGCAATCCCGACCACCGCCGCCAGGACGGTCAGTTGCCGCCATGTCATGCTCCTGCCCTCCCGAGAGCCATTGTCGTCCACGTTCGTCCCCTCGCCCAGCCTCTGCGAGGCCGGGACGCACGCCCGCGTAAGACGGATTCCCCCTGCGCTGCTTTCGGTTCCTCTGACTGCCGTCACCAGGCGTGAAGCGCCTGGCTGGTCTCTTCCTCGGGCTCGCCGCTCTGCCCTTCTGCCCGTGCCCTTCCATGGAGGTGGCAGTGGCGGCTTTACGCCAGCGGTCTGCTGCTCGCCAGCGTGCCGGCAGGCATACTCGCGTCCAGTCGTTCGACTCGACGGCCCATGGCTCGCCGCGCGGGGCCGACCGGACAGGCGCGTGGCGCCTGATGGCGTCATGCGCGCTCCGCCGCGTAGCCGAGCTCACACTCGCTTGGTCGGCCCAGGTGACAACGTGCTTCGCGGAGGACTTCTCGCCGACGTCACGAACTCCCATTAGCAGTCACCACCGAAAGCGAGGACAACGATGTCGAGAAGAGCACTACTACTGCCGCTTCTGGCGGTTGCAGGAGCCTTGGTCGTGGCTCTCTCAGTGCCTGCAGGGCTCGTGCGCATGTGGGGGACTTCTGCCGAGCAGGGGTCGGCCACGGCGGCGCCGGCCGACTCGGCCGCACGTGCTCGCGC
>JBHIEF010000075.1:0-18226 GCA_046760465.1 Armatimonadota bacterium | reverse complement strand
TAGAGCTCCTCCCAGCCCGGCTCCTGCGGGCAGGACCGCGCGTACTTGTATCGTCGGGTGCGGACCCCTTCGTGCTTGATGATCTGCGGGTGCTCCATGAGGTGCTCGAAGAAGAAGCGCCGGCGCCAGTCTACCCTCCGGCCCCGCAGGATCGGAGTCAGGCTGCGCCCCTGCATGAGGTCGGGGATGGGCACGCCGGCCAGGTCCAGGATGGTGGGGGCGATGTCAATGTTGAGGGCCATCCGCTCTCGCCGCACGCCGCGCAGCGCTCTCTTGGCCCGAGGGTCGTAGACGATCAGGGGCACGCGCAGCGACGGCTCGTGCGGCAACCACTTGCCAGCGAAGCCTCGATCCCCCAGGAAGTACCCGTTGTCACTGCTCAGGATGACGACGGTGTTGCCCGCGAGGCCGAGCTCGTCCAGCGCAGCCAGAATGCGCCCGCTGGCGGCGTCCACGCCCGTGATCATGCGGTAGTAGCCCTTCACCATTTGCTGGAACTTCTCGGGCGTGTCGAAGCGCCACTTCCAGCGGACGCGGCCAAGTGACTCCTGGAGGAACTTCGGTTGCGCCTCGAAGAAGGCGGGGTCGGCGGTCGGGGGCACGGGGATGGTGAGGTCTTCGTAGAGGTGGTCGCAGGCCTCGGGCCAGATGTACTGCCTGGGATCGCTGTCCTCGGCGTGGGGAGCATTGAAACTGACGGAGAGACAGAAGGGCTGGTCGGAGCGGCACGAGCGCAGGAACTCGATGGCACGGTCGGCGGTGATGTCCGTCAGGTGCCGGAGCGATCCGTCGGGCTGCTTCTTGAAGTAAGGGTTGCGCCCCAGGGGCGTGAAGACGTCGAACATGGCGTCGGTGGCCCCGGGTTGGACGGCGACGCCGAACTTCCCGACGAAGCCGGTGCGGTAGCCGGCAGCGCGCAGCAGTGCGGGGTAGCTGTTGTCAGTGAACCTGGCGTCCATGGGTGGGCGCCGGAACGTGTACATGTGCGTCCGCTCGACCACGCCCGCGAAGATGCTGGCGCGACTGGCGGCGCAGATGGAGGTGGTGACGAAGGCATTCTCGAAGCGGACGCCCTTGGCCGCCAAGTCGTCCATGTTCGGCGTCTGCACCATGGGGTTCATGTTGCCCATGGCATCCCAGCGCTGATCGTCCGTCAGCAGGAACACGATGTTGGGGGGGAGGCCCGCGGCGCCGGCGGCAGCCGCCCAGGGGCCTGCGAGCACGGCCCCGGCCGCGCCGGCGTGGGCGATGAAGCCCCTGCGCGTCATGGACTTGGTGCTGTCTGTCATGCCGCACCTCTCGGTCTACTGGCGGCGGAGATGCGCCGCCGGTCTGCTGCTAAGAGCCTATCCCAAGACCGAAGCTCTCGGTCGGCTGTCATTCTGAGCGCAGCGTAGAATCTCGTGGTGGGCCGGATGCGAGACCCTTCGCTTGGCGGACTGCTCCGCAGTCCGCAGCTCAGGGTGACACCTTAGGGTTTTGGGAGAGGCGCTAAGCCGGGCGGACGACTGAGTTGACTTCTCCCCGTCGGGCCGGGCTCCTCCCGTCGAGGCATGGTGGCGGGCCGCCTTTAGCCTGAACCCGCGTGGGCCTGGCGGTACTCCTCGACCAGGGGCATGTAGGTCGCGTGCACGTGGTTCAGGTAGCGCGGGATGTCAACGCCGTGCGGGCAGGAGGCCCGGCACTCGTCGGCCGACTCGCAGGTCGCGCACTGCCCCGTGGCCTCGACCCTCTCGCCCCAGCCCCGCTCCATGATCCACTGCATGCCAAAGCGGGTGTAGTTGAGGTCGGCGATCATCATGTCGTCGAGCGCCACGCCCTGGGGGCAGGGGCGGTGGCGGTAGCAGAGGCGGCAGAAGGTGGGGCTGCGCATCTTCCGTTGGTCGGCGATGACCTGCATCTCCGTTTCGGTGAGCGGGGCGGGGTCTGCTCCGACCTTCACGTTGGCGTCTACCTCCCACTTCCGCCACATGCCGGGACACACCGAGGCAACCTGCTCATGCTGAAGCACCCAGCGCAGCGCCAGGTCGGCGTGGCGGGTCAGCACGCTCCCGCCCAATGCCTTCATCACGGTTACCCCGACGTTGCGTTCGGCACAGGCGTCCAACAGATACTCAGCAGGCTCGGTGTTCAGGTAGTTGAAGATGACCAGGATGACATCGAACTCTCCGGTCGCTACCGCCTTGAGTAGGACATCCGAGTTGTGGCCGGAGATGCCGATATGGCGGATCTTCCCCTGCTGCTGGGCCTTCTTCAGGCCGTCGAGAGCGCCGCCCGGGGCGGTGCGCCTGTCCAGGGCATCGAACTGGTTGACGCCATGGAGCTTGAAGATATCAATGTAGTCGGTGTCGAGGACGCGGAGGCTGTCCTCGATGGCCTCCAGCATGTCGGGAGCGGTCGCGGCGCCATCCTTGGAGGCGATGATCACGCTTTCCCGGTGATCCTTGACGGCCGGGCCGAGACGCGCGTGGCAGTTGACGTAGCCACGGGCGGCGTCGAAGTAGTTGATGCCTCTGTCAATGGCGTACCGGCACAGCGCGACGCCCTCCTCATGGGAGCAGCGCATGAAGGGGATGCCGCCCATGCCCACGACGGATGCCTCAAGCCCCGTCCTGCCGAGCGTGCGTTTCTGCACGAGGTCACCATCTCGCTTTCACTGTGGGGTAACGTACCCTCCGGCCTACCCGTGATGGTTACATGCCCCATGAGAGCGGGAAGTCCTTCTCGGTGGGGCAGACTGAATGGAGCAGGTTGGGCACGGGGCGCCGCAACGGGCCCACGGCCGCGGGACGTTGCGTCTCGACAGGCGCTGCCGCTCCGAGGTCGGCGTCGCGCTGACCCGCGTGCCGGCGCTCCGCTGCTGCCCTCACAGCAAGAGGACGCGCTCGGCTGGGCGGCGAAGGCGAGCACTAGGGCAGCTCCCGGCCGCCGGCTGTCGGGGGCCCGACCATCGCCATCACGGGAGGCACTATTGTGCTTGACGAACGCTACCTATTGCTTGGCGTCAACGCTCTGAGTCGGGCTCACGCGACGGACTACTTCGCCGACGGGCACAGAGGCGCTGCCATCGTCTCGGCCTGCTACCTCTGCCGAGAGAACGACGTCGAGGATGGCGTCCCGGAGACAATCGCGGCCATGATTGACGCAAACTGGGCCGAGACCGGTCTGTGCGCTCCCTTCCCCGACGAGGAACCGGACGCGTCCCTGGTGGGTCGGATCGGGGCGGCGCTGGAGCGGAATATCGGTCGGCTGCGGCAGGCGGGCCACAATGTGATCTTCCCGGCCGTGGCACTGAAGGCTCTGGCCGACCTTCCCGAGGCCGTTACGCCCTCGCGCGTGGAGGGCGTGTGCAGGTTGATCGAGGCCTTCCAGACGGCTGAAGACATCACTCTAGATGAAGAGGACGAGACGCCCGACTTCGGGACTGACGAGTCCATGTCCGAGTTCATCCTGGCGGAGATGCTGCGCACGATGCAGGCCTTCGACGGGCGCGGGCAGGGATGGTCGGGGCACATGCTCACCTATGGGCGGGCCTTGGTAGACCTGCGCCAACTGGGCTGGGCCGAGCTGGCCGGCAAGGGGCACCATGCCTTCAGGCTGTACGTGAAGCGGACGCGCATGGGGCCGCTGGAGACCGACATACCCCGGCCGGAACACCGACAGAGCGAGTTGCGGCCTCTCGAACTCGAGTATTGGCGGAGGCGCGAGGGGCAGGATGTGGGCATCGGACACTGCTTCAAGTATCCCTACGGCTTCTATGGCCTGATGGAGCTTGCCCGCGATGGTGAGCTCAAGCAGCGATGTCTCGAGGAGAGCTACCGCATCTTCTGACGGCGTAGCAGCCTGGGGAAAGGGGAGCGAATCCACTGATGGCACGGTTCATGGGAGGCTGGCCGGCCTGCTTGCTCACGGCGGTCGTGGCGTTGAGCACGTCAGCGCCTGCGGCGGCGCAAGAATCCGTCGTCGCCACGGTGCTTCGCCGCGATCTAGCCCGCATGGTCAACGAGAACGAGGTGATGCTGGAGAGGCTGGCCGCTACGGTCGGCAAGGCGCGGCAGGCGTTGGCGCCCCCGGCCGGGGTCGGCGACAAGCTCGACCACCTGGCCTCGGAGTTCAGGCGGCTGCGCGCCGCTGGGAAGGTCGGCGAAGCGCGCCGAGCCGCCTTACAGGGCGCAGTGCTGGTGCTCGGGCGGGAGTGGACGCCACAGGAGGAGTTCCGGCGTTCGCTTACGCTGAGGACAGAGCCGGTCGTGTGCGATCCCGACGAGCCGATCACCATCTGGCTGGAGCAGTTCTACGCCACCACATACGAGCCGGAATCGCCGCTCAAGGCAGAGGCAAGGCTGCTGCGCCAGCGGACGCCATCGAACGGCCCCGCACTGAAGGCGCTGGGATCGTTCGATGTCTCGGCGGCCGACCCGAACCGGAAGGCGCTGTCGTTCTCCCCGGACCTGGGAGACGTGCAGGAGGGCAACTACGCCGTGGTGGTCCAGGTGCTGGAGGGCGACGAGCAGCTCCGACTCCTGCGGGCGCCGCTGCGCCTGGTGCGCGGCCTGAATTCGAGTCAGCAGGAGATCGAGCGACGGCTGGAGGCCATCGAGGGCCACGAGGGCACCAAGGCGACGATTCGCTACCCCTTCGACTTCGCTCGCGTGGTGCACCGGGGCGAGCGCATCCCCGGGGACTTCGAGTTCCACACGGAGAGCCAGCGGTCGCTGGAACTGCTCGCCGACCTCGAGCAGGGGCGCGACCCGCTGTGGGGCGCCAAGGGCGATCTTCGTCGGCACTACTGGTTCGAGGACGCGGGCGAGATCATGCCCTACCGCGTGTACGTGCCCGAGACCTATGACGGGGAGAAGCCCTTGCCGCTGATCGTGGCCCTGCACGGATCAGGGGGCACCGGGGACGTGATGATCGCAGGCCACAACGGACAGATGAAGAAGCTGGCCGAACAGCACGGCTACCTAGTGGCGGCGCCGCTGGGATACCGGAGGCGCGCGAGCTACGGGCGGGTGCCGAAGGAGTATCGCGGCGACGCCGAGCTGGAGCGTCGGGTCCGGCTGGGCCGGCAGGATGTGATGAACGTCGTTGAGCTGATGCGCGAGGAGTACCGGATTGATGAGGACCGGATCTACCTCATGGGGCACTCGATGGGTGGCACGGGAACCTGGCACCTGGCCGTCGAGCACCCCGAGGTCTGGGCCGCAATCGCGCCCGTGTCCTCGGGCGGGGCGACGCCCGAGGAGGTGGACCTAGAGCGGATCCGACACCTGCCGGTACTCGTCTGCCACGGCGACCGCGACGGGAAGGCGCCGGTGGAGAAGGCTCGGGCCATGGTGGCGGCGATGAAGGAGCTGGGGATGAGGTACGAGTACTTCGAGAAGCCAGGCGGAACGCACGCGATGCTCGAGGCGAGCCGGCCCCGGATCTTCCAGTTCTTCGATCAGCACAGGCGGATGGCCGCTCAGCAGGGCACGTCACCACGTGGAGAGGAGACCGTCATGGGTGTGTTCTCGGACCACCTGAAGGAGGAGGTGCGGCTGGAGCGCATGCGGCCGGAACAGATCGAGGCGGCTAAGGCGCGGCGGCCGGCCGTCTATGTGCCCTTTGGGTCCATGGAATGGCATGGGCGACAGAATGCGGTCGGGCTGGACGCCACCAAGACGCATGAGCAACTGGTGGGTTTGGCGGCCCACGCGGGGGGCGTGGTGTACCCTCCCGTGTTCTTCGGCGCGGGTGGCGGCCACACGGATTGGCCTCACTCGTACATGGTCAGCGCGGCGCCCATGGTGCAGATCGTGACCGAGCTGCTGGCTCGATTCGAGGAAGACGGCTACCGGCAGGCCATCCTGATGTCGGGGCACTACCCGAACCGGAGCGAGTACCTCGACCAAGCCGCCCAGCTACATCGCGAGCGGGGCGGCAAGATGAGGGTGCTGTGCCTGATCGAGAACCAGGCGCCCGGCGTTGGCGGCGACCATGCGGCGAAGTACGAGACCTCTTCGATGCTGTACCTACATCCGGAGACCGTGGACATGAGCCAGCTCTCCGGCCCGCCGACCGACGATGTAGGCGGGCCGAACGAGCGCGTCAACTGGATGGGCGACGAGTACAAGGACCATCCCTGCTACGGCATCGTGGGCATTGATCCGCGGGCACACGCATCTGCCGAAGTTGGGCGCCAGAACACGGAACGGCTGATCGAGTTCCTGGCCAAGTGGCTCGACGAAGAGGCGGAGTGAGGGCCGCAGAGCTCCCGAACTGAGGGGCAGGCAGCCGCCCGAGGCGTGAGAAGGCAGCCCGTCGTTTGCCCTGGGCGAGGACGGGATGCGTGCAGGTGGGGCGGCGGAGATGCCGGAACTGTGGGCGTGTCTGGACCCACAAGAGCGACACCCAGCCGAAGGAGACATGCAATGGCGCCTAACGGTTCGACCCGACGCGAGTTCGTCAAGAAGGCCGCGGGCATGGGGCTGGCGACGGCGATCCATGTTCTGCCCGGTGGTGCGCAGGGACAGGCGGGACGGACGCCGGCGAACGAGAGACTCAACATCGCCGGGGTCGGCGTCGGCGGCATGGGTTTTGCCAACCTGCGGCAGATGGAGGCGGAGAACATCGTGGCGCTGTGCGACGTTGATCACGCGTACGCGGCCAGGGCCTTCGAGCGGTACGACCAGGCGAGGGTCTACACGGACTACCGCGTCATGCTGGACAAGCAGAAGGACATCGAGGCGGTGATGATCGCCACGCCCGACCACACGCATGCGCTGATCGCGCTGGCAGCGATGCGGGCGGGCAAGCACGTCTACTGTCAGAAGCCGCTGACCCACGACATCTACGAGGCCCGCGTTCTGGCGCGTGCCGCCAAGAGGACGGGCGTGGTGACGCAGATGGGCAACCAGTTCAACTCCGGGGAGGGCATCCGCCAGGTCTGCGAGTGGATCTGGGACGGGGCCATCGGGCCGGTGCGCGAGGTGGATGCCTGGTGCAGTCTCAAGTACAGTCCCTTTGGGCACGCCGGATGGAGCACGCTGCTGCCGAATCGGCCGGAGGAGACGCCGGCGATTCCCGACACGCTGGACTGGGACACGTGGATCGGCCCGGCGCCGTACCGGCCGTATCACCCAACCTACCATCCGAAGCGCTGGCGAGCGTGGTGGGACTTCGGCTGCGGCATGATGGGCGACCGCGGGGTGCACACGCTGGACAGCGTGTTCTGGGCGCTGAAGCTGGGGGCACCGAGCAGTGCCGAACTGCTGAGAAAGGAAGGCGGCAACGACGAGATCCACCCGGACGTGGCAGTGGTGCGGTTCGAGTTCCCCGCCCGAGGCGACATGCCGCCGGTGACGGTGAACTGGTACGAGGGGATGGAGCCGCCCCGGCCCGAGGAGCTGGAGGAGGGGCGGCAGATGGGCGATAGCGAGGGCGGCGTCATCTTCAAGGGTGATACGGGCAAGATAATGCACGGCACGTACCCCCACAACGTGTGCATCATCCCCGAGAGCAAGATGAAGGCCTACGAGCCGCCGCCCCAGTCCCTGCCCCGCATCGAGGTCTCTCACGAGCAGCACTGGGTGCAATGCTGCAAGACGGGGGAACGAGCTTCTTCGGACTTCAGCTACGCGGGGCCGCTCACCGAGTTCACGCTGGTAGGCAACCTGGCCATTCGCCTGGGCGGCAAGATCGAATGGAATGGCAAGAAGATGAGGGCAGTCGGCCGCCCCGAGGCCGACGAGTGGATCCGCAGACCCCGGCGCAAGGGCTGGAAGCTGTAGGCTGAGGGCACCTGCGGCGGGCGGGAGGAGGAGGCACACTGCGGGTCACGGCCATACGTAGCTAGGAGGTCATGATGGAACGACGGGACTTCATCCGGAACGTCACGGCGGGGGCTCTGGCGCTGCCGACGGGAGCGACGGGCCTAGGTGCAGCGGAGGCGGACCGCGCGTCGCGGCCCAACGTCCTCTGGATCTGCGTAGAGGACATGTCGGCGAACATGAGCTGCTATGGTGAGACGACCATCGAGACGCCCAACATTGACCGCCTGGCAGCCGAGGGGGCACGTTTCACGCGGGCGTTCATCACCTGCCCGGTGTGTTCGCCGAGCCGGTCGGCCATGGTGACGGGCATGTACCAGACGACCATCGGGGCGCACAACCACCGGTCCTCGCGCGACGAGGTGAAGATCCACCTGCCACAGCACATTCGGCTGATACCGGACTACTTCCGCCAGGCGGGGTACTACGTAAGCAACGGCCGCCTCTGGGCGGAGGAGCCTTCGGACTCTAAGTGGGGGAAGACCGACTACAACTTCGTGTTCGAGAACGACGCCGTCTACGACGCGCCCGAGTGGTCGGGGCGCGATCCGGAGCAGCCGTTCTTTGCGCAGCTTCAGCTCCGTGGCGGGAAGAATCGGGGGGCCAGAGTGCCGACGCCGGTTGACCCAGCGGAGGTGGAGCTGCCGCCGTATTACCCCGATCATCCAGTGCTGCGGGAGGACTGGGCCAGGTACCTCAACTCCGTTATCCAGACTGATATCGAGGTAGGTCGCATCATGGGGCGGCTGGAGCAGGAGGGGATCGTGGACAACACCGTGGTCTTCTTCTGGACGGACCACGGCATCAGCCACGTGCGCGACAAGCAGTTCCTGTACGAGGGAGGCGTGCACATCCCGCTGATCGTGCGCGGGCCCGGGGTGAGAGCGGGGGCGGTGAGGAATGACCTGGTCGAGCAGATTGACATTGCGGCAGCCTCCCTGCGGCTGGCGGGGCTGCCCGTCCCGCGGCACATGCAGGGCAGGCCGCTGTTCGGGAGGGGCTACGAGCCCAGGAGGTACGTGTTCGCGGCGCGGGACCGGTGCGATGAGACGGTGGACCGCATCAGGTGCGTGCGGACGCGACGCTACAAGTACATTCGGAACTTCTGTCCGGAACGCTCTCACGCGCAACACAACCAGTACAAGGACCACAAGGCCATCATGATTACCATGCGCGAGCTGTATGCGCAGGGGAAGCTGGACGAGCACCAAGCGCGCCCGTTCCTGCCCACACGGCCGGTCGAGGAGCTGTACGACCTGCGGGCCGACCCGTACGAGCTGTACAACCTGGCGGATTCGCCGGAGCACTTCGGCACGCTGAAGCGCCTGCGAGAGCGGCTGGAGAAGTGGATGGACGAGACGCAGGACCTGGGGGCGATCCCGGAGCCGGCCATCGCAGAGCTGCTGGAGCGGTACGAGACGCCCTGGGACATCCTCCAGGATCCAGAGAACCGCAGAATGGTGGAGCGGATTGAGACGGTGATCTCGTACAAGGAGGCGGGGATCGCCGGGCTCGAGGGCTTGATGAAGGCGATGGCCGACACGGCGCCGGCAGTGCGCTTCGTGGCGGCCATGGCGCTGGGCGACCTGGGCGAGGAGGCGGAGGTGGCGGCGGAGGTGCTGCGCGGGGCCATCGAGGCCGGGCCCGCGTATGTGCGCGTTGCCGCGGCGCGGGCGCTGTGCCTGATGGGTCTCGTCGAGGAGGGCCTGCCGGTTCTGCGGGAGGAGCTGCGGAATCAGGACCAAGAGGTCGTGCGACACTACGCAGCCATGGCGCTGGAAGACATCGGCGAGGCAGCCAGGCCGGCTCTCGACGATTTGAGGGCGGCCACCAAGGACAAGTACGATCTGGTCAAGCGGGTGGCGACGCGGACGTCGGAGATTCTCGAGGGCACGTACGACCCCAGGGCCAATGCACGGAGATGACGATGAGTGGCGGTCGGAGAAAGGTCCGCGTGAGGTGCGACGTTCGAGGCCTGGTCTGGCTGACCGCCCTCGTCTCCGGAGTGGCGCGGGGCGCCTGGGCGGCGGAGGCGCCGGCCGTCGTCAAGGAGGTACGGCAGGAGGTCACCAAGAGCAACGCCGACGCCGGCGGGCGGCCGCTGCCTGTAGCCTCGCACTGGGCCAGGAGCTTCGGCGGGAGGAACTTCTCCAGCGAGTACCAGGTGTCAATGCTGGAGCAGGGGCACCACGTCATGCCCAACCTGGACATGCCCTCGCCCGGCGCGGAGACCTACGAGGAGAAGGGTCGAGAGGTGGTCAGGAAGCTGGCGGAGTGGAGGGCCCCGTTCTCGCTGCGAGGCGGGCAGTGGGAGCAGTTGCTTCTCTCCAAGGACCACCCCAGGGACGACCCCGGCAAGTGGCGGAACCTGCCCCTGGAGAAGACGCCCCTGCTGGTTGATCTGACGGGCAGGATTGACAACTGGATATCTCCGTTCGGTGCCGTGGAGCCCTGGCGCGAGGTGGGGCGCTACTATGCGAGCTCGGGCAGCTTCGACCAGCTTCAGCAGTGGTATCCCGACCCACCGTTGGTGATCTTCCTGTCCAACAACGAGGCGCGTCGTCTGAAGCCCAAGCACAAGGTGGAGGAGAGAAGCAAGCGCTACGTTGACAAGTACGGCACCGGGAGGCCGGGAGCGTTCCAGCGAGGCGTGATGGCGGAGGCGTATCTCGAGCGATACGCCGCGCTGCTCAAGGGGATGAGAGAGGGACTCAGGAGCGAACGCTGGAGGCGGAGCTGTCTGCTGGTGGCGTACAATGCCCTTGGCCCGCCCCACTTCGGGCGCTGGGAGGATTGGCCCTCCTATAGCTGGACAACTGAGGACCGCATTGACCCGTGGCACCTGGTGTGGGAGGGCGGGTCGGTCTCCTACTACACGCACAACTGGAACGCCTCCACGGACTACCGCGTCTGGTCGCCGCAGATCGAGGCCATGAACTGGGTGTTCATGCTCGAGGAGGCGTATGAGGAGAGGCCGGACTTCTGGTTCGAGCTCTCCGTGTGGGACGGCAACTCCAGCGCCGGCGGAGACGATGGCAAACAGAAGCGAAACACCTACCTCGAAGCGGGCCAGCAATGGTCGCCCGGGCGGTATGAGGGCTTCGTACAATACGGAATGTGGCTGACCAGGCCGCGCGTGGTCCGCGAGTTCCGGGGGCACGGCGTGCCTCGGGAGGAGTTCCGGGAGTACTTCGCGGCGCTGCTGGCGGCGGTTGACCGGGTGTGGAAGGACCCAGTGCTGAGGCGGTTCTGGCGCAAAGGGAAGCTCGTGCCCAATCACTCGCGGGAGCACCCCTACCAGACCAGAATCCCCGAGAAGTGGAGGGGCGTGGACCGTTGGTACCTGCTGAACACGAGCGTGGACCCTCCGGGTGAGTGGGGTCTGATGACCGAGGTACCCGTCTTCTCTCTGGCACGGGCGATGGGGCGGGAGGGGAACCGGGAGTGGCTGCTGTATGCTCATGCGCCCGCCAAGGGGCTGGAGGGTGTGGAGATCGAGGTTCCAGACTACGGCACGGTCACCGTTGACGTGACGCCTGCGGGCCGCTTCTACCACGTGAGGGAGAAGGGCCAGTCGGTGACTCTTCTGAACGGCGGCGGCCGCTAGGGCTGCCTGTGGGGGCCGTGCCGTATGCGCTCGCGTTGGCCCAAACTCGACATGGACGCAGAAGGCTGATGGGTATGACTCCGCGCGCAAAGCGCCTCCGCGACGAGATGCTGGGATGGGAGGACACAGTCTGTCTAGAGCGGCCGCGCATCGTCACGGAGGCGTACAGGAGGAACGAAGCCGACCCGACGATCATCAAGCGCGCCAAGGCGCTGCGGGACGTGCTCGAGCAGATGCCGATCTACCTGCGCGAGGGGGACCTCATCGTCGGCACACCCACCTCGAGGCCGGGCGCCTGGATCGTGTATCCGGAGTTCAGCCTGGGCACCGAGTCCATCGTGCAGATGCGCCACAACTTCGAGGTGGGGCGGAACTTCATCAAGGACGCCCTGCCCGGCGATATCAAGGAGTACTGGCAGCACCGCAATCTGTACGCGCACTACTGGGCCCTGCGCCGCGAGTGCTTCGGTGACGAGTCGCCGCCGGCTGAGGACTGGTATCAGCTCTCGACGGCACTGGGACATATTACGCCGGACTTCGCGGAAGTGCTTGACACGGGGCTAGAGGGGGTGATCGAGCGCGCCCAGCGTCGGCTGCGCGAGGTGGAGCCTACCGACCCCGCCGGCGCCGCCTTCCTACGGGCGGTGGTGATCAGCGCCGAGGGAGGCATCGCCTTCGCGCGCCGGTACGGAGAGCTGGCGGCCGAGACCGCCAGCGCAACCCGCGACCCAGAGCGCAGGCGAGAGCTGGAGCAGATGGCCGAGAGCCTGCCCAGAGCTCTGGCCAAGGGCTGTCGCACGTTCTGGGAAGCGCTCCAGAGCGTGTGGCTGTGCCATCAGATCATGCACATCGAGGGCAACGCCTGGTCCATGTCGCCAGGGCGAGTGGACCAGATCTTCTACCCCTTCTATCGGGACGAGGTGGAGCGCGGCGATCTGACGCGGGAACGGGCCCTGGAGCTGGTGGAGTGCTTCCTGATCAAGTTCAAGGAGAACACGGTCTTTGGGCCGCGAGGGAACCCCACGCAGTCCATCACCTTGGGCGGAGGCCATGCGGAGGGCAACGATCAGGCCAATGAGCTGACCCACCTATTCCTGGAGGCCGCGCGGGAGCTGAAGCTGCCGGAGCCGCTGGTAAACCTGCGGTGGCATCGAAACCTCTCGGATGGGGTAATGCAGGCGGCCTTCGACTGCGTCGCGGCCGGGCAGAACATGCCGGTGTTTCTCAACGACGAGGCCACGCCCGGTGGCTTCATGAATCTGGGCATTCCGCGCGAGGCGGCCTACGAGTACACGCACGTGGGCTGCGGAGAGCTGGGCATCACGGGCAAGCTCCAGGACTCCGCCCTGGGCGGGAGCACGGGACACGTGGGGGCGCTGGTGCAGATGCTTCGGGCAGGCCGCGACAGCGGCCGATCTCTCAGCGAGCAGTTCCCCACCTTCGACGATCTGTTGGACGGGCTCAGGAAGACGATGCGGGCCAACGCGGAGAGCTCGGCGGCCGTGGCGCGAGCCGTCGGCCATGTGCACAAGCAGTTCGGCCAGATTCCCTTCACTTCGGCCTTCATGCACGGCTGCATCGAGCGCGCCCGCGACCTCACGGTTCGGGCCGAGCATAACTTCCCCAGCATGAATCTGGGCGGGGGATTCGCCAACTTCGTCAACAGCGTCGCCGCGATCCGCCGCCTGGTGTACCGCGAGCGCGCATGCGACCTGGACACGCTGCTGGCGGCGATGGAGGCCGACTTCCAGGGGCACGAGGAACTGCTGGCGGCGGCTCGCGCTGCGCCCAAGTTCGGCAACGATGATGACGACGCGGACGACCTGATCCCGGTGCTGGAGGGCATCCACGCCGACGCCATCGCCGGCCTGAAGGGTCCGCGGAACCATGGGCGCTTCATCGCCAGTGGCATTGACGGGGGAGGGCACGTGACTGCCGGGCAGGCCCTTATGGCCACACCGGACGGTCGCCTGGCCGGCGCGCCCCTGGCGCCGGGGATGGCCGCCGCCCAAGGCACGGACCGCAGCGGGCTCACGGCCTTGCTCAACACGGTGCAGAAGCTGGATTCACAGAACCACTGGTTTGGGGGCTACACCCTCAACATCCGCCTGATGCCGGACGTGCTGGAGGGGCGCGAGTCACGTGAGAAGCTGATGGCCCTGCTCCGCGCCTACTTCATGGGCAAGGGGCTGAACCTGCACATGAACTGCGTCTCAGCCGACATGTTACGAGATGCACAAGAACACCCGGAGAACTACCGCGACCTCCTGGTGCGCGTCTCCGGCTATAGCGACTACTTCGTCACGCTCAGTCCGGAGTTCCAGGAGGACATGATCAACCGCACGGAGCAGCGGGCGGAGTAGACGGGCCAGTCCTGTAGGCCGGGGGCGGGCCGCGTTGAGGATCGCGTTGTCCAACCCCACTGTGTGCCCCCCATCGGGCGGCCGAGCGCAGTAGTCTGACGGCCGGCGTCGGGCGGTGGGGCTCATGACCGCGAACGGGAGACAACAGGATGGACCAACGACTGCTGGAGAGAGTGTGCAACACGCCCGGCGTGCCCGGGCACGAGGATGAGGTGCAGGACGTGGTCATGGACGTCCTGCGCCCCGTGTGTGATGAGGTGTGCCGAGACCGCATGGGCAACGTCATCGGCCTGAAGAAGGCGACGGAGCCGCCCGCCGGCGATGGCGGGCCGCTCAAGGTGGTGTTGGCGGCGCACGTTGATGAGATCGGCATGATGGTCAAGCACATTGACGATGACGGGTTCATTCGGTTCGAGCCGCTCGGTGGGCTGCATCCGCAGGTGCTCGCGTCCCAACTCGTCGTCATCCACGGCAAGAAGCCCGTGCGTGGTGTGGTGGCGCCCGACACGCGCAAAGAGCAGAAGGACAAGGCGCCTCGCCTCCAGGACATGCTCATTGACGTGGGCCTGCCCAAGGACAGGGCGGAGGAGCTGGTGGAGGTCGGCGACGTTATCACGCCGGCTCAGGAGGTCGTGGCCCTCAACGATCAGGTCTACCTGGGCAGGAACTTCGATGATAGGATCGGCACGTACTGCCTACTGGAGACGATGAGGCGGGTCGGTCCCACGGCAGTGGACGCGTACGCGGTGAGCTCCGTACAAGAGGAGGTGGGCGTGCGGGGCATGAGAGTCGCGGCGTACGCCATCGAGCCGGACATGGGCCTCGCCATTGACGGGAGCCTGACCTGGGGGCCGTACCTCAAGCGGCACGAGCGCCCGTGCGCGCTGGGCGAGGGCACGGGCATCTACATCATGGACCGTCTGACCATCGGCGACAGGCGACTCGTCTCGTTCCTGCTCGACCTCTGCGAGCAGCACGACGTCCCGCACCAGAAGAACATCGGGGGCGGCACCGACGCCTCCGCCATCCAGCGGAGCAGGACCGGCGCGCTGACGACAACGGTGGGAGCGCCGGTCCGCTACATGCACTCGACGGTGCAGCTCTGCCACGCCGATGACATCGAGGCCACCGTCCGACTGCTGACGACGTTCCTGGAGAACGCGCACGAGCTGTTGCCCGAGGTGAAGGACGAGCACGTTCCGGCCGCCGGCTAGCAGGGAGGGCCGCGCATGGAGGTCGGGAGCAGCCTCATAGCCGAGCGCCGGGCGTTCTAGTCGGGGCCCTTCGATCAACTCAGGGCAGGCGAGACGCCCCTCCCACGAGGTTGCGCGGCGGGCGCGCGCGGTCGCAGGCTACTAGTGATCACGAAGGCCGCCGCCTCTCGTCAGCGGGGTCCGTCGGTCTGGATCTCGATGTCCTTGAACATCACCTCCATGTCCTGGCCTCCGTGGAGCTGCAGGGCGAAGTGCCCTTCCAAGCGGCCGGGATCGTCCTCCAGCTCTGCCGTCTTCATCCCGTTGAGGCGCACGACGATGTTGCGGCCATGGGCCGAGACGGTCATCTGGTTCCATTCGGTCGGCTTGTAGTGCTGCTTGATCTGCTCTGGGTCAGGCTTCACCACCCAGGTGCGTCCCCCCGTCTCGTAGAGCCCGCCAACCGTCTCCTCGTTGGCCACCTCGGCCTGGAAGCCATGGACGCCGACGGCGTGGTCCACTTTCTCGCTGCGGAAGTAGAAGCCGCTGTTGCCCTTGAGGACGCGGAACTTGAGCCGAACGGTGAAGTCTCGGTAGGTCTTGTCGCTGACCAGCAGGCCGTGGCGCTTCTCGGTGCGCGCGCTGGTCCCGACGATGGCTCCGTCCTTCACCTCCCAATTGCCGCCGGGAAGCGCGTGCCAGCCGCGGAGGGTATTGCCGTCGAAGAGTGGCACGAACCCCGCGTCTTCGGCCTGGAGAGCGCCGGCGACGAGGGCCAGGATGAGGCAGAGCGGCGTCGCGATGCCAAGGGGCTTCATGGTCTCCTCCTTGCCCAGAAGTGCTGCGCGGCGCGCCTGGGCAGATGCCGCGGGCGCCGCCGCCCCCTTCGTGCTGCGGGCAGCGGAATCCTGTCCCGTCACTCGTTCCCGCCGGAGGTCGCCCCTTGCCCACCCCGTCCGTGCCTCATCCTCCCTGCCGCCACGGCGTGGGCGGGACGGGTGGCTGGGGGGCGGAGGAGTTCCTCGGGGGGCCGCCCCGTCGTCCAGTGATGCGCTCCCACTCGGCCACCGTCATCTGTCGCCACTTCACACCGCACTGCGGGCATTCGAGCCCTATCATCCCCGGCGGGCGCTCCAGCCAGTAGCTCAGAAGAGGCATGGGCTGCGGGTCCGCGCCACACGCCGGGCAGAACGGCTGCCGGTAGGGCTTGCCAGGATAGCGTCCCCAGAACACGCCAAACGCCGAGGTCATGTCCTCCGGGCCCGGCGGCTTGCGCCAGCGCGTTGCGAGGCGGCCGATGGCTCGGACGATGCGGCCCATCCCGTCGGCCCCGGCCCGGATGACCCGCTTCGCGATCCCGGGACGTTTCACTGCTGGGCCCCCGAGGCGGCGCTCAACGGCGCGCGCTCCAGGCTCTCGTCCCGGCCACAAGAGGCCGCAACGGACATGGGCGGTGCGATGGACGGCCTCGCAGGGACTTCCGTCTGGCCGGGACTTCGCTTGGCAGTCTAGTGTTGATGACACCAGGCGACTCTGTCAAGAGCGCCCGAGGGTGGATGCGTGAGTCAAGCGCTGGCGAGGCCACTCAGCCGCGGCACACGCCCCGCCAACAGGCTCGTGCCGGTGCAGGGCAGTTGCCTGCCTCTGGCTCGCGCCGGGGCACGCTGGGCGGGACCCGTGGGAATCTGCCAGAGGGGGAGGAGCGTCGCAGCGGCATTACATCACACGCAGGGCCCTGTATATGGATATGAGCGCGGGGCCGAGGAATACCACGAACAGCGCCGGGAAGATGAAGAACACGAGCGGGAACAGCATCTTGGTGGGCAGCTTGGCCGCCAGCTCCCGCAGCTTCAGCGTGCGCCGACTGCGGAGGGCATCGCTTTGGGCCCGCAACACGTTGGCGATGCTCGCGCCAAGCTGCTCGGCCTGGTAGATGGCGCTGGCGAAGCTGCGCAGATCGTCCAGGCCGGTGCGCTGCGCCAAGTCGCGCCAGGCTTGGGCGCGGGTCTTGCCCAGGTTGATCTCCTTGATGACGCGCTCGAACTCCTCCGCGAGCGGCCCGGGCCTACGCACGACGGCTTCCCTGATGGCCTGGTCGAGCCCCAGTCCGGCCTCGGTGCTGGCCACGAGCAGGTCGAGCAGGTCAGGCAGCCTCTTGCGCATCAGGCGCTCGCGGCGGTTGACGCAGGACTGAAGCAGATAGTCCGGCCCCAGAAGCCCGACGGCAGTTGCGCCAGCGGCGAAGAGCAGGTTCAAGATGCCGTCGAAGTACGCGAGTCGGTAGACGTTCAGTGCTGCAAAGGCAAAACCGAGGACCGACAAGGCACGGAGGCCCATGAACTGGGTGGCCGTGATGCGCAGGGGATTGCCAGCACGCTCGAGCTTCGCGCGCACGGCGCCGACGGCTCCCCCGGGGGTCAGACGCTCCATCAGTCGGCCCAAGCGCGAGAGCGCGGGGGAGACGATGCGAGGGAAGAAGCCATGCACCAGGCTGCGGTCCAGCGGCAGGTCTGCGTCCTGCACGACCTGGAGCGCGACCAGGCGCTGGGCCAAGGTTGGCCGGGGGGCGGCGTACAGCACGCCTACCAGCAGCGCGGTGATGCAGATGAAGGTGAGCGTGCAGGCGATGATGAGCAACACAGCGCCGTCCCTCCTCACAGATCAACCTGGAGCATCTTGTGGATGAGCACTGCACCGAGGGCCATGAGGACGGCTCCGGCGGCGAGCAGCACTTGGCCGAACGGCTCCAGGACCAGGGGCCGCAAGTAGCCGGGGCTCAGGTAGCTGAGTATGCCGGCGAATACGAGGGGGAGAGCAAGCAGGATGCCCGCGGACAGTCGGCCCTCGGCCGTCAGCGCCGCGATCTCGCCGGCCAGGCGAATGCGGGCGCGAATCACCTGGGAGAGGTTGCCCAGCACCTCCGCCAGGTTGCCGCCGGTGCGGGTCTGTATCTGGACGGCCGAGCACATCAGCTCGAAGTCATGCGTGCCGGTGCGCTCCATCATACGCTGTAGGGCAGCGTCCAGGGACAGGCCCAGCCTCACCTCGTCGGCGAGCCGACGGGCCTCATCGCGCAGCGGAGGCGCCATCTCCCTGGCAACGGTGCCCACGGCCTGCACGAACCCATACCCAGCCCGCAGGGAGGCGCAGATGAGGTCGAGAGCATCGGGCAGTTGCTGTGTGAGCCCCTTCTTGCGGCGCGCCTGCCGCGCCTTGAGGTAGCCCCACGGTGCCAGGCCGAGGACGAAGCCG
>JBHIEF010000074.1:0-18668 GCA_046760465.1 Armatimonadota bacterium | reverse complement strand
GCCGTCGGCCTCGGCCTCGGCGGGGACGTCGGACAGCTCCGTCATGCCGGGGATGGTGTTGACCTCGCGAATCTGCGGCATGCCGTCCTCGTCAATGTGCCCGTCCACCCGCGACCAGCCGTGACAGCCCAGCACCTGGTGCGCGCGCAGGGCGGCCTCCTGGGTGAGGCGCGTGGTCAGCTCGTCCAGCCGCGCCGGGATGACGAACTCCGTCATGCCCGGAGTGTATTTGGCCTCGTAGTTGTAGAAGTCCGCCTTGGCCACCAGCTCCAGCACGGGCAGGGCCCGCAGCCTATCGCCCACGCCCAGTACGCCCACCGTGATCTCCGGCCCGTCCACGAACCTCTCGATCATGGCGTTACCGTACTTGGCCACCAGCGCCTCCACCGCCCCGATCATCTCCTCCTGGTGGCGCACTATGCTGACGCCGAAGCTGGACCCCTCGTTGGTGGGCTTGCACACCGCCGGCAGCTTGAGCTGGTTGGCCGCGAAGCGGCACTGCTTGCCGACGGGCTCGTCCGGGTCAATGACGCAGAAGCTGGGTGTGGGGATGTCGGTCGCCTTGAAGATGCGCTTCGACTGGGCCTTGTCCATGGCCAGGGCGCTGGCCAGCACGCCACTGCCCGTGTAGGGGAGGCCCAGGATGTCCAGCAGGCCCTGGATGGTGCCGTCCTCACCCTTGCCGCCGTGCAGAATGTTGAAGACCACCTGCGCCCCGCTCTCGCGCAGCCGCTGCGCCACGTCTCCCTGGGGATCAATGGAGACGACCTCGAACCCCTGCCTCGCCAATGCCTCCGCTATGCCCCGTCCGGAGCGCAGCGACACCTCGCGCTCCAGGGAGTCCCCCCCGGCGAGTACGGCCACCTTCCCTGCCTGCTCCGGCGTAATCTGTGTCACTGCTGCCCTCCCGGCCCTTGTGACGTCGGCGCTGCGCAAGCCGTTCCTTGTGTGGAGTGCGTGTTTCGGCAGCTTGCTGCCGAAACGTCCTAAGCCCCCGGCGCCTCGCCCAACGGCTCAATCCCCTGCGTCCCACCCACCCGCGCGGTGATGGTGATGGTCAGGCCCCCGTGCAGCTCACCATTGCCCACCACCAGCGGCTGCTTGGGCTGAGGCGAGAACAAATCCGGCACGCCGTGCAGACCGATCCCGTCGCCCTCGCTGGTGGCGCCGTCGCCGTCGCGGTCGGCCGCGCCCAGCAGGTAGTACTCCCCCGCCGGCAGGGCCAGGGCGAACTGCCCCGCGTTGCCCAGGGGCGCGTGCGCGGCGTGCTGCTGAAGCTCCGGATCGGTGAAAACGTTGACCTCCCCGGCCGCGACCTCCACGCCCGGCCAGGCGACGACGCCCGACAGCAGCGCGGGCATCCTGGCCGTCTCCAGGCGCAGGTTCGGCCCCAGCACGCCGTCCGCGCCGAGCTGCCCGCTGATCCGCACCTCGACGTCGCGCACGCTCTCCCCGACCATGACCTCGAACTGCTGCGGCGAGGCCTGAGCATCACGGAAGTCGGCGATCCCCGCCACGCCCACGTGATCTCCGGCGTCCAGGCGCGAGCTGCCGTTGGCGTCTGCGATGGCGACCACCACCGCCCTTCCCACTCGCGCCAGCATGGAGAACCCGCCGTCCGCCCCCGCGCGCGACACGCCCAGCACTTCCTGGCAGCTCGCGTCGGCGGCGCACACCACCCACGCGCCCGCCGTCTCGTGCCCGGGCCAGCTCACCATCCCGCTGACGCGACCGCGCACCGACTGCCGCAGTCGCTCCTGTGCCACCGGCACCGCCTTCAGCCGTCCGCCCTCGCCCAGCACGGCGCACACCGGGATGTTCGCCAGGACCAGGAACTCCGCCTCGCTGGCCGCGATTGGCTGCGGACGCTGCTGCTGGTCGGACATGTCCGTGACGCCGAAGTAGCCCAGGCCCTCGCCCTGGTCCAGCTTGCCGTTGCCGTCGAGGTCGGCCAGGGCCCGCGCGTAATACCTCCCCGGCGGCACGGCGATGGCGAAGCTGCCCTCGGGCGTTATGGTCTGCGCCCCGACCGCCAGCTCCTGGCAGGCGGGATCGCGGAAGAGCTGCACCTTGGCGTTGCCCAGGTCGTGCCCCTCCCAGATCACCTGACCCACGATCCACACAGTCTCCACCTCGGGCAGCGCCCCCAACGACCCGTCCGCCTGCACCGCAGCGGAGGCCTCGATGTTGACGTCGGTGCGGAACTGCCCCGCGGCCACGGTCACCGCCTGGGGCGCGGCGCCGGCTGCGGTCGCGTCCGCCACTCCGAACAGGCCCACCAGATCCCCCTCGTCCAGCGTCTGGCTCCCGTTCACGTCAACGTGCAGGCGCGCGTAGTACGTCCCGGCCTCGACCTCGATGGCGTAGGTCCCCTCGGCGCCGATGGACTTGCTGGTATGGGCCAGTTCCGTGCACTCGGCGTCCCGGAAGAGCTGCACTCGCGCCCCGGAGAGGTCTGCGCCCGGAGCGGCCACCTTGCCCACGACCAGCGTGGTGGCCTGCGGCCAGACCGACAGGGCGGGCAGAGACAGGGCGAGGAAGGCGAGGGCGACGAGTTGTAGACCACGGGTGGCACTCATGGCGTCACGCCAGCGGGCGGAGATGGTGGCGGCGCTCGGGCCTCTACCCCGCTGCCTCTGCCACCGGCTCGGGGGCCGCGGCCGCCTTGTGGACCTTGCCGTCGGCGGTCTGGTACTCGAGGACCTCCAGCTCCAGGCTGCCCATGGTGCGCGCGGCGGCCAGGCACACCTTCGCGAAGGAGGCCGAGTCCAGCGCGCCCTCGGCCAGCGTGATGTGCGTGGCATCGGCGATGGCCTGGTTCCACGTCGGGTCCAGGGCCACCCAGGTGTCGGGCGCCACGTAGACCTCGGCCCACGCGTGGTACCAGAAGGAGCCCCGGCTGTAGACGATGCCCGCTACGAACTGCGCCGGGATGCCCACC
Organism: Armatimonadota bacterium; assembly: GCA_046760465.1. GTDB lineage: Bacteria > Armatimonadota > Zipacnadia > JAUWAU01 > JBHIEF01 > JBHIEF01. The sequence goes on along the minus strand of JBHIEF010000074.1, from coordinate 15,727 downwards.
GCCCGGGCCAGGCCCACGAACAGCATGGCGTGCTCCGAGCAGTCGCCCTCCATAACCTCCAGGCACTCCCGCGCGGTAATGGGCTTGGGGTAGCTCTCCCGCTTCTTCATGTTGCGGTAGACCCACAGCCGGATCCTCTCCGCCGCCGCCCACGCCTTGGTCTCGGCCCCCACGATCTGCTCGGCCTTGGCTACCAGCTTGGGATCGTCGCTCTGGATGAACTCGTTGGCCGCCACGAAGGCGGCCACGGCGCGGTCTTGCACGGGAATGGTCAGCTCACCCTCGGGCTCCTCGTCGGCCTCGATGGTCACCACCGCCGCCGTCTCCCCGCCCGCTCCCTTCACCGCCTGGCGGTGGGTGGCCGGGATCAGGTCCGTGACGGGCGCCGCATTGGACGAGGCCCGAATGGTCAGGCTCCTGACCTTGCCCTCCGAGGGCAGGCGCATGGACACGGGGATGCTGGCCGATATGGCCACCGGGGCCAGCTCCGCCAGCGCCTCCTCCTCGGTGACCTTGGTCATGGTCATGTTCATGAGCGTGGGCAGCTCGGTCTTGAGCGCCTGCCCCGATTCTGACAGCCAGGTGGTGTGGGTGACGTCCCACTTCTCGGAGTGCGTCTTGAGCGTGAGCGCCCGCACCGGCTCACCGCCGACCTCTAAGGTGGTCCAATCCCCCACGCTCACCTGCTGGGTGTCCAGGTCCATGAACCAGGGGTCGAACACCGGGAACTCGAACGAGTCGCCCGGCTTCAGCTCTCCGCGCAGCGCCAGCAGGCTGAGCTTGGAGTCCGAGCCGAAGCCCTCAGTCAGCGCGATGTCCTTGGCAGTGGTGTCCCCCGCCACGGTCTTGCGGGCATGCAGCACCTCGCCCTCGCGCTCCGCCTCCACCACGTACTTCTGGCCCAACTGGTCCAGGTCCATGCGATAGCGCGTCGGCATCAGGGCCGGATCGTGCCACACGGTCAGCAGCGTGGAGCCGGTGACCTCCATCCCCATCACGCTCAGCTTGATCTCCATCTGCGTGGTAACGGTTAGCTGCGCCTCGCCCTCCGGGGTCTGGTCCAGCGTCGAGCGGATCACGCCGTAGCCGGTGTTCTGGCCGCCCAGCGCGATGGCGTACCAGTCCTCGCCGGTCAGCTCCTCCAGCGTGGCCCGGTCCAGGGCCTGCCGGGGCGCCGCCGACTGCCCCCGGCCCACGTAGACGCCCACCGCCACCACGGCCGCCAGCGCCACGCAGGTCCAGAGCAGGACGCTCCTACGCACGCGGCAGCGCCTCCTCGTGGCCCGCCACCAGCTTGCCGCGACGGTCGCGCAGCATCTTGCGCAGGACCTCCACGATCTCGGCGTCCCACTTCACCCCCGCCTCCTCGGCGATGCGATCCTCGGCCGCGCTCTCGCTTATGCCGGCGGAGCCGTCCTGGGGCGATACCAGCAGGTCGTAGGCGTTGATGACGCCCACCAGCCGCGCGAAGAAGGGGATGTCCTGCCCTTTCAACCCCTCGGGGTAGCCGCTGCCGTCCCAGTGCTCGTGGTGGTGCAGCACGATGGTCAGCGAGGGCCGCAGAAACTCCACCGGGTCCAGAATGCTCTTGCCGATGAGTGGGTGCATGCGCAGGAAGATCTCCTCCGCCTCGGCCACGGCCCCCTGCTCCAGCATGGACTCGTCAATGCCGATCTTGCCGATGTCGTGCAGGATGGTGCCGAAGCGTATCTGCTCCACCTGCTCTGCGTCGCACCCCAGCTCCCGCGCCAGGGCAGTGGCCATCACCGTCACCCGCTCCGAATGCCCCAGGGTGGCCGGGTCCTTGGCCTCGATGGCCATGGTCAGCGCCCGCACCGTCTCGTAGTAGTTGCGCCGGATGTCCTCGTAGAGCTCCGCGTTCTCGATGGCGATGGCGGCCTGGTTGGCGAAGGCGCTGACCAGCGCTATCTCGTCCGGCGTGAAGCTGCGCTGGCGCCGGGCGTAGATCCTGATGACTCCCTTGTTGCCGTCGCTGGTGCGCAGGGCCACGCTCAGCACCGAGGTCAGGCCCTCGCGCCCCGCCGCCTCCGGGTACTGCCAGGACGAGTCCTCCTGAACGTTGCGGATGGCCACCGGGCCCCCCTCCAGCACGCGGCGATCCAGCTCGCTCTCCGCCAGCACCACCGGCCCCTTGCGCACGTAGTCGGCGCTCAGCCCCGCCGAGGCCCCCAGGCGCAGCGACTCGCCGTCCTCCAGCAGGCGAATGGTGCAGCCCTTGGCGTCCATCACCTCCAGCGCGCTCTTGGCGATCAGGTCCAGCACCTCCTGAACGCGCAGCGTGGAGTTGATGGTGCGGGCTACCTCGTACAGGGTCTTGAACTCGGCCGCGCGCCGGCGCAGCTCGAAGGCCACGCGCGAGCCGATGATGCCGATCACGTAGAAGAAGCACATGCGCAGGAGGATCTGCGTCAGCGTCTGGTCCTCCCCCGTCTCGATGTTCCACTTCATGTGCGGCCCGCACAGCAGGGCGGCGATCAGGGCGGTGAGGATGGCCCCGATGTCCCCCAGGAAGAAGCCTGCCACCAGGATGGGGATGTAGTAGAACTGGACGCCGGCGCTCTCAGCCCCGTTGTCGAGGTAAACGAGCAGGGTGGTAGCGCCCAGGGTGATGGCAACAATGATAATGGCGATGATCGGCCCCGCCCGTCCGCCCTTTCTCACGCTGTCACCTCCTCAGTACGCCTGGTAAAGTCCCTCTCGCTGCGCCGCTCGGCGCCTCACAACACCTTCGTGCCCACCGGACAGTCGGCGTCCACCGTCACCAGCGCCAACGCCTCCTCCTCGCCCGCGGCCAGTATCATCCCCTCGGACACCACCCCCCGGATCTTGGTGGGTTGCAGGTTGGCCACCAGCACTACCTTGCGCCCCACCAGCGTCTCGGCCGCGAACTCCTGGGCGATGCCAGCCACCACAGTATGCACCCTCGCACCCGCGTCCACCTCTAGCTTCAGCAGCTTGTCCGTGCCCTCCACGCGCTCGGCCGACTTGATCTCGCCCACGCGCAGGTCCATCTGGCTGAAATGCTCGTAGCTGATGGTCTCCGCAGACACTGGTTCCTCCTCCTCTGCGGCGGGGGGGGCTTCCGCCTCGGTGGCAATCGCCGCCAGGTCAATGCGGGGGAAGATGGGCTTGCCCGGACGGATGCTGGCCCCCGGGCGCAGCCTGACCGCCTCGTCCAACACGTCCCAGGTCCCGTCGTGCGCTCCCTCCAGGCCCAACTGCTCGCGGATGGCCGCGCTGGCGGCCGGCATGAAGGGCGAGACCAGCGTGGCCACGCAGCGGATGGTATCCGCCACCGAGTAGACGACCGTGGCCAACTCCGCTTTCTTCCCGGCCTTGTGCAGCGACCACGGCTCCTGCTGGTCCACGTACTTGTTGGCCGCCGCCAACAGCCGCCATATCTCCGCCAGCGCCACCGAGAACTCCAGCCGATCCATAGCCGCGCCGGCCGCCTCCACCGTGCGCGCGACGTCCTGGTCCAGCGTGGGCGCGCCGTTGCCCGGGGTCGGCACCTTGCCCTCGAAGTAGCGCTCCAGGAAGGGCAGCGAGCGATTGAGCAGGTTGCCCAGATCGTTGGCCAAATCGGCGTTGAAGCGCTGGAGCACGGCCATCTCGGAGAACTGCCCGTCCAGCCCGAAGGGCACCTCGCGCAGCACGAAGTAGCGCACCGCGTCCACCGCCACCTCCACGCTGGCGCCCGAGCGCTCACTGATGGCCTGGCCCAGGGCGTAGGGGTCCACCACGTTGCCGCGGGACTTGGAGATCTTGTGCCCGCCGCCCATGCTCCAGAAGCCGTGCACGAAGAGCTGCCGCGGCAGCTCCACCCCCAGCGCCATCAGCATGGCCGGCCACAGCGTCCCGTGGAAGCGGGTGATGATGTCCTTGGCCATGAGCTGCGCGTCCGGCGGCCAGGTGCTCTCGAAGGTGGCGTCATCTTGCAGGTAGCCCGCCACCGTCAGGTAATTGGTGAGCGCGTCCAGCCACACGTAGATGGTGTTGCTGGGGTCGCCGGGGACGGGGATGTCCCACTCCTGCGCGCTGCGGCTGACGGCCGAGTCGCGCAGCCCCTGCCGGATGAAGCTGGTCACCTCGTTGCACCGGCTCTGCGGCCGGATCAGCTCTGGGTTCGCCTCCAGCTCCTGGAGCAACCGCTCCGCATACTTGGAGGTGCGGAAGAAGTAGCAGTCCTGCGCCAGCCACTGCACCGGGCGCTGACAATCCGGGCACTTGCCCTCCACCAATTCCCCTTCGCTCAGGTAGGTCTCCTCGTGGACGCAGTACCAGCCCTCGTACGTCCCCTTGTAGATGTCGTCCTGCTCCAGCAGCCGGGCGAACACCTGCTGCACTAGCTGTTCGTGCTGCTCCTCGCTGGTGCGGATGAAGCGGTCATACTCGATGTGCAGCCGCCGCCACATCTGCTTGTAGCGCTCGCTGACCTCGTCGGTGAACTCGCGGGGCGACTGGCCCGCCTCGGCGGCGGCGCTGGCCACCTTGAGCCCGTGTTCGTCCGTGCCGGTGGCGAAGCACACCCGGTCGCCCCGCAGCCGCCGGTAGCGACTGAGCACATCGGCGGCGATGGTGGTGTAGGCGTGGCCGATGTGCGGGCTGGCGTTGACGTAGTAGATCGGCGTCGTGATGTAGTAGGTGTCCTTGGGCAATGCACTCCGCTCCGCAAGGCCCTGCGGGGTCCGTGTTTCCAGCTACGCCTTGCAGCCTGCGCAGGAGCTGGCCGTGCAGGTGCCGCAGGCGTCGCCGCCCAGAGTCCGGCCCGAGCCGTTCCCGCCGGAGGACTTGGCGACGAAGCTGGACACCAGCCGCCGCACGCGCCTGCCCTTGCAGCTCGGGCACCGCACCGAGTCCAGCTCGGAGCGGCTCATCAGCTCCTCAAAGGTGTGCTCACACTTGCGGCATTCGAACTCGTAGATCGGCACTTCTGCTCACTCCGCGCCGCTCGGGCGGCTCTGCCCTCCCTGGCCCTCATTGCGCTTCCGGCCCCTGCCGCGCCGACGGCGCCGCCGCCGTCGCGGGCGACGCCTGCGGCCCTGCTCGCCGGCCTTCTTCTCGCCCGGGCCGGCTTCCGCTGGCTGCGGCGGCGGGGGCGGGGGCGCTTGTGCCTGGGCGCTGGGGGCCTTCGCCTCGCTATCGCCCCCCACGCAGGCCAGGTCCGCCGCCGCTACCTCCACGGGCCCCCTCTCCGGAATCTGCACCCGCACCGTCTGCCGCAGGACGTTGAGGTCCGTGACTTTGCCCTCGCCCACCGGCGTCGCCACTATGCTGCCCACCTTGGGCAGAGCGCGGCGCCCGTGCTCGTAGGTCTCCGACTCATAGCGCAGGCAGCACATCAGCCGCCCGCACACGCCCGAGATCTTGCTGGGGTTCAGCGCCAGGCCCTGCGACTTGGCCATCCTGATGGCCACCGGCTCGAAGTCGCGCAGGAACCTCCCGCAGCACAGCTCCCGGCCGCACGGGCCCAGGCCGCCCACGATCTTGGCCTCGTCGCGCACGCCGATCTGCCGCAGCTCGATGCGCGTGCGGAACATCGAGGCCAGCTCCCGCACCAGCTTGCGGAAATCCACTCGGCTGGCCGCCGTGAAGTAGAAGACCAGGCGCCTCCGGTCGAAGGTGTACCTGGCCCCGGTCAGCTTCATGGGCAGCCCGTGCTCGGCGATCTTCTCCATGCACAGGCGCACCGCCTCTGCTTCCCTCTCGCGGTTGGCCTCCTGGCGTGACCAGTCCTCCGGCGTCGCCACTCGCAGCAACGGCTTCGGTGGGCCGTTGAGTTCCCCCTCCGGAACCTCCCGGGGCCCCTGCACCACCTCGCCGAACTCCAGGCCTCGGCCCGTCTCCGCCAGGACCTTCTGGCCCTCCTTCACCTCCAACTCACCAGGGCTGAAGTAGTACACCTTGCCGGCGGGCCGGAAACTCACTGCCACCACTTTCGGCATATCGAAACGGGCGCCCTCGCCTACTGCCTGCCGAGCGCCCTCACCGCCCTTCTATCCCTGCGCTCTGCGGCCGGCTCCTGCTCGCGGTGCCGCAGGCGGTCAATGATCTCCTCGAGCCCCGCGAAGATCTGCTCGTCGTTGCCGGGGCTGTAGCCGAAGCTGATCTGCAAAGGCGCAAAGGCCGCCCGCGGCAGCAGGCGCTTCATCGGACCCCGCTGGTACAGCCCCCGCAGCAGGCGCGCCTCGCGCGGCGATAGCTTCCCCGACTTCTCTAAGCGTACCACGATCTTGCGCTGTTGCGCAATAACGCCCTCTACCCCCACCTCCCCGCAGGCCACGCGCAGCCGGGCGATGCGCAGCAGGTTCCCCACCGGCCCAGGCAGTTCGCCATAGCGGTCCTTGGCCTCCTCCTCTAGGGCCCCCACCTCCTCCTCGCTGCGCGCCGCGGCGATGCGCCGGTACAGCGCGATGCGCTGGCTCTCGTCGCCCACGTAGCTGGCCGGGATCACCGCCTCCACCGGCAGCTCCAGTCCGATATCCGGCCCCACGCGCGCGTGCTCGCCCCGCAGCGATCGCACCGCCTGCTCCAGCATGCGGCAGTACAGCTCAAAGCCCACCGCGGCCATGTGCCCGTGCTGCTCCGGGCCCAGCAGGTCGCCCGCCCCGCGAATCTCCAGGTCCCGCAGGGCCAGCTTGAAGCCCGAGCCCAGCTCGCACAGCTCCTCGATGGCCTGTAGGCGCTGCTCCGCCTCCGGCGTCAGGCGCTCCGGGTACCGGTACATCAGGTACGCATACGCCTGCCGGTTGGACCGCCCCACCCGGCCCCGCAGTTGGTAGAGCTGGGCCAGGCCCAGTTGGTGGGCGTTCTCGATGATGATGGTGTTGACGTTGGGTATGTCCAGACCGCTCTCTATGATGGTGGTGCAGACCAGCACGTCGTAGCTGCCCGCGTAGAAGTCCAGCATCACCTGCTCTAGCTGGTCCTCGCTCTGCTGGCCGTGGCCCACGGCGATGCGCGCGTTGGGCAGCAGGCGCTGGAGCCGCGCCGCCACGTGGTTGATGGACTGCACCCGATTATGCACGTAGTAGACCTGACCGCCCCGCTCCATCTCGCGCAGGATGGCCTCCCTCACCACCTCCTCGTCATGCTCCCGCGCGTAGGTCTTGATGGGCAGCCGGCCCGCGGGCGGATCGTTGATGATGCTCATGTCGCGGATGCCCGACAGCGACATGTGCAGCGTGCGCGGGATGGGCGTGGCCGTCAGATTGATCACGTCCACGCTGCTGCGTAGTTGCTTCAGCTTCTCCTTGTGCCGCACGCCGAAACGCTGCTCCTCGTCCACCACCACCAGGCCCAAGGCCTTGAACTTGACGTCCGGCTGGAGCAGCCGGTGGGTGCCGATGACGATGTCAACCGTGCCCTGCTGGAGCCCGGCCACGATGCTCTGCTGTTCCGAGCGCGTCTTGAAGCGACTGAGCATCTGGATGTTGACCGGGTAGTTGGCCAGGCGTTCGGAGAAGGTGTGGTAGTGCTGCTGAGCCAACACAGTGGTAGGCACGAGCACGGCCGCCTGCTTGCCCTCCAGCACCGCCGCGAAGGCCGCCCGGATGGCCACCTCGGTCTTGCCGTAGCCCACGTCCCCGCAGACCAGCCGGTCCGCCGGCAGTGGCTTTTTCATATCGGCCTTGACGTCCTGCACCGCCTGCCACTGGTCCGGCGTCTCCTCGTAGGGGAACGAAGCCTCCATCTCGCGCAGCCAGGGCGAGTCCACGCCGAAGGCGTGCCCCCGAGCCCGCTCCCGCGCCGCGTAGAGGTCTAGCAGCTCCTTGGCCAGCAGCCTGGCCGAACGCCGTACCCGCCGTTTGGTGCGCTGCCATTGGGTGCTCTTCAGCCCGTGGATGGTGGGCGGGCCGTCCGACCCGATGTACTTCTGCACCCGGTCTATCTGCGCCACGGGCACGTACAGCCGATCCTCCCCCGCATACTTGATCAGCAGGTAGTCGCGCTCCACTCCCTGCACCGTCTGCTTGACCAGCCCCTCGTACCGGCCCACCCCGTGGTTGATGTGCACCACGTGGTCCCCGGCGGCCAGCTCCGACAGCGAAGTAAGCGTTATCCCCGCGCGGAACTTGCGCTCCTTGGGGCGCCGCAGCTTGTGCCAGCCGAACACCTCCGCGTCGCTGAGCACGATGAGGTCGGCCGACGGCAGCTTGAAGCCCGAGGACAACGCCTGCGCAGCCAGCACCGCCCTGCCCGGCTTCGGCTCCTGGCCCTCCAGCGGCTCGACCTTGAGGCCCTGGCGGCCCCCTCGCGCCGCACGGTCCAGCATCTCCGCGACGCGGTCGGTCTCGGGAGTGGCCATGACCACGTAGTGGCCGGTCCTGCACCACTCGCGAATGCCCTCGGCCAGCAGGTCGAGCTGCCCCCCGAAGCTGTCCACGGGCGGCGTGGCCAGGCGCACGTGCGTGGCCTCGGGCGCCCACGACACCTCCCTGGCCAACATGGTCAGGCAGAGCTGCGGCCGGTCGCCGAAGGCCTCCACCAACTCATCCAGCGAGGCGCAGGCGAGCTGCGGCAAACGCAGCAGCTCCCCGCGGCGCACCCGCGCCTCATACGCCTCCCGCACCTCGGCCTCGAACTGGTCCGCGTGCGTCCGCAGCCGCACCGGCTCGTCGGCCACCACCAGGGCGTTCTCGGGCAGGAAGTCCACGATCGTGGCCGGCTGCTCATACAGGAAGGGCAGGTAGTGCTCGGCGCTGGCCGTCCAGTCCAGCGCCTCCAGGCGGTCCAGGTCGTGCTCCAGCTTGTCCGCCAGCCGCTCGGCCTCCGCGTGCTTCTCGTTCTTGCGCAGCCGCTGGAGCTCCTGCCCCAGCACGTTGCGGATCACCACTACAGCGTTGTGCACCCGCCGCCGCTCCAGCGGCACGTCCGCCGCCGCGCACAGCGTCACCCTCTCCAGATGCTCGCGCGAGCGCTGGGATTCCGTCTCGAACTCGCGGATGGACTCCACCTCGTCGCCGAACAGCTCCAGCCGCACCGGGCGCGAGCGCGTGGGCAGGAACACGTCCACGATGCCCCCACGCACTGAGAACTCGCCCACGTCCTCCACCAGGCTGGCGCGGTGGTAGCCGTTGGCCAGCAGATGCTCCACCAGGATGCCCAGGTCGAGCGAATCGCCCGCCTTCACCTCCAGCAGCAGGTCCTCGTAGGCGGACGGGGGCGCCAGGCGCTGGAGCGCAGCGTTGATCGGCGCCACCACGATGCGCGCGCGGCCCGTCAGCAGCGCGTTGAGCGTGTCCATCCGACGCGCCCGCAGCTCGCGGTCGGGCGCCGCGCCGTCATAGATGACCGACTCAGTCGCCGGGAACAGCAGGACCTGCGGCTGCTCGGGGTCGTCGTCGGTGAAGGCCTGGAGGTCGCCGGCGAACTTGGTCGCCTGCTCGTTGTTGAAGGTGATGACCAGGCAGGGCGCATCCAGACGCCGCCGAAGGGCCGCGATCAGCAGCGACTTGCCGGCTCCGGAAACGCCTTCGGCCGCGACGGTTCCGCCGCGGCTGGTCACCTGCTTCAGAATCTGCTGGAACTCGTCCGACCGCTCCAGCAGGGACGTCAACTCGCGCATTCTATCGTGCGGCCGACATGCCCGCCGGCCGCCCAGCGACTACCCGCCGGCGCGGGCGGCCTTCTCCGCCCCGGCCACGGCAGCGCCATGCGTCCCCGCCCATCTCCCGAGCTTGGGCTCGAGAATGTTGGCAACGTCAAAGCCCGCGTTCATGCTCCGCTCCTGCACGGTGTCGCGAATGGGCCCAAACAGCAAGTCCCCCGCCTTGGACACGCCGCCCCCCACGATCACCGCCTCCGGGTCCAGCAGCAGAATCGCGCAGGTCAGAGCCCGGCCGATGATTTCGCCGATCTCGCGGAAGGTCTCCACGGCCACCGGATCGTCCGGCCCCGCCAGCGACAGCGTCTCCGGCTCGACCTTCGACAGATCCCCGCCCACCAGCTCCGGGATGCGGCTGGGCCGGCCGGACCGCAGCTTGCGCCGGGCGCGCTCGGCGATCTCCTCGGACCCGGCCAGGGCCTCGAAGCAGCCCCACTTGCCGCACTCGCAGGCCGGGCCGTCCCTCACCAGGGGCAGGTGCCCGATCTCCATGGCAAACCCACGCGCCCCCGCCCACGGCTCGCCCTTCAGGGCCGCCCCTCCGCCGATCCCCTTCCCCAGCGCGATCATGACCACGTCGTCGAACTCCTGCGCCGCCCCCAGGCGCACCTCGCCCAGCGTGGCCACGTTTACGTCGTTGCCTATCTCCATGGGCCCGGTGAAGCCCAGCGCCCGCCGCAGGTGCTCCACCAACGGGATGTCATTGAGGCACGGCACCGCCGGCGCGTTCAGCACCACCCCGCGCTCCGAGTCGGTGGTGCCCGGCAGACCCACGCCCACGCTCTCCACCTGCTCGACCGACCAGCCCACCTGGTCCAGTGCCTGCGCGAAGGCCTGCCGCATCTGCTCCAGCAGCGCCGGCAGCCCCTCCGGCTCCTTGGCGGCCTCGGCCAGGGGGATGTTCACAAAGCGCTCGTCCCACTGCTCGGGAGTCAGCGCCTGCGTGTCTGAGGCCACCACGCGGCCGCCCTCCAGCGTCAGCTCCATGGCCCCGGCCTTGATGGCATTGCCGCCTAGATCCAGAGCGACAGAGCGCATGGCCGTCCATCCTCCGCTCACTCGTTCCAGAAGGGGTCGTCCGACGGCGGCCCGGCATCGGCGGAGCCGGCGTCTGGGCCCGCGGGGCCGGCCTGGCCCCGCGCCTGTTCCCGCCGCTCGCGCTCGGCCCGGCTCTCCAGAGCCTGCACCCGCTGCGCCACGATCTCCACCGACCGCCGCGGCTGTCCATCCTGAGTCTGCCAGTTCCGCACCTGGATGCGACCCTCCACCGACACCAGGGCGCCCTTAGTCAGGTAGTTGCCGCAGAACTCGGCCGTCTGCCGCCAGGTCACGATGTCTATGAAGTCGGCGCCCGGCTCCTCGTCGGAGTCTCGGCGCGGCACGCGGTTGACCGCCAGCCGGAAGTTGGTGACGGCCACGCCGTTCTGCGTGTAGCGCATCTCGGGGTCGGTGGCCAGCCGCCCCACCAACACGGCGTTGTTGACCACGGTCCTCCTCCTTCCTGCGCGGCCGCATCGGCCGCCCAGCCCGGCCCGGGGCTCAGGACTCCTCGGACTTCTCCTCGGTCGCTTCCTCCTCGGCGCCCGGCTCCTCAGCCGGCGCCTGCTCGCCAGCCGGCTGCGCGGCGACTTCCTCCTCCGCAGCCGCCTGCTCCACCGTGGCCCCCTCCGCGACCTCCGGCTCCGCCTCGGGCTTGGCGGGCGGCTCGGGCGCAGCCTCGGCCGTGGGCTCTGCCTCGGCCTCCTGGCGCGGCTTGGGCCGCTCCGGCCGGGGAGGCTGCCCCTGCGGCCAGACCGCGTTCGGATTGGCCAGGACTACCAGGTGCCGGATGATGTTGGGCGCCAGCGTCATCTCGCGCTTCAGCTCCGGGATTACGTCCTTCCCGCGGAAGTACATCAGTGCGTACAGCCCCTCCTCGTGGCCGGCGATCTCGAAGGCCAGCTGCTTGCGGCCCAACACGTTCAGCGATTCCACCTCGCCTCCCGCCTCGGTCACCATCGTGCGCACCTGCTCCAGCGTCTCCTCGACGCCCTCCTCCGGCAGCGTCGAGTCCATAATGAACATGGATTCGTACAGTTCGCTCATCTTGGCTCTTGCCTCCCTGTGGCCTCAGCAGCCCGGAGAGAGTCGTCCTCGCCTCCGGGCAGGAAGGTATCTACCCGCCCCACGCACCGCGCGGGCGGGCTAGCTACCGAACCTGAAGTGCATCACGTCCCCGTCTTTGACCACGTAATCGCGGCCCTCGGTGCGAACCGCGCCCTTCTCCCGTGCCTGCTGCCACGAGCCGATGCGCGCCAGCTCCTCGAAGCCGATCACTTCCGCCTTGTTGAAGCCCTTGGCCATGTCCGTGTGGACCTTGGCGGCGGCGCGCTCAGCCGTGCTGCCCCGGCGTATGGGCCAGGCCCTCGCTTCCTTACCCACGGCGGTGAAGAAGGTCACCAGGTTCAGCAGCCGGTAGGCCGCGTGCACCACCTTCTCCACCCCCAGCTCCGGCAGCCCCATCTCCTCCACGAAGTCTCGCGCTTCCTCATTGTCCAGCTCGGCCACGTCGTGCTCCAGCTGCGCCGAGATGGGCACCAGCTGTTCGCCGTGCTGCTTCGCCCACGTCCTCAGCCTGGCCAGCTCGGGCCCGTCGGCCAGGATGTCGTCCTCGTCCACGTTGGCCACGATCAGCGTCGGCTTCATAGTCAGCAGGAACAAGCCGGCCAGGATCTCCTGCTCCTCGCGCGTGTACTCCAGCGCCCGCGCCGGCTTCTCCTGGTCGAAGGCCTCCGCCAGCTTGTCCAGCAGCCCCTGCTCCAGGGCGATCTGCTCGGGTGTCATCCCCTTCTTGCGCTTCTGCCGGCGCCGCTCCACCGTGCCCAGATCGGCCAGGATCAGCTCCAGGTTGACTACCTCGACGTCGCGCACGGCGTCCACGGCGCCGTCCACGTGCGCCACGTCGGGCCGGTCGAAGCAGCGTACGACGTGCAGAATGGCATCACACTGGCGGATGTTGGCCAGGAACTGGTTGCCCAGGCCGTGGCCCTGGTGCGCTCCCCGCACCAGCCCGGCGATGTCAATGAACTCCGCCTGCGCCGGCGTGCGCGTCTCCTGGTCGAATATCTCGCCCACGCGCTCCAGACGCTCGTCGGAAACCGGCACGACGGCCTTGTTCACTTCGATGGTGCAAAACGGGTAGCTGCTTACCTCGGCCGTGGCCCTGGTCAGGGCGCAGAAAACCGTCGACTTGCCCACGTTCGGCATGCCGACGAGGCCGCACGAAACCATGCTCTTCTCCCGAGCCGCCTGGCCTGCCTGCCGGCAGGCGAACCGGCGGGTGTCGCAGTATATCACAGCCCCCTGCCCATTGCAAGCAAGCCCCAACCACCCGGTGTCGGCGACCCTTTCCGCCACCTTCCGGCCCGCCTCCTCCCTGCCGCGGTGGTGAGGGCTGCCGTTCCCATCCTACATCCTAGATCCTACATCGTAGATCGCCATCTCCCCCGCTACCCGTCCTTGACACCACCTCCTCGCCCCCCTATAATCGCCCCCAGCGGCGTGGGCAAGCCGCTGGCAGGAGGCTGAGGCAGTTGATTGACGACAAGCTGCTGGAGATCCTGGTCTGTCCCGACTGCAAGGCCGAAGTGGAACTCAAGGACGACAAGATCTGCTGTACCGGGTGCGGCAAGCGCTACCCCATCCGCGACGGCATCCCCATCATGCTCATTGACGAGGCGGAGGTGCCCGAGGAGGCCGAAGACCAAGGCGAGTAGCGCCCGCCCTGCCTGACGGCAGGCAGGCCCGCATGGACATCTCCGTCTGCATCGTGAGTTGGAACGTCGCCGCCGACCTGAGGGCCTGCCTACAGTCCCTCGAGAACCAGCGCGGCGACGTTGGCTTTGAGATCATCGTCGCCGACAACGCCTCCACCGACGGCTCGCCCGACCTGGTGGCCCGCGACTTCCCCGGAGCTACTCTCATCCGGGGCGACCGCAACCTCGGCTTCGCCCGCGCCTGCAACATAGCCCTCAACTCCGCCTCCGGCCGCTATCTGCTCCTGCTCAATCCCGACTGCCTGCTTCCCGAGGACGGGCTGCTCAGGCTCATGCACTTCGCCGACGAGCACCCCGACGCTGGCCTGGTGGGGCCCCGTCTGGTCAACTCGGACGGCTCGCTCCAATACTCCGCCCGCCGCCTGCCCAGCATCAAGGCCGCCATCCTGCGCAACACCTTCCTGGGCCGGCTCTTCCCCGGCAGCCACGCCGTGGACGACTACCTGCTGGCCGACTGGGACCACGGCAGCGCCCGCGAGGTGGACTGGCTCAGCGGCGCCTGCCTGCTCGTGCGCCGCAGCGCGCTCAAGGAGGTGGGGCTGCTCGACGAGGGCTTCTTCTGGGGGAGCGAGGACGTGGACCTGGCCATCCGCATGAAGACCGCCGGCTGGCGCGTGCTCTACACGCCGGAGCCGACCGTGGTGCACGCCATCGGCCGCAGCACCGACCGCGTCCCCTGGCGCACCCTCTTCCGCACCCACCGCAGCATGTTCCGCCTCTACCGCAAGCACCTCACCAAGAGCCCCCTGCACACGCTCGTGGTCTGGCTGGGCGTCTGGCTCCGCGCCACCCTCATCGCCGCCCAGACCGCCTGGCACATCTTCTGGCGAGGATGGCTGAAGGTGGCGCGGTGCCGAAGTGACCGAGGCGTGCGTTAGGCGCCCTTTCCCGTAGAAGAGCGGGCGAGGTGAAGAGCCTCCCCGATGGCGCTCGCGCGCCCTTGCGTATGCTGGCAGCCTCCGGACTGTATCAGAGGAACGGACACTGCGGTTGGCGAAGGCTCTCACGCGAGATGGGCAGGAATTCCGGGCAAACAACTGATCCCGCACTTGTGCGTGAGGCCATCGGCGGCTCGCAGAGGGCGACCGAGCTGCTGTGGGCGGCCGTGGAGCCTAGGGTGCGCGAACTGGTCTCTCGCAACATCGACGACGACACGGAAGCTACGGAGGTCTTCGCCGACGTGCGCTTGACCTTCTTCGAGAAGCTGTCGGCAGTTCGCGACGCTGTCGCCTTTGATGCATGGCTATCCCGAGTTGTGCGCAGCAAGATCGTGGACACGTACCGCACGCGCTCGGGCCACGCCGAGTCCACAGAACGGCCAGAGCCAGGCCAACAGGGAGACGCGCCAACCCATGCGGAAGCCAGGTTGATGGAGGCTGAGAGGCGCAGGCGGCACGCGCAGATCGTTGAGCTTCTGTGGGAGGAAGTCGCGAGACTCCCCCGTAAGGACCAACAGATCATCGAACTCGTCGTGCGCTGTGATCGCACGATCCGGCAGGCTTCGGAGGAACTCGCGATCTCCTTGAGTGCCGCCAAAATGCGCTTCTACCGCGCCGTCCGGCGCCTGGACAGGCGCGTACGCGAGCGGCTCAAGCTGATGCCAGAGCTAGCCGAGTACTACTCGGCAGCGCCGGAGAGTCCGGAGGTGGCCAGATGATCGTGGGCAGCTATAGAGACGGAATGCCGTCGGTCGAGGGCATTGTCCGCCTTCCGAGCGCAGGGCGATGGGCTACCGTCAGCTTCGTCATTGACACGGGCGCCTGCGCCACCATCTTCGCGCAAGCTGACGTTCGCGATCATCTCGGCATCCCACCTAGCGAACTGGTGCAAGCCCCAAGCAATGTATGGGGAATAGGCGGCCCAGCTGACTTGGCCCAGTACGCCGGAGACGCCGAACTGGATTTCGAGGGGCTTGACGCCCCAATGGCTGTTACCCTCCAGACTCCGGCAGACAGTGACCGCCCGCTTCCCTTCTCGCTTCTGGGGCAAGACATTCTGGAGCGGTTCGCTCTGCTGGCCTGGAAGGCGCGGGGCCGCGTGTTACTGCTCACCGACGCCGAGATCCGGGCCGGCTTGCGGGCCGTTACGTCCTAGCTATCTTGGCGGTTGTCGCAGCCACCATACAGTCTGTAGTAACGAGGATACCGCGGTCACTCGGCCGTTCTCGCATCGTCTGTGTGCCGTCCCAAGTGCCCCTTCATCGGGCGCGTCGTACTTGCGATCCGCCAGGAACCGGATCAGCGCCTCCGCGAGGTCCTCATCACTGATGTCGGGTGTGTTGTGT
>JBHIEF010000073.1:0-18698 GCA_046760465.1 Armatimonadota bacterium | reverse complement strand
CCATCTCGTAGCCGTCCTCGCCCGTGCGGATGTAGTCCGCGCCCAC
Source organism: Armatimonadota bacterium (assembly GCA_046760465.1). Taxonomy (GTDB): domain Bacteria; phylum Armatimonadota; class Zipacnadia; order JAUWAU01; family JBHIEF01; genus JBHIEF01. The sequence goes on along the minus strand of JBHIEF010000073.1, from coordinate 18,652 downwards.
GAAGTCCACGTTCGGCTCCTCCTGCATCAGCTTGAGGAAGTCAACCATGTGGCTGACCCGATTGCCGTCCAGGAGCGAGACGAAGTCGCTCTGCACCAGGCTGCCGCCGCGGCCGATGTCCCACGCGTACTGGTAGGCGGGCAGGCTGCTCTTGTCCTCGCCATAGGTGCGGCAGGCTATCATGTAGACGCCGAACTTGATGCCGCGCCGACGGGCCTCGTCCGCCAGGAGCGGCACCATGTCAATGTAGCTCTGACGCCACGGGCTGGCCAGGGTCAACGGCCCGCCCCAGGACTCGGTCACCCCGGCCCGGTAGAGGAAGGCATCGCAGCCCAGATACTCGCACCAGTCGAAGACCGCCCGCCAGTCGCCCTCGCTGCCGTCCGGGCGACGCACCGGCGCGCCCCGCAGGTCCCAGCCGGCCTCCAGCGTCAGCACCCCCAGGCCGGGGGCTATCTCGGGCGCCGGCCGGGCCTGGATGCGGATGGGAGCCATGGCCGCACAGTAGGTCGTTCCCCCGGTGGGGGGCTCCGGCTCCTCCGCGCCCTCCCTGCGCAACTGCCGTCGCTCCTCCACCGTCAGCCAGGGCCACTCCAGGGGGTCTATCTCTGCCGTCGCACGCACCTGGTAGGTCCCGGGCGTTGCGTTCCAGGGCACGGGCCAGCGCGCCACCCATCGCCCCGCGCTGGCATCGTAGCGCAGGGGCGGGCGTTCCATCCCGCCCACGGAGGTCACCGCCTCGCCCTTGAACAGCACCTCCAGGTCGGGCGGGACGTGCCCTATGGGCATGCCGCGATGGTCCACGTAGCGGACGGAGATCTTGACCAGGCCGTAGCGAGGATACTCCTCCTGCTCGGTGTCCACCTCCAGCGGGAAGGAGACCTTGGGGGGGAGGATCTCGTCTCCGGCGAAGAAACGCTTCCACAGGTGCTTGACGGGTCCGCGCAGGGCCAAGACCAACACCACTAGGAGGAGGATGGTCGGCAGCCCGCAGCAGCAGAACCGCCGCTGGCGCTCGTGGCGGCGCTGCCGAGCGGTCTTCAGCTTGGGGCCGTATCCGCGCAGGAACACGCCGGGCCGGCCCATGTTCAGGCCACCCCTCCCCGCTCCCTGGATCGTGCCCTGCTCAGCATGTCCACGAAGGCCTCCAGACGCGTCTGCGCGTGGGCATCCAGCCGCCGCTCGCGGTCGCCGGTGAGCGTGAGCACCGGTGTAGGCACGTCCTGGCGAATCAGCGCGTCGGTCGGCTCTCGAAAGCAGAAGGCCTGCACGTAATGAACCAGCCCGTCAACCTGTCGCCGCTCCACCTCGGCCACGATGTCCGCGATGCGCGCCTCCGTTCCGTACGGATACGAAAACCGCGTGTACTGCGCCACCAGATCACAGTCGAACGGCAGTGAGAACTGCCGCTGGGTCTCGTTGAAGACCACCTTCACACCCAGCTCGCCCTCCAGGAAGTGGTACAGGTCGGAGGCGAACATCGAGGGCACACCCAGGATGCCGAGGCGCAGGCCCTCCGTGTTGATGGGCTCTGCGGCCGGGCGCAGCTCGGCGACTTCGGCCTCGAAGCGATCAATGTCGCCGCCCATGTCCGAGCACGACACCTGGTACAGGTGGTTGTCCCAGCCCGAGTAGGCGTTCTCTCTCCAGGTCAGCTCATCCATCCGCCAGACCTGCCGCCGAATCGCCTGGCAGCGCTCGTGCGCGGCCTGCACCTCGTCCCATTGGACGCCGAAGTGCGCCATCAGGTTCTCGATCTCCTGCGCCAGCCGGTCGCGGACGTAGGCGAAGGGCACTACCTTTCGCCCCTGCCGCTCCAGGTACTCCAGCAGCACGTGCGTGTCCGAGCAATCGCCCGCCACCACCCCCACCACCGTGCCGATCTCGGGCTGCGCCAGCACCGCTCCGTAGATGCCCTTGAGCCAGGCGCAGGAGAACTCGGAGAACCCGGCGCGTTCCGCGCGGGCCAGGTGATCGCGCCAGCCTTCGTCGCCGATGAACACGTTGTTCATGTCCACCGGCTGGCAGTCGGCGGCGAAGAGCACTTCCAGGGGCACCAGGGTAGTGATGGCGACCTTGGTCATGGCGCTGAGCCTCCCTGGCCCGGCCCGCCCTCCAACACCTGGCGCACCTTGTCCACCAGCGCCTCCAGCTCGTACGGCCTCTTGAGAAAGCCCGCCAGGCCCCAGTAGCCAGGGCTCCACTACGACTCTTGGGGGAGATCCTCGTGCGCGCGTTCTCTTACGGCGGGGTAGCTCTTCTCGGCTAGCTCTCCAACACCTCGCGCAGCTTCTGCACGAGCGCTGCCGGGCGGTAGGGCTTCTCGATGAACCCCGCCGGGCCCTGGCCGTCCAGCAGCTCAGCGGCGTCGTCCTCGGCGTACCCGCTGGAGAGGATGACGGGCGCATCGGCCCGTATCGCCCGCATCTGGCGGAAGGCCTCGTGCCCGTCCATGTGCGGCATGGTCACGTCCAGCAGCACGGCCGCTATCGCCTCGGCGTGTTCCCGGAACACCTCCACGGCTTCGAGCCCGTCGCTAGCCGTCAGCACCTCGAAGCCCAGGCGCTCCAACAGCGTGCTGACCACGAAGCGCACGCTCTCTTCGTCGTCCACCAGCAGAATGGTCCCGCTGCCTCGCCAGTCAGCCACGTCCTCGGGCTTCGCTACGGGCGCCTGCTGTCCCTCTTCCAGGCAGGGGAAGAGCACCTTGAAGGTGGTGCCCTGGCCGGGCTCGCTGTCCACCTTGATGGCCCCCTTGTGGCCGCGCACGATGCCCAGCACCGCGGCCAGGCCCAGCCCGCGTCCGCTGAACTTGGTGCTGAAGAACGGATCGAAGATCCTGGTCAGCGTCTCCTCGTCCATACCGCAGCCGGTGTCCGACACGCTCAGGTAGACGTAGCGCCCCTCGGGCAGGTCGTCGTCCACGTAAGTGTGGTTGAAGTAGTCCCGCTGGACCTCCAGAACGCCGCTGCGCACGGTGACCAGGCCGCCCTCGTGGTCCATGGCCTCCGCCGCATTGGTGACCAGGTTCATCACCACCTGCCGCAGCTGCGTGGCGTCGGCCTGGATCGGGGGCAGGTCGCCGGCCAGCTGGCGCCGGAACGCCACGTTCTTCGGTATGGACACCTCCAGCAGGCCCGCCATCTCCTCCACCAGCACCGACAGGTCGAGCGGCTCGGCCACCATCTGCCCGCGCCCGGAGTAGGCCAGTAGCTGCCTGGCCAGATCCGCCGCGCGCAGCGCCGCGGTCTCGATCTGCTGCACGTTGTCTCGGCCGGGCGACTCCGGCGGCAGCTCGTTCAGAGCCATGCTGGCATTGACCACCACGCTCACCAGCAGGTTGTTGAAGTCGTGGGCAATCCCCCCGGCCAACACGCCCAGGCTCTCCAGCTTCTGCGCTTGCAGCATCCGCGCCTCCACGCGCCGCCGCCGCTCCTCCGCCCGCTGCCGTTCGGCCATCTGGATGCGCAGCTCCTCGTTGGCCTGGGCCAGCTCGGCCGTCCGCTCCTGTACGCGAGTCTCCAGCTCGTCCCGGGCCTGGCGCAGCGCCTGCTCCGCTCGCACCCGCTGGATGGCCGTGCCCAACTCCAGCGCGGCCCCCTCCAGCACCGCCACCATCTCGAGCGGGACCTTGTCCTCCTCACGGTCGGCCACGTGGATCAGGCCGAGAATGCGCTCGCCCACGCGGATGGGCACCAACGCCACGGACTCCCACCCCATCTCGTTGCAGACGTTGCGCGTCTGTGCCCTCTGCTCTGACGGGGTCTCGGCCAGGTAGCGCGTGGTGCCGTTGACGTAGAACGAGCCCCCCGGCGTGTGGCAGGGCAGGTCCGGGTTGATGCTCCCCTTGATGACGCCCACGCACATGCACGCGTCCGACTTCACCGACAGCGGGCTCTCCGACTCGTAGAATTCCTGGGTGAAGCCCTGATAGGCCTGATAGGGGATGTTCCCCTCCTCGTCCAACATCCGAATCCCCACGGCGTCGCAGCCCGTGAAAGCCCTCACCTCGTCGCAGAAGTCTGCCAGCAGAGGCTCGATCTCCCCGTGCCGGTTGGCGATCTCCAGCAGCCGGAGAGACACCTCCAGCGCCTCGCGCACTCTGGTGCCCTCTTGGGTGGGGGCCATCTTCACCATTCCCCTCCGCTGGAGCCTCGGTGAGAGCGCTCCCTCGCTCTGCGCCACACGCCCGGCCGCAAGGTACCCGCCCAGAGGCCTCCCCAGGCCTCGCGCCGGCGGCGCAACTGCAAGGCGGCTCGTATATTCCGCCGCGCGGAGCCGTCTCCTCTCCCCATAGGCCGCGACAGCGCCACTTGTGGTCACGACCACATGCCCGTAGCGGCGTGTTTCCGCGGTTGACGCCGGGACGCAGGTCGGCTATTCTGTTTGGCGGAAACGAACGGGGGAGGCCAGTCAGGCCAGCAAGATGAGGCATTCTCCCCCTTCGGGTGACCGATAAATACCCGGAGGGCGGATTGTCGGGATCGCTGCTTCGTGGTAGGAAGGGGTATCGCGTGTGACCGAGTTGGTGGCGGCCGTTCTCGAAGAGCACCGTGCTGACATTGAACGGGACCTGTCCCAACGCCTGACCCGCAAGGTGGAGGCGTTCCATGGCCGCCTGCCCCCCGACGCGGCGGGGTCCTTGCTAACCGAGTGCAGGCACGTCGTGGCCGACCTGGCGTGCGTCCTGCGGGAGGGTATTCAGGCCGTCCGCCAACACGACCACGATCGCGACCTGGCCATACTCAGGTACCTGGGAGTGGGCAACCTGGACGGCCAATGGCCCGCCCGTCTGCTCTTCGAGGTGCATACCTTGCTGCGCAGCCGCATCATGGAGCATGTGCTCAGCAATCTCCCGCCGGGCCTTTCCGGGCGCGAGAACCACCAGGCTCGGATGATGCTGTACGAAGGCGTTAGCGAGTTGCTGGGCTCCTCCCCGTGTGATTTCGTTGACGCCGTGGAGAAACGGCTGCGGGCCCAGCGCGACGAGTTGGCCTGGCTGACGCACAAGACCCTGGTGGCTCAGGAAGAGGAGCGCCGCCGCGTCGCTCAGAACGTGCACGACGTGCTGTCCTCTGCTCTGACCGCCGGCCTGCTGCGCGTGCGCGCGGCCCTGGCCCGACTGGAGAGCGGAGAGGGAGACGTGGCGGCCGAGCTGGAGGCGGCACAGGAGGCTCTGGAGCGATGCTCGCATGATATGCGCCAGGTGGCCCGCGACCTGCGGCCCCACGTCCTGGACGCCTACGGCCTGGCCGCCGCCGTACGCGACTACGCCGCTCGGGTCACGCGGGAGTATGGCTTGCAGGTGAACCTGGCCGACGGCGTCTACGAGCGGGCTCGCCTGTCTCCTGACCAGGAGGTCGCCCTGTTCCGCATCGCCCAGGAGGCCATGACCAACGCCGCCCGCCACGCCCAGGCCACGGCGCTCACCGTCCGCATCAGCGGCCAGGGCGAGTCGGTCCATCTGGAGATCAGGGACGATGGCGAGGGCTTCGATCTCGACCACCAGTTGGCCCGCGCCGTAGACGACCAGCACTTGGGGCTCCTGGGTATGCGCGAGCGCGCCGAACTACTGGGAGGAGAGCTCAAGATCGTAAGCCAACCGGGGAAGGGCACCGCCGTCTCAGTGCGTGTACCGCGACGGGCGGAGGAGGCATAGGCCCATGCGACCCGTGACCGTGCTACTGGCAGATGACCACGAACTCATCCTGGACGGTCTCGAGGCCTTGTTGGCGGCCGACGAGGCAACCGAGGTCGTGGGCCGGGCGCGCACGCCCGATGAGGTGCTGACGCTGGCCCGGAAGCTGCGCCCCGAGGTCATCCTCATGGACTACCACTTCGCCAACGCCCCCCTGGACGGCGTGGACTGCGTGCGGGAGCTGCGAGAGCTGTGCCCACGCATCAGCGTGGTGATGCTGACCCAGTATGACGACCATCGCCTGGTCATCGAAGCGCTCAAGGCTGGCGCCGTCGGCTACGTGCTCAAGTCCAGTTCACGCGAAGAGCTCATGCAGGCCATCATCGCGGCCCGCAACGGCGAGGCCGACCTCCCGCCCAGCATCCAGCGCAAGCTGATCGGCGAGCTGTCCCGTGAGATGCCCGTGCACGACCTGGAGGCCGAGGAGATTCGCAGCCAGCTCACCGACCGCGAGCTGCAAGTGGTCAAGCTGGTGGTGAAGGGCCTGCGGAACGCGGACATTGCCCGCGAGCTGAAGGTCGGCGTGAGCACCATCAAGACCCACATGAAGGCCATCTTGGACAAGTTCGGCTCCAAGGACCGCACGCAGATGGCGGTGACGGCCGTCGCCAAGGGCATCGTGGCCGCTCCCGAGTGCGTGAGCGAGATGGCGACGCGCAACTAGGCTCAGGCGACACTCCTGGCCGTAGGCAACTGTGCCAAAGGACCACCCGGGCTCACCCTTTTGGGTGAGCCTTTATTGTCCTTCTGGCCAGCCTAATAAGTCCACCTGGTGGATAGGCAGCCGAGGCCCCCGATGGTAACTTGTGGCCCTACCAAGGGAGGCACTGAACATGCATCGCTGGGTGGGTGTGGTCTGGCCTTGCCGTCGCCTCTGTATGGTACCTGCGTTGGTGCTGCTGTTAGCTTGCGCCGTGCCGGCCTTTGGGGGGACCGGCCTCTACGTGGAGTTCTTCAAGGACACGCCGACACAGTGGGGGGCCTTCGGCTCCGACCCCAACTTCCCCAAGCCCTACTATGCCGGCGTTGACCCCAACATTGACTTCATCTTCGGCAACAACGAGAACCAGTACTTCAGCGCCCGCTGGCGGGGCTACCTGTACGTCCCCAGCTCCAAGGCCGGCGACATCGAGTTCACCACCGTCACCGACGACGGCGCGCGCCTCTACCTCAACGACCAACTGGTGCTGGACTTCTGGCGCCTCCAGGCCCACCAGACCATCGGCACGCCCGACGACGAGTGCACCCACAGCACCGTCGTCAACCTGAGCGAGGGCTACCACAAGTTCAAGTTCGAGTACTTCGAGTGGGAAGGTGGCGAGGGCGACGCCGATCCCTGTCAGGTGCTCTGGGACGACGTGGTCATCCCGGCCGGCAACTTCTTCACCGAAGACCCCAGCGGCCTGGCCATCACCGACGTCTCTCACTCGCCCAGCCCCTTCAACCCAACCCAGAGCGAGACTTGCACCATCTACTACACCATCTCCGCCGACGCCGACGTGACCATCACCTTGACCGACCTGGAGGGGAACCGGGTCAGGCTGCTGCTGGACGCAGCCTCCCGCAGCCAGGGAGCCAATTCCGAGGTCTGGGACGGCAAGGACGATGCCGGTGCCGTCGTGCCCGATGACGTGTACCTGTACACCATCGAGGCGGAGACGGCGGGCGGCGATTACGCCGTCTACAGCCCCGGCGGCGGCACCACCCCGGAGGTGACCAACTTCGAGGGCACCTCGCCCTTCAACCCCTCGCAGGGCGAGGAGTGCACCATCAGCTACAACCTCTCCGCCGATGCCCTCTGCCGCATTCGCATCGGCGTGCAGGACGGCCCGCTGCTGCGCACCCTCGTGGACTGGGAGCCGCGCTTCAGCGGAGCCAACTCCGACATCTGGGACGGGCGCGACGACAGCGGCAGCATCGTGCCCGCCGACATGTACCTCATCGCCATCTGGGCCGATGCCATGCCCGTCAACGGCATCATCACCGAAGGCCAGGGACCCTAGGGAGGTGCCCACTATGAAGGCCGGTAGCAAACTCGGTTACGGCCATCTAGTCGCCGCATCGCTGGCCATAGCGCTCTGGCCCGCGGCAGGCTCGGCCGCCGAGAGTGTCGCGAAGCCGACGCATGACCACAGCCAGCACCCCATCTGCCGGGAGCTCGACGTGACCCTCGACGTGGTTGCCGTGGGCAAGCCCGAGACCCTGGTCCTGCTGCGCAGCGACTTCCGTCGGCGAGGCATGGGCCTGTTCGACGGCCACGGCGTGAAGTTCTACGTCAACGGCAAGCGCGCCAAGGTAGACGTCGACGTCACCGGAGCCGCCTACGAGTGGCTTCTGGACATGATGCGCTGGCCCGCGGCCAGCTACTACGTGGCCGTGAACGTCTGCGACCACCACGACCACATCGGCGTGGCCACTCTGTACCTGGAGCCCGGCAAACTGCGCTCGGAGGCCGCCCTCGGGCACGAGCTCCTGGGCAGATTCTGGGGTCGCGCTGGGGACTTCGTCGTGGACGGCGCCTACGTCGCCTGCTGCGGCGAGGACGGCATGTGGCCGGACCGGGCCAACGCCACCAGCAGCATCGAGGTCACGGAATAGTAGTGACCACCTCGCGGAGGCGGCGCAGGGGGCGGCGCTGGGGATCCAGCACGAGGCCCACCAGGTCGAACTCGGGGTGCGGGTGGTAAAGGGGGGCCGTTTCCGTGGGGTCCACCCAGACGGTCCCGTCGCCCAGGCGCACTCCGAGGCAGGCGTGCGAGAAGACGTACGGCGAGGGCAACTGCTCATCCAGGGGGACGCCGGAGCGCAGATCTAACAGACACGGCGTGGATTCAATGCCCCGTACCTCCAGCATACTAGCCAGAAGGGCCACCTTGGCCTTGCAGTCGCCCAGGCCGGTCGCCAAGGTCTGGTCGGGCTTCTGCGGCTCGAAGGGCGTGGGGCCGAGAGCCACCTCGGGCTCCTCGATCTCCTCCCGCACGAACCGCAGCAGCTTGTCCAGCGCCCGCCGGGGAGAGTCGTCGGGCGAGCATACCACGCCGGTCTTGGCCACCACTGCCGGGGTGGGCTCCAGGCTGGGCAGGAAGGCCTCTGCCAGCCAGTCCCGCACCGGCCCCCACTTGGACGTGGTCGAGAGGAAGATGCGCGGCGCCGGACCCCGGGGATCCACGCGCCGCTGGTACACCCAGGAGTACGTTGTGACGCCGTCGCCCCGCTCGATGGTCGGCTTCACCCGACATCGCCACGGGCGCCAGTACATACGCCGTTCGCTGGGGAGAGTGACCACCAGGCGGGATTCGTCCACGGGGACCACGTCGCCCAGAACCAGTACCAGCGAGAGGTGTTGGGCGAAGGGCGGTTCCTGTGTCAGCCGGACGGCGTACGCCACGCGCTGGCCCGGCTGGCATAGTGGCAGGCGGATTTCCAGTTCCCGCAGGCCAGCGGGGGCCGGCAGGCTGCGTTGCGCCACGTTCGCGTCGAATACCCCGCGCAGCCTATGTTCCCCGGTCGGCCCCCGCACCAGCCGCCCCACCTCCAGCAGCTCGGCCTTGGCCAGACGGGGATCGTACAGCACGTGCGCGTGCCTGAAGCGACGGCTGCCCGCCTCCGACCGTATCTCGATCACGCGGCGAAGCGTTATGTCCGCCACGCCCTCGGCGTCCACCCGAGCCTCTCGCTCGTTCAGGACCACCACCGCATCGGGCCCTTCCTGCGCGAGCCCGACCCCGCTCATCCAGGCAACGAGCGGCACCCAGCAGAACGCCGCTCGCCTTGCCCAAGCCGCAGCTACGGACGATCGCATCAGCGCGCCCACTCCCCCTGCCGACTCAGCCAAGCGCCCCTTCTCCCACCGGCCGCCACAGTCCTGCCTTGCCGAGGAGAGCAGCCCATGAAGATCGCCACCCTCCTGCCCTGCGCAGCCGTAGTCTGGATGGTCGCCGGGCCCCCGGCCCTGGCACACGAAGGCCACGAGGCGGCCGCGCCCGCGGCCACCGTCAACGGCATCCCCATCAGCGGCGAGGAGTTCGCCGACGCCCTGCGCACCGATCTGGCGCGCCTGCGCGCCTTCGGCCCCCGCGAGGACGCGGCGCTGAGCGCGGCCATGGCCACCCGCGCCGCCTCCCAGGCCCTGCTGGCGCTCGTGCAGGAGAAGCTGATCCGCGCGGAGGCACAGCGGCGCGACCTGCGCGCGTCGGCCTTCGAGGTGGCGGCCCGCTTGGCGCGGGAGGAGCGCCGATACGAGTCCGAAGCGGACTTCGAAGATGCCCTACTGCGCCAGGGCCTCACCCGGGAATCCCTGGCCGCAAGCTTCGAGCTGCGCCTCCTGGAAGCCAAGCTCAAGCAAGACATAGGAGCCGAGAAGCCGACCGAGGCCGAGGCCCGCGCGTACTATGAGCAACACCCCAACGAGTTCGTCGAGAAGCTGATGGGCGGCCGCACGCGCCAGGTGCCCTACGAGGATGCAGCCGCCACCATCAAGCGCCGGCTGCGCGCGCGCCGCCGCGATTTCGGCTACTTCGACTGGCTGCGGCAGGCTCTGGCCTCGGCCCAGGTCTCGCTCGATGCCGACCAGCTCCAGCATGCGGCTGGCGCTCCCGTGCAGTTGCGCTGGCCCGTTGACCAGTCGCTCTCCCCAGCCCCGGGCAGCCGCCCGGCGAGCGCAAGCGCCCCGAGCAGGCGGCCCTGACGATCGTGGCGCTCTGCTCAACCGTCTGTCGCTCTGCCACGCCGTCGGCAGGACTACTTGCCGCCCAGGAAGAAATCCCCATGGGCGCGGGGCGGACCCACCAATCTCGCCCAGCCGTACTTGCCGAGTGGCACATCCCTGGCTCCTGTACCATCCGCATCAGCGCCACCAACCGTCAGGGCCGGTGGCGGGCCACCAGGAGATGGTACGGCGTGAAGACCGTGCTCGTCGTTGACGACGATGCGGGGATTCTCTCTCTGTGCAAAGACGTGTTGGAGACGGAGGGCTATCTGGTCCGCACGGCCGCAACGGCGCAGGAGGGCCGCGAGCTCATGAAGGCCCTGCGGCCCGATGCCGCGCTGGTGGACCTGCGCCTGCCCGATGGCAGCGGCGCAGATCTGGCGCGCGCCGCGCAGGAGGTCGCTGACGATCCGGCCGTCATCGTCATCACGGCCTTCGGCAGCAAGGAGGCCGTCGTCGAATCCCTGCGCGCGGGCGTACGCGATTTCGTGGAGAAGCCCTTCCGACGCGAGCAACTGCTGCACGCCGTGGAGCGAGCGCTGGTCATCAAGGCCGGGCAGGAAGACTCGCGCCGACTGCAAGCCCTCATGCCCCTGTTCGAGATGTGCGAGCGCATCGGCTCCACGGTGGACCTGGACCTGGCCCTCGACATAGCGCTGTCCGCAGCCATGCAGCACACGCGCGCCTTGGGCGGGTTCGCCGTGACCCGAGGCACCCTCGCCAGTTGGCGCCCGCGCTGGATCAGGGGCCTGCCCCTCAGCGCCGGGCCCGTGCTGGAGAAGGACCTGGCGGCCCTGCTGGCGGACGCCATAGACCGCAGCACGCAGAGCGTCGTCCTGCTGAACGTCCGCGAGAACCCCTGGCTGGGCACCATGTTTGAGAAGGGCGAGCCCGCCAACCGCCATCCCGAGGACTACTGGCTGCTGTGCGGCTGCATCGGTCGCCCCGGCGACGTGCTTGGACTGCTGGGCCTGTACGCCGGCCCGGACACCGACCGCTTGCGCCGCTGGGGGCCCGAGGTCTTGGGCATCATCTGCCGACAGCTGGCCGCCGCGGCCGCCTCGGCCGAGCGCTACGAGGCCCTGGGGGCCATGCAGGACGAGGCCATGGCCGCCTTGGGCGGTGCCGTGGACCGGCGCGACCCCTACATGATGGGTCACTCACGGCTGGTGGCCCAGGTCGCCGACCAGATCGCCTCGGCCCGGGCAATCGCGCCCGACGAGCGACAGATTCTACAGCGCGCGGCCAGGCTTCACGACATCGGCATGATCGCCGTGCCCGACTCGATCCTGGCCAAGCAGTCGGCGCTCGAGCCAGACGAGATCGAGGTCATCAGGCAACATCCAGCCATCGGGGCGGAGATAGTCGGTGAGGCCCGCTCCCTGCGCCCGCTGGTGCCGGCCGTGCGGGGCCACCACGAGCGCTTCGACGGCAGCGGCTACCCCGACGGATTGAGTGAGGAGCAGATCCCTCTGGCGGCCCGCATCCTGGCCGTGGCCGAGGCCTACAGCGCCATGATCAGCGACCGTCCCTACCGCCCCGCCATGTCCCTGGCCGGCGCCATCGCGGAGCTATCCGCCGGAGCGGGCCAGCAGTTCGATCCCGACGTCGTGGCCGCCTTCTCCCCCGGGGGCCGTGAGGGCCGGTAGCAGGCGCCGATCCGCCCACCCTCACGGCGCCGGCTCCACCATCACCTTGATGGCACCCGTGGACTTCTCCAGGGCCGTCTCCATGGCCCGCTGGATGTCGTCCAGGCCGAAGCGATGGGTGATGAGGGGCGCTAGGTCCACTTTGCCCGACGCCACCAGGTCAAGCGAGTGCCGATAGTCGCGCATGCCGTTGGTGACGCCGTAGCACTGCGACCCCAGCACTGTGATCTCCCGGTACACGATCGGCCCCAGCTCCACCTCCAGCGGCTGCGGGAAGGCCCCCAGCAGCACCAGCCGCCCACCGTTCTTCAGCGACTTGGCCGCCGGCGTCACGGTGTCCACGGTGCCGCCCACGGTCTCGATGGCCACGTCGGCGCCGCCGTCCGTTTGCTCGCGGACCCGATCGGGCAGCTTCTCGGGGTCCACCTCCACGACGGCGTCCGCCCCCACCCTCAGGGCCATCTCCGCCTGGTGCTCGTACTTGGCCGAGCACAGGATGGTCCGCGCGCCATAGGCCTTGGCCGCCGCGATGGCCGCCAGGCCGATGGTGCCTCCGCCGATCACCAACACCTCGTCCTCGGGACCGACCGCCGCCAGCCGCACGCCCCGTCCGGAGACCGTCAACGGCTCTATGAGGGCGCCCTGATCCAGGCTCACGTTCTCGGGCAGCGTATAGAGCGCATAGGCGGGCGTCACCATCAGCTCGCTGAAGCCGCCGTGCGTGTGGGCCGACATGAACTGTCGGTTCGGGCAGCGGTTGGTCTCGCCGCGCCGGCAGGCCTCGCACTCCCAGCAGGGCAGCATGGGCTCGACGCACACCGCTTGGCCGGGCTCCAGCCCCTCCACCCCAGGCCCCACAGACAGCACCTCGCCAGCGATCTCGTGCCCCGGCGCCTTCTTCGGCGGCCCCCACCGCCCCAGGAACATGTGCAGGTCCGAGCCACAGATGCCGCACCGCCGCACCCGCACGAGCACCTCGCCCTCGCCCGGGTCCGGCAGCTCGATTTCCTCCACGACCGCCTCGCGCAGTCCCTTGATGAACGCGGCCTTGCTCTTGTGCATGGTAAGCCACCCTTCCCTTCAGGCTTCCACCAGCCCTCCGCCCTCAAAAGGCCTTTTCCCGCGTTCCCCGGGGAGCATGTCGAGCCCGGCCGCGCCCGCCCCTCGGCAGGAATGGCTCCCAACCTGCGGGAAACAAGCCCCGTTCGCGCCGGGCAACAGCCACTCAAGAAGCAGGAGGTCAAGCCTTGAATGACATCACCAGGAGAGACTTCATGCGCCTGCTGGCGGGAGGGGCGGCTGTCATGACCATGCCACACTCCACGCCGGGAGCGAGCGCCCAGGCCGCCCAGCGCCCCAACATCATCCTCATCATGGCCGACGACATGGGGTTCTCCGACATCGGCTGCTACGGCTCGGAGATCGCCACCCCCAACCTCGACCGCCTGGCGCAGGAGGGCGTGCGCTTCACGCACTTCTACAACGTCGCCCGCTGTTGTCCGACGCGGGCCTCCCTGCTCACCGGGCTCTACCCGCACCAGGCCGGTGTGGGGCACATGGTGGGCGACCGCTCCGAGGAGATGGGCCCCGCCTACCAGGGCTACCTCAACGATAGCTGCGTCACCATCGCCGAGGCCCTCAAGCCGGCCGGCTACAACACTCTGATGTCCGGCAAGTGGCACGTGGGCGAGAACCGCCCGCACTGGCCCTGCGACCGTGGCTTCGACCGCTACTACGGCCTCATCAGCGGCGCCAGCAACTACTTCAAGCTCGACGGCCACCGCAAGATGGCCCGCGACAACGAGCCCCTTACCCCCGACGAAGAGGGCTTCTACATCACCGATGATTTCACCGACGCCGCCGTCGGCTTCATCGAGGAGTATGGCCGCAGACCCGAGCCCTTCTTCCTGTACCTGGCCTACACGGCGCCGCACTGGCCGCTGCACGCCTATCCCGAGGACATCGAGAAGTACCGGGGCAGGTACATCGGCGGCTGGGACGCCCTGCGCCGGGAGCGCCACGCGCGCATGATCGAGATGGGACTGGTGGACCCCAAGTGGCCCCTCACCCCGCGCGACCCGCGCGCCCCGGCCTGGGAGGACGCCGAGCACAAAGAGTGGTTCGACATGCGCATGGCCGTGTACGCGGCCCAGATTGACCGCATGGACCAGTGCCTCGGGCGGGTCATGGCCAAGCTGGCCGAGATCGGCGCCGCTGACAACACGCTGGTCATGTTCCTGGCCGACAACGGCGGCTGCGCCGAGGAGCTCAAGGGCAACAAGCCCGAGATCATGCCCGGCCCGAAGGAGACCTTCATGAGCTACGGCCTGCCCTGGGCCAATGCCAGCAACACGCCCTTCCGCAGGTACAAGCACTGGGTCCACGAGGGCGGCATCGCCACACCCTTCATCGCCCACTGGCCGGGAGTCATCGAGCCCGGCGGGATGACCAACCAGGTCGGACACCTGATTGACATCATGGCCACTTGCCTTGACCTCGCGGGCGCGGACTACCCGGAGGAGCACAACGGCAAGCCCATCACGCCTCTCGAGGGCCAGAGCCTCCTGCCCATCTTCCAGGGCCAGCAGCGCGACGGCCACCAGGTGATCTACTGGGAGCACGAGGGCAATCGCGCCGTGCTGCAAGGCAGGTGGAAGCTGGTCTCCCAGCACCCCCGCGACTTCGAGCTCTTCGACCTCGAGGCCGACCGCACCGAGCTCAACGACCTCGCGCGAGACAAGCCCGGGAAGGTCCAGGAGCTGTCCGCCCTCTACGACCAATGGGCCGCGCGCTGCGGCGTCTCGCCGTGGGGGAAGAAGGGGTAGGGCCAGCACGCTAGGTGGTCGCGCTCGACGGCGGGTCCACGCCTAGAAGCTGTTCCATAACCGTCCTGCGGGCCGAGCCACCCTCGCCAGCCTTGTGGCAGCGGCGTCTCGCCGCGACTAGAGCAGGCCGTCTGGGAGACGCGACGATGTGTTCCGATGCTGCATGGTCACAAGAGGAGGTCAAGCTGGCCAGCGCGCTATTCGAGAAAGAGCGGGAGACCATCGAGAGCGAAGCGAGGCAGGAACTCGCTAGCCTGAAGGCGGACTACGGTCGGCGCGGTCTGTCTCGTTCCTCCGCAATGGACAAGGCGCTGCTTGATTCCCAGCGGGAGCGCATGCGCCGACTGGTGAACGCGTGGATCGCCGCGCACCTCGAGGCGCTTCTGCCGGCGCAGTCGGCTGCGACTGGCGATCAGTGGGAAGCTCTCAACCAGCGAGTGACGGGTTTCATCGACCGTCAGACGGAGCACGCGAAGCGCCACCTGGCTGACGAGGTGGGCAAAGTCGGCACAGATGCGGACCCGGTGGTCGCCCAGATTGAGGATTTCCGGCGGGCTGAGCACGCGCGCGTTCAGCGCGAGCTGTTCATTGAGCGTGCCAAGAGAGAGCGCAAGGCTCCTCGAGACGCCGAGGCACCCCGTCCCAGCCTGGAGTTCATGCAACACCGCCAACTAAGGGCGATCGCCTCCCGGGACTACCGGGAGTGCCGCCAAGCGTTCGAGGCCGGGGCCCACAAAGCCACCCTTGTCATGGCCGGAGCGGCAGCCGAGGGGGTGCTGCTCGACGCCCTGGAGGCGCACTGCGATGACGCTCGACGCGCTTCATGTGCCCCAAAGGGGCCTCTCCGGCGCTGGAATCTTGGTAAGATGATCGAGGTAGCGTACGAGCCAGGCCTCGTTACAGGAAGCGCCGAGCAGTTCAGCGACGCGATCCGGCACCACAGGAACCTCGTGCATCCAGCAAGGGAGCGCCGCGACTCACTCACAGTCGATCAGAAAGCGGCGGAGGCCGCGCGCGGCGTTCTCGATCTCATCATTGACTCGGTACGCAAGAGCCACGAGGAGGCCTCTGCTGCGCCACAGGGAGGATAGCCACGCTGGACCTCGCGACCCGGCCTCCGCTGCCTCCAGCGTCCAGCCACCGGCGAACACCGACGGGCGCAGGAATAGGGCCTTCCCCTGGTTGCTCAGCAGTTCGTAGCTCCAGTCGGTAAGCGCCGGCAGCGTCTGCTGCCTCGGCAATGCCGCCGAGCAGGCTTCTGGAGCCCGGATGGTGAAGCATCGCAACGAATGGCTAGCCGTTCACCCAACGCCGGGGCGCCCAGTTCCATATGGGGGATCCCGGCCCCAGGAGGTCTCCGCATGAAGCGCAGAGGTTTCACGCTGATCGAGCTCTTGGTCGTGATTGCCATCATAGCCATTCTGGCAGCAATCCTGTTCCCCGTCTTCTCGAGAGCGCGCGAGAAGGCGCGCCAGGCGAGCTGCGCCAGCAACATGAAACAGCTTGGGCTTGCCTTGATCATGTACGCGGACGACTACGATGAGATGCTCCCACCGCGCTACTACGATGCCGGAGGAGGCGTTTTCCTGCACTGGGACAAGGACTACGTTCAGCCCTACATCAGGAACAAGCAGATACTATTGTGTCCCAGCACAAAGCAGCGGTCGTACGGCTACAACGACACGTACATACAGGGGCAGTTCCTGGGCGCGGTATACTACCCGAGCCAGACTGTGATGCTCTGTGACGCAAAGAAGTGCTACGACGACTCGGGCGCCGTGGTGGGCCCCGACCACCGGATCGATGCCCCGTCTCACTTCGGTTCGCCCCCGACCAAGCCCCCCAACGACGCCGACGACCAACCCGTGGCGGGAGACTCCGCGTGGATGACTCGTCCCCGAGCCATTCACAACGGAGGAGCCAATGTCGGGTGGGTCGACGGCCACGTGAAGTGGGGCAGGACAGAGGAGTTCTTCTACGGACAGAGCCCACCGGACCTGTTCTTCGACCTACAGTGACGACGGCCGGGGCGGAGGCGAATAGGTGGCCCCAAGCGGTGTGACGTCGGCGTTCATCCCGCATCCCATATCTCGCCCCGCCCACCTACCCCTCCCCCACCAGCTTCACCACGAACGCGTCCCCGCCGCCGCCGGGGCGCGGCTGGAGTGAGCCGGGCGTGGTGGGGAAGTCGTCGGAGCCCGTGCTCCCCACGAGGTAGACGCTGTCGTTCGGGCCGAGGGCGACGCTGCGGATCATGTCCTCCCCACTGCCCCCCAGATACGTTGCATACAGCAGTCGCGAACCATCGCCGCTGAGCACGGCTAACACGCCGTCGCTCCTGCCACCGCCAAACGTGGGCTGCAAGGCATTGGGCGTGACCGGGAAGTCGCGCGATTCCGTCTGGCCCGCCATGAAGATGTTGCCCTCGCCGTCGGGCGTGGGCATCAGGAAGAAGTCGCCGCCCGACCCGCCCAGCAGCGTCGAGAACACCAGGCGCTTCCCATCGGCGGATAGCCTGGTCAGAAAGCCGTCGTTCCTGCCCTTCAGGCTCCGCTGGTACGCCCCGGCTGTCGTGGGGAAGTCCCTGGACGCGGTGACCCCGGTCAACAGAACGGTTCCATCGTCGCTCAGCCACTGGCGATGCTCGGCGAACTCGTTCTCCGCCCCGCCCAGGTACGTGGAGTAGACCAGCCTGCCGCCGTCGGCCGAGAGCTTGGTCAGCATGCAGTCAGACTTCCCGCCGAGGCTGGCCTGGGCCGCTCCCGGCGTCACCGGGAAGTCCGCCGACTGCGTATGCCCCGCCACGTAGATGGCGCCCGCCCGGTCAACTCTGACCCCCATCAGCCCATCCCAGGCGCTGCCGCCCAGCAGCGTGCTCAGCAGGAGTTTCGACCCGTCCGAGGATAGCTTCACGATCGCCCCGTCCCGCTCCCCCTTACGCTGGCTCTGGAAGACGCCCGGCGTGAGGGGGAAGTCCGGCGAGTTGGTCCCCCCGACGACGTATACGTTGCCCTGCCCGTCCAGGCCCAGCCCACCCCGCGGCCAGTCGTTCCTGGAGGCGCCCACGTACGTGCACCATAGTAACTGCTTCAGGTCCGGAGTCAGCCTGGCCGCGTACATGTCGGCCTCGGGCCCGCCGTACTCCTCCTGATAGGCCCCCTCCGTCGTGGTCACGTCGGGCGAGCGCGTGGCACTGCTGATGACCACGTTGCCTTCCGCGTCCAGCCCCATGCCGTAGATGCCGCGCTCCTGCTTGGAGCCGCCGAAGTACGTCGCCGCCAGGATCCTGCTGCCATCCGCGCTCAGGTGCATCACGAAGCCGTCGCCGCCGTACACGCCGCCGTGCCCGAGCGCCGGGTCGTCGCCCCCATACTCGGACTGCACCGCGCCTTCCGTGACGGGCATGCCCTCCGAGGCCGTGAACGCGCCCACCAGCACGGAGCCGTCGGGATACGGGATGACCTCCCGGGCCTGCTCCCAGCGGGCCCCGCCCAGATACGTCCCGTACGCCATCTTGTACCGGAGCTCGGCGCCGGGCTGCTGCGCAGGCAGCCCACTCACCAGCCATCCGATCAGGCTAAGGCCAACTGCCAGCGAAACACAGCGGACCATGCGACTCATCATCCGTCCCTCCCGCTCGGGGTGACCCCGCCGACCGCAACACTCCCATGGTACTTGGCCCTACGTGACCACCACCATACGTCAACTGGCAAGGAAGTCAAGACCCCCATGCGCTGGACAGCCTGCCTCCGGAAGTGTTACGATAACGCCG
>JBHIEF010000072.1:0-19047 GCA_046760465.1 Armatimonadota bacterium | reverse complement strand
TGGGCGCTCAGCGGCCTCTCCTGATCCCCAGGGCCTGCTGCCGGTCGGCCGCGGCGCTTCCCCCTCTCGTGCATCCGTCCTCGGCTACGCGCGCCAGCCGCCCTTCTCGGCCGCACGGGCAGCGCGCAGCCGAAGATGGAGGGAGGATGACCCCAACGCCTGACGAAGTGAGGGGTGCGGTCCACCGCTCTCGCCGTCCGTGGGCGGGCGTCACGGGGCGTGGGCCAACGCGACACGGGCACACGCAGGCCGTTGAGAACAGGAGGAGTAGGCGATGCTACGTCTGAAACGCGGGGCCAAGTGCAGGGGGTCGGTCATCGTGGGAGTGCTGAGCTTGATGGGCAATCACGCTTCTGCCGATCCCGTGGTCTACGATGGCTTCGACGGCCCGGGCAAGGGCAAGCACATCGTCTTCGTGATCGGCGACGAGGAGTACCGCTCTGAGGAGTTGATGCCGCAGTTGGCCAAGATCCTGGCTGTACACCACGGCTTCAAGTGCACGGTACTCCTACCCATCAACAAGCAGACTGGCGAGGTTGACCCGCAGACGCTAGACAACATCCCGGGGCTGGAGGCGCTGGAGACGGCCGACATGATGGTGATCTTCACTCGTTTCCGGGAGCTCCCCGATGAGCAGATGAAGTACATCATTGACTACACCAACTCCGGCAAGCCGATCATGGGCCTGCGCACCGCGACACACGCCTTCCGCTACAAGAACAACCCCGACAGCCCCTACGCCAAGTGGAGCTTCCGTGCCACCGGCGAGTTCGAGGGCGGGTATGGCAGGCAGGTGCTCGGCGAGACCTGGATCAGCCACTACGGACGTCACCAGCGAGAGAGCACGCGGGGAGTGGTTGCCGAGGGCATGGAGGATCATCCCATCGTCAGGGGCTGTGAGGACATCTGGGGGCCATCCGACGTTTACGCCATCACCACTCTCACCGGCGACAGCAAGCCCCTGATCATGGGACAGGTGCTGGTGGGGATGAACCCGACCGACGAACCGAACACCGAGAAGGAGCCGGTTCCCGTGGCCTGGATCAAGACGTACACGGGCACGCAAGGGAAGGCCTCCCGCGTGTTCACCACCACCATGGGCCACGCGGGGGATCTACAGAGCGAGGGCTTCCGCCGCCTCCTAGTCAACGCCTGCTACTGGGGCATGGGCATGGAGGACCAGATCCCGGCCCGGAGCAAGGTGGACCTCGTCGGTGAATACGACCCCAACGACATCGGGGTCGGGGGACACAAGAAGGGACTCAAGCCCGAGGATTTCAGGCTGGATAAGTGAGCCGCGGTCCGCACTGCTGCCGCTGGGCGCCGCGCGGCCCCGCAGAGGGCGTGCGCGGCGCCGCGATCCGATGCACAGCATGGGGGAGTGACACATGTTCACGTGGGCCTTCTTGGGGTGTGGCCCGCGCGCCCGCGGGCACGCCCGGCCCTACCAGTTCGTCGAGCGGGGCCGCATCGTCGCCATCTGCGACCTGGACGAGCAGCGGCTGAACGAGTTCGGGGACGAGTTCGGAGTCGAAACGCGCTACACCGACGTGCATGAGATGCTGGACCGGGAGCGCCCGGACGTGCTGCACATCGTCACCGTGCCATCCCTGCGAGTCGAGTTGATGTCCATCGCCGCCCAGCACGAAGTTCCCGCGGCCATCGTGGAGAAGCCCATCGCCCTGGAGGGCGAGGACTGGCGCCAGATCCGCGACCTGGACGCCGCCTCAAAGACGAAGTTCTGCGTCAACACGCAGCTCCACTTCCACGCCCGGAACCTGGAACTGAAGCGCGACGTGGCCGAGGGCCGCGTCGGCGACATCCGGTTCATCGAGGCCAGCGCGCGCTCCACGCCGCTCGACCAGGGCGTGCACGTGCTGGAGCTGGCGCACAGCTACAATGGCTTCGCCGACATCGCCAGGGTCTTCGGGCAGGTCGCCGACGGCAGCGAGCTGGACTCGCGTCAGCCCTCGCCCGGTATGGCCGCAGCGGCCATCAACTTCGCCAACGGCGTGCCCGGGATGCTGGTGTGCGGTGCCTGCGCCCCGCTCGCCACCGACCAGACGGAGTCGCGCTACGCGCACAAGCGCATCGCCGTGTACGGCACCGAGGGATTCGTCCACTGGACCATGGCCAGTTGGGAGCGCCGGACTGCCGACGACGGATACGAGAGCGGCTCGCACGACTACCGGACGGAGGACGACCAGGCTCAGGCCCGCCTGACGGAGGCCGTGTTCGACTGGCTGCTGGATGAGGCCCAGCCGCATCCGACGCGGCTGGAGCGCTCCTTGGCCGAGTTCAACGCCATACTGGGCATCTACACCAGCGCGCTGCGCGCGGAGCCGATCGAGCTGCCCTTCGAACCGCCGGATGGCCTGCTGGACGCGCTGCGAGAGCGCCTGACACAGTAGCCCACCAGAGGCCCCGCGACGCGGACCCACCACCCGGCGCTCACGTCGCCACAAAGGAGTGTCTACACTGATGGACGGGAAGCGGAGCAGACGCGACGTCATCAAGGCCATGGGCGTGGGGGCGGCGGCACTGGCCGCGCCGCGGACAGTGCTTGGCCAGAACCGGCCGGCCAACCGGCCCAACGTGGTGCTGGTCATGACCGACGACCAGGGCTACGGCGATCTGGCCTGCTTGGGCAATCCGGTCATTCAGACGCCGAATCTGGACAGACTGCACGGCCAGAGCGTCCGCCTCTCCAACTTCCACGTGGATCCCACCTGCTCGCCGACGCGGTCCTCGCTGATGACGGGGCATTACTCCTCGCGCACCGGCGTCTGGCACACCATCATGGGCCGCTCGCTCCTGGGCAGGCACGAGGTCAGCATGGCCGACGTGTTCGCTGCCGCCGGCTATCGCACCGGCATCTTCGGCAAGTGGCATCTGGGCGACAACTACCCCTACCGACCCGAGGATCGCGGCTTCCAGGAGGTGCTGGTCCACGGCGGAGGCGGCGTGGGGCAGGGCCCCGATTACTGGGGCAACGACTACTTCGACGACACTTACCGGCACAACGGCCAGTGGAAGCCCTTCCAGGGCTACTGCACCGACGTGTTCTTCCGCAACGCCATCAGGTTCATCGAGGCGAACAGGAGCCAGCCCTTCTTCTGCTACCTGCCCACCAACGCGCCGCACGGACCCTACAATGTCGCCGAGAAGTACAGCAAGCCCTACGAGGAGAAGGGCGTTCCGCCCAGGCAGGCGGCCTTCTACGGCATGATCAC
This sequence comes from Armatimonadota bacterium, assembly GCA_046760465.1. GTDB lineage: Bacteria > Armatimonadota > Zipacnadia > JAUWAU01 > JBHIEF01 > JBHIEF01. Next base: position 15,814 of record JBHIEF010000072.1, on the reverse strand, counting down.
CAACATTGATGAGAACATGGGCCACCTCATGCGCCGGCTGGAGGGCCTGGGGCTCGCCGAGAACACGATCCTCATCTTCATGACCGACAACGGCACCTCGGGGGGCGACAGCGGCGGCATGCGCGGCAAGAAGGGCTCCGAGTTCGACGGCGGCCACCGCGTGCCGTGCTTCATACGCTGGCCCGCCGGCGGCCTGGGGGCGGCGCGCGACGTGGAACAGCTCAGCGCGCACATTGACCTGCTGCCCACGCTGATCGCCCTGTGCGGGCTCGAAAGTCCGGAGGGAGTCGCCTTCGACGGGGCCGACCTCTCACCCCTGCTCAGGGGGCAGGAGGCCGACTGGCCCGATCGCACGCTGCTGGTCCACTCACAGCGCATTGACCATCCCCAGAAGTGGCGCAAGAGCGCGGTCATGACGCAACGCTGGCGGCTGGTCAACGGGGAGATCCTCAACGACATGAACGCCGATCCCGGCCAGACCACCAACGTCGCCGACGACCATCCGGAGGTCGTGCAGAGGCTGCGTCAGGCCTACGAGGATTGGTGGGAGGACCTCTCTGAGCGCTTCGACGAGTACTGCCCCATAGTCATCGGCTCGCATGAGGAGAATCCCTGCCGCCTGATGTCGCACGACTGGCACGGGCCCAACCCCGTCTGGAGCCAGGGCGCCGTGCGCGCCGGCAATGCCTCTAACGGCTTCTGGGCCATAGAGGTGGCCCAGGACGGGACCTACGAGTTCGCCCTGCGTCGCTGGCCCCTGGAGGCTGACGCGCCCATCACCGCGGCCATCCCCAAGGGCAAGGCCATCAGCGCGACCAAGGCCAGGCTGAAGATCGCGGACGTGGACCTGACCAAGCCGATCCCCGAGGACGCACATGCGGTGACCTTCCAGGCCCGGCTGAAGGCCGGCCAGACGCGCCTGCAAACGTGGTTCACTGACGACGAGGGCGCCTCCCGCGGCGCCTACTATGTCTACGTCAAGCGGCTGCCGTGAACGCCGGCACACGTGGGGCCCCGCGGCGAAGACCCAGCGCCCGCACCTAGGCCAACTGCCTCCCCTCCATGGCCCCAACGGAGGCGCGCTGCCGCGGCCGCGGCCCGAGGCGCCTCTGGGCACTAGACGGGCTCCAGCAGCCATGAACGCAACGGCAATCAGCATCCTCAACGACGTGCTTGGGCCCGTCATGCGAGGGCCCTCGAGCTCGCACACGGCCGGCTCGTATCACATCGCCAGACTGGCCCGCGACCTCTTGGGAGACGAGCCGCGGGCGGCGACCTTCACCTTCGACCCTGACGGCTCCTACTTCCAGGTGTACCGACAGCAGGGGTCGGACCTGGCCTTCGCAGCGGGGCTGATGGGCTGGGACATCGCCGACGATCGGTTCGACCGTGCCCTGGCGCACGCCGCGGCCGACGGCATCGAGATCGCCTTCGAGGACAGGGAGCTCCCCGGAGCCGATCACCCGAACTGCGTGCAAATCGCCGTGGCCTCCCGGCGGGGGCGGACGCTGCACGCCATGGCCAAGTCAACCGGCGGCGGAGGCATCGTGCTCTCTTCGCTGGAGGGCTGGCCCGTGCACCTCACCGGCAACGCCCACGTCCTGGCCCTCGAGGGCGACGCGTCCGTGGAGGACGAGGCGCGAGAGGTCATGGCGGGGCCTGGATCAGCCCCAGCCGCGCTGGAGAGGCGGACGGACGCCGATCGCGTGCTGCTGCTTCGCCGGGGGCTGGAGCCGGTCAACCCCGACGACGTGGCCAGGCTGGACGCTTTGCCCGGCGTTAGCCAGGTCTGGTCGGCCCGGCCGCTGTTCTTCCTGAAGCCTGGCCGTCCCCTCTTCGACAACGCCGGGGACATGGTCGCATTGGCCGAGCGGCGCGGCTGCTCCCTGGGTGAGCTGGCCCTTGCCTACGAGGCTGAGCTGCTGGGCAAGCCCGCAGGGGAGGTCGCTGCCGAGATCACTCGCCGCTACCGGATCATGGGGGACTCGGTCTCGCGCGGGCTGGACGATGACGCCGTCCGGATGCACCTGCTGCGTCCCTCCGCTGCCAAGGTCCTGAGAGCCGAGGCGGACGGCGGAGTGGCCGTGGGAGGCCTGCACACCCGCGCCGCAGGGCGCGCCCTGGCCGCCATGCACACCAATTGCAGCGGAGGCGTGGTCTGCGCGGCGCCCACCGGCGGGGCCGCCGGCGTGCTTCCCGGCGTGTTGGTGACGCTGGCCGAGGAGCGGGGCCTGAGCGAAGCACAGGCAATTACCGCGCTGCTCGCCGCCGGCGCCATCGGCCTGATCGTCGCCACCCGCGCCACCTTTGCGGCCGAAGTCGCGGGCTGCCAGGTCGAGATCGGGGCGGCCGGCGCCATGGCGGCGGCCGCGGTAGTCGAGACCGCCGGGGGCTCGGCCCGGCAGGCTTGCGATGCCGCCGCCATCGCGCTTCAGAATGCGATGGGCTCCGTCTGCGACTTGGTCCAGGGCATCGTCGAGATCCCCTGTCATACGCGCAACGCCGCCGCGGCCTCGTCGGCCTTCGTCTGCGCCGATCTCGTGCTCGGCGGGTATGAGAACGACGTGCCCCTGGACGAGACCATAGACGCTGTAAGGGACGCGGGGGCGATGCTGCCCCCTGAGCTCAGGTGCACCGCCCGAGGCGGCTTGGCGCTGGCGCCCTCGGCACGGAACATGCAGCGCCTCAAGTGAGGGCGCGCCTCTCCAGGGTCCAAGGCAGCACGCCGAGGAGTTGGCCGATGACGGATGGCAGCCTGCTCATACTGTCGGCGGCCGATGTCCGCGAGGCCTTGCCCATGGCGGACGCCGTGGAAGCCATGAAGCTGGCCTTTGCTCAGTTGTCAACTGGCGAGGCCCATCTCCCGCTCAGAACCGTCATCCCGACGCCGTGCAACGACGGCACGGCGCTGCTGATGCCGGCCTTCCTGTCGGAGGGCCGGCAGATGGGGGTCAAGCTCCTCTCGCTGTTCCCCGACAACCCCGAGCGCGGGCTTCCCCTCATCCACGCGCTCATGACCCTCTTCGACGGCGAGACGGGGCGTCCACTCGCGGTGATGGAGGCGGGCTCCCTGACCGCGCTGAGGACCGGCGCCGCCTCCGGAGCGGCCACCGACCTGCTGGCCCGCACCGACGCCCGTAGTGTGGCCATCTTCGGCGCGGGCGCCCAGGGGTCCACCCAACTCGAAGCCGTCTGTGCCGTGCGGCCCATCCAGCAGGCGTGGGTGCACGACCCCGTCGCCGCGCGGGCCGACGCCTTCGCGCAGAACATGCAGGACCGCCTCGGCCTCGAGGTGGGGGTCGCTGCGACGCCCAAGCAGGCACTGGCGGACGCCGACATCGTCTGCACGGCCACCACCTCGCCGACCCCCGTGTTCGAGGACGGCGATCTGAAGCCCGGCGTCCACATCAATGCCGTCGGCGCCTACACTCCCACCACCCGCGAGGTCCCCGAGGAGACGGTGGTGCGCGCGAAGGTCGTCGTTGACCAGCGGGAGGCCAGCATGGAAGAGGCGGGCGATCTGCTCATGCCCATGGGGAAGGGGATGATCGGCCCGGACCACATACATGCAGAGCTCGGCGAGATCGCCGCCGGCCGCAAGCCGCCCCGGCAGAGCCCGGACGAGGTGACGCTGTTCAAGTCCGTCGGCCTCGCAGTCCAAGACGTGGCCGCCGCCTGGCGCATACTGGGAGCCGCCGAGAGAATGGGCCTCGGCCGGCGAGTCCCGCTCTGAGGGTCCGCGACCCTCTTGCCCCGGTTGCGGGGCTGTGGACGAGCCAGACGCTCAGCGCAAAGCGTGACGTCGCGACCACGCGGCTCAGCCCGGCCAGCCCCTGGCCCGAGCGGGCGCCGCAGGTGGGCTCGACGCCCTGCCGCGAGCCATCGTCGAGCTCGGGCAGGAGCCCCCGGTCCTCCGCGTCGAAGCTACCGGCAAGGCCGGGCTTTCCACCGGATTCTACGCGGGCCTGGACGCCATCGTGTTGAGGCCTGCCCCTGAGGGGCGGCCGAGTCAGATGCTGACGGGCAGCGGGAGGCAATGATGACGGAGAGCTGGAGGCGCCGCGCGCTGAGGCATGCCGTGAGCGTGCTTCTGATGGGCAGCTTGGCGTGCCACGCAGTGGCCGACGGTGAGGGCGAACGGGTAACGGTCGTCTTCGTGGATCGCACCATCAGCAGGAGCGATGAGCCCATCACCGAGTTCGAGCTGCGCATGGCCTGCCCGCCCGAGACGCCGGCGCAGACCATCCACGGCCTGGAGATACAGCCCCGACCCAGCAAGGTGGAGACCGACCAATGGGGCCAGAAGATCGCCAGGTGGCGCGTTCCGGAGCTGGAACCGGGCCAGCAGCTCGTGGTCCGTTGGATCGCCGACGCGACGCTCTACCCCTGGCAAGTCGACCTCGAATCAGTGCGAGTGGGGTCTGCGGACGACATCCCGCAGGAGGTCCGGGACCTGTACCTGCGAGCCGGGGCGAAGTACGCGCTGGAGTCGGAAGTCGTCCGCTCCGCGGCAGCGGAGGTGTCAGGGGCTCAAGCACAGGGGCAGCAGTCCAACACGCTGGAGCTCATCGGCGCCCTCTTCGACTACGTGGTGGACCACCTCAAGTACGCGCGCGATAGCACGTGGGACTCGGCCGACGTGGTCCTCGACCGAGGCACGGGAAGCTGTAGCGAGTATGCGTTCGCCTTCATCGCCCTCTGTCGCGCGAACGGCATTCCGGCACGCTACGTGGGCGGGAACGCGCGCCGGTCCGATGCCGCCTTCTACATTGACCGGATATCGCACCGCTGGGCGGAGGCCTACCTTCCCGGCGTCGGCTGGACGCCGTTCGACCCGACCCGAAGCGATGGCAAGGGCAAGTACAGGCGGTTCTTCGGCCGCACGCCCGAGCACGTGCTGGCGCTCGTCAGGGGCGATGGCGGCCCGGACTCGGCCCTGAGCTGGCGCTACGAGTCGTACCACACCTGGCAGGGACCCAAAGACGCGGTGGGCATACACCGTCGGGCCTGGTGGTTTCCGCCCGTTGCGGAGGAGGTCCGATCTCGGGTGGCAGATGTGGCCGTTCGCACTGGGCAGGCGCGCGGCCCGAAGGCCAAGCGCGGCCTGATCCGCAGGGCGCGCGCCATCGGGCACCCGTACGTCCTGCCTTGGCTTGAGGACTTCCTCTACGACCGCAAGGTGCGTGTGGCGGCAGCCCAGGCAGTTCGAGACATCGGCGGGCCACCGGCCGTGGTGGCTCTGATTGACTGCCTGGAACGAGCCAATGACCCCGAGGGCGATGCGGCAGTCGGGCGGATGCTGGATGAGTGGACCGGCGAGACCCACGGCGCGAGTCGCTCCGCCTGGCGGGATTGGCTGCGGACCGCGGCCTTCCGGAAGTTCACAGAGCCCGGCGAGGCGGGCTCGGAGCGTTAGCCCGCCGGCCCCGGGGCCGTGCGCAGAGGTGACTCATGGTCAGGGGCGACCTGTCAGCGCTCGCAGCGGTCATGCTCGCCTTGGCCGGCAGCAGTCCTGCCGCCACAGACGGGCAGCCCCCGACGCCGCGAGAGAGGTGGGAGCAGCTCGCCTTTCCGCCACTGGACTACGCAGTGGAGCGGGACGAGGTCATGACCTCCTACACGGACCCGCGGCGGGAGCTGCGGCGCGTCGAGGTCAGCTTCTGTAGCCAGATCCACCACGGGGTCAGGATGGACCACACGGCAGTCATCTTCATGCCGGCCGACGCGGCAGCGAACCAGACGCCCCAGCGACGCGGGAAGGTCGTGGTCGTCGGCCAGCGGCGCGGGGATGACCCCGTGCTGTACAACTACGGTGAGCCCATCGCCGCTCGCACCGGCTACCCGACCATGGTGGTGTCCGTGCCCGGCTCCTTCGACGGCGAGGACGGCGAGGGGCGCTGGATTCGCTTCACCAGCGACATGGGCCGCGAGAGCCGGGACCCGACCGACCACAACTACTTCCGCCTGGCCGTCTGCTACCTGCGGGCGCTGGACGTGCTTGCGGATGTCCTGGGCGAGGAGCAGGTCCGAGCAGTGATCGGCGGGCACAGCAAGCGTGCCACCTCGGCCTTCACGGCCGCCGCCATCGCGCCCGAACGCATCGCCGGCGTCGTCTACATGGGCAACGAGTCCACCTTCGAGCGGATGGAGACCGACTACCGCAGGCCCTTCTCCCCGTTCCAGACCCAGAAGCACGTACAGTGCCCGGTGCTATACCTGGGCGCGACCAACGAGGACGGCTACGAGATGTTCGGCATCAACAGGATCCAGGCTGGAATGGAGCGGCCGTGGACGATAGAGTACATTCCCAACTACCGGCACGCGTCGAACTCCGAGAAGCAGTTCATGAACTGGCAGATGTGGGTCTCACACGTCTTCGACGGCCGGCCCCTCACCACCATCAGCGACCTCAGCCATGAGGAGACGGACCGGGGCACTCTCTTCCGGGCGACGATTGACCCGCCCAACAAGATCATCCAGGTGAAGTTCTGGTACGTCTACTGCGACGACGTGCCGTACTGGCGCGACTTGGTCTGGTACCCGGCCTACCAGGTGGTCAGGAAGGGAAACGTCTACGAGGGCTACGTGGAGGGGAAGCTGCCCGACGCGTGGCTGGTGGAGGTGAAGGACACGGCCATGGGCTTCCCGGGCTACGTGAGCAGCCTGCCCCAGGACATAACCGGCAAGCCCACGGCGGTGCGCCAGTCGCGTGGCTCGCGCCCCCGCCACTGGGCCCCGAAGGACCCGGAAGGCTAGCTGTCGTCGGTGTGAGGCTCAGGTGATCATCCTGGCCAGCGCCCTCTGTCGCACGCGACCCTCGGAGCCGGGCCGGCGGGTCTGACACTACACCATCGTCGTGGTAGTTATCCGTCGCATTTGCGGGCCCGACGAGATTCTCCTGAAGCGGCGAAAAGGGCTCAACGGTGGGCTTTTCGGGGAGGTCACCCCTTGGCGCGGAGCGGGAATCTCTAGCCCAAAACCGCCGGAATCGTGCCTATACTAGTGAAGGGGGAAAACGGCCAAACCAGGGGCGCGCACGGGCCGGCGACTCCTAGACGCGACGGGAGCCGCCGACCCAACAAGGCGGGAGCTGCGCGCTACAGCGCTGGCGAGGGCAGATCGGCCAGGGGCATCAGCGGCCGCCGCCGGGCCTCCCGGGGCGCCTGGGCGGCTGCATGAGCTGCTGGAGCTTCGTCATCTGCTGAGTGGAGAGGACTTCCTTGAGCTTGGCCTCGAGCCTGGTCTTGCAGTCGCGTATGGCCTTGCCCATGGCCTCGAAGTCCCCCGCCTCCCTGGCCTTGGCGAGGGCTGCATTGCGGGCATTCAGCGCGTTGCGGTAGGTCGGCCGCAGCGAGGCGAGCTGCTCGCTGGTGCAGTCGAGCTGGAAAGAGACTGCGGTCCAGGTCCGCTCCAGGTACATCATGTCGCCCATCATCCCGCGGCCCCCGCCTCCGGGGCGACGCCCGCCCGGCGGCTGTTGGGCCAGCACCACTGCGGCGGCTACGGCCAGCGACACGACGCCGATGCACAGCACGGCCTTCTTCAGCATGTTCCGACTCCTTTCTGCGTGCGGCCCGGCAGCAGACCTGGCCACGCGGTCTCCCGCCGGACGTCGGCGCTGACCCCTTCAGCCGTCAGCGCCGGCGGCTTGCGCTCACCGATAGAGACGCGGGTCGCGCGAGACAGATTCCGTCTCCATTCGGCGGCCCGGCAAGACTGGAATCTGACCGTGCTCTGACTCGTCTGTGTCCGGGGGAGCGAGCGGCAGCGAACGGCAAGCACAGGTGATGAGCAGCCATGTGTGGACCACGGCTCGCCTGGCTTCAACTGGTGCCGACCATCGCCGCGCTGGTCATCTTCGTGGTCGGGGCGCCCTCGTGGGGCCGGACGATCTACGTCAACGCCTCAAGCCAGGCCAAGCGCCCAGATGGTGGCTCGTGGGATGGAGCGTTCAGCACGGTGCAGGAGGCCCTCTCGCAGGCGCGCGCGGGCGACGAGGTGTGGGTCGCCCAGGGCGTCTACAGGCCCACCAACGGGAACGACAGAGGTGCTTCGTTCCGGCTGGTGGAGGGCGTGGCCGTCTACGGGGGTTTCGCCGGCACCGAGGGCCAGCGCGCCCAGCGCGACTGGCGGGCTAATGAGACCGTGCTCAGCGGGGATATCGGCCGGCGCGGCGAGCTCGGTGACAACTGCTACCACGTCGTCATCGGCGCCGATGGCGCGGTGCTGGACGGGTTTACGGTAACCGACGGCTACGCCTTCCCCGGGCCGGAGTGGCGTCCGGCGGGGCGGCCGCCACGCGCCGGGGGGCAGACGCATACCACACCGCAGGCCATCATGGGGGGCCTTCAGCCCCGGTTCGGGGCCGGGATGGTCAACTACCAGTGCGCGCCGACGGTGCGCAATTGCGTGTTCCGCAACAACTGGGCCGGCAAGGGCGGAGCCATGTACAACATGGTCACGAGGAGCTTCGACCCGCGCCGACCACCCGCCCGCGAGCCCGCCGCCATCGTGGAGGACTGCCTCTTCGAGGACAACTACGCGCGCGGGCGGGGCGGCGCGGTGGCCAATGACCTGCGCACCAGCCCCACCTTCACTCGGTGCACGTTCATCGGCAACCGGTGCGACGGCAAGGGCGGCGCCATGTACAACGACTTCGGCTGCTCGCCCACCGTGACCAACTGCCTGTTCGTCGGCAACAGAGCCGTCCGGGCGGCCGCCATGGGCAACGACGGGGCGTCATCGCCGGTCATCACCAACTGCACCTTCACACGCAACCACGCCAGCGACTGGGGTCCGTCGCTGTACCAGGGCACCGGTCCGAGCAACAACCCGGTCATCACCAACTGCATCGTGTGGGGCAACACCTGCGACTACGGGCCCGTGGGCATCGCCAACTGGCATGAGTGCCAGCCCATCGTCACCGGCTCGTGCGTTGAGGGTGGGTACCCGGGCGAGGGCAACATAGACGCCGACCCGCGGTTCGTGGACCCCGACGGCGGAGACTATGGCCTGGCGGAGGACTCGCCCTGCCCCCAGGCGGGACACACAGCCACGGCGCCGGGGCAGATCCCCTCCCCTCCCGCGCCAGGGCCCGTCCCCACCGCAGGCAAGCCCGACCTGCGGCCGGACAGGAGGCTGCCTCGGCAGGACGTGGTGTACGTCAGCGCCGCCGCTGCCGGGGAGCAAGATGGCAAGAGCTGGGCGACGGCGTATCGGTCGCTACAGGACGGGATTGATCACGCGTGGCGGTGCGGGGGCGAGGTGTGGGTGGCGGCGGGCACGTACAAGCCCGGCGACGGGCGCTCGGCCGCCCTCCAACTGCGCTACGGCGTGGCACTGTACGGCGGATTCAGAGGCAACGAGACGAGCCGTGACGACCGGGACTGGCGGGCCAACGAAACGATCCTGTCGGGGGACATCGGCACGCCCGGCGAGGCGGGCGATAACTGCTACCACGTGATCATCGGCTGCGACCAGGCCCTGCTGGACGGGTTCACCATCACCGGCGGCAACGCCAACGGCGAAGGCTATGACGGGAAGGGCGGGGGCATGGTCAACTACTACCGGACACGGCACGGGCCGCCGCGTGGGCCGGAGATCGGCTACTCGCCGACCGTCGTCAACTGCACGTTCCGGGGCAACTCGGCGCGCGAGGGCGGGGCCGTCTACAACTTCGATCGGTGCACCCCCAGGTTCACCAACTGCACCTTCGCGGACAACACGGCGGAGCAAGGGGGCGCGGTGGTGGACCGCGTGGGAGTCTACGCGACTTACGCGAAGTGCGTCTTCGAGGGCAACCGGGCTCAATGGCGCGGCGGAGGGCTGTACCTCGACTACGGCTCGCGGGCGACCGTGACGGGCAGCCGCTTCCTGGCCAACACGACGGGCGGGCACGGGGGAGCCATCTACATGTGCACGCGCGCCTCGCAGCTCGAGCACACAACGGCCGTGCTGTCGGCCTGTGAGTTCAGCGGCAACCAGGCCGACGGCCGGGGCGGCGCCATCGCCAACCACGACCAATCGCTGCTCTCGCTCGAGGGGTGCTCGTTCAGGGGCAACTCGTCGGCTGCGGGCGAGGCGGACGTGGACACGGACGTCACGTCCAGGGCCGGCGGAGGGCGCTGACGCATACGACATCGGCCTCGGGCTCTGTGCCGACGGGCCGTGACGGCCGGACGGGCGCCAGGCCGGGCTAGCCGGGCGCCATGCACACGACGTCGCCGTTGACCGTGGCCAGGTAGAGCCTGCCTTCAGCGGCGATCATGCCGTCGAACACGGGGGTGGCGTCGAGCTCACTAGCGGCCAGCTTGCCGCCGTCGGCGGCGTTCACAGCCAGGAGCAGACCGCCGGCGCCGCCCTCGATGGCCGCCAGTTGCCGGTCGAGCTGGGCCCGGACGCCCGGCTCCAAGAAGCGGCCCCAGGCCTCCTTCTCGTCCACCACGTCCGGCGGGCCAGCGACGAAGAGCGTATCACCGGCCAGCACCATTGCCCGGGCGAGCAGGGGCGGGTGTTCGTTGACCCAGCCGAAGTCAACCGCCGTGCGCTGATCTGGCTCGAGTTCGTCGGCGCGCGTGCGCCAGTTGACCGTGTCCTGACGGGCGTTCTTCAGATTCTTGACGCGTTCCGGGACGATGCGCTTGCCGGCGGCGAAAAGGCGGTACTCCAACACGGAGGAGTTGCACAGGTACTCGGGGTCTCGCCCGTAGCCGTAGACACGCTGGTCGTCGAACACGAGGATTCGCCCCGACGGGACCAGTCGGCCGGGAATGAACCACTCGCCCCAGCCCTCGCCCGCGTTCTTGCCGTAGATCCAGTAGGCCCGGTGAAACCAAGTGTCGTCGAGCAGGCCGGTCGGTGAGAACAGGTGCAGGCCGCCCTCCTGGTCCTTCTGGTCCTCGGGGCGGACGATGACTCGGCGGCCCTCCAGGTCGAAGCGCTGCGAGCGCATGTATACGATCCGGCCGTCGCTGGAGAGCACGTCGGGCAGGGAGACGGGCATCTTCTTGTGCTTGATGAGCGATTGGAGGTTCTGGCCGGTCTCGGGGTCCCTGTCGTCGAGCACGGTCTCTGACAGCTTGGCGCCGGTCTTGGGGTCCAGCCTGAGCAGGCGCAGGCCGCCGTCGAGGAACATGCTCCGCCCGGCGACGCAGTAGGCGACGGCCTGCCCTGAGGCTGCCGAAGGGCCATCCTGCACCAGCACGCTGCCCGGCAGGGGCCAGACGCTCTCCACCTGTCCGTAGGCCACGTGGTGCCGATCATCGGGGGCGGCGCGGAAGCGCCAGGCCAGCTCGCCGTCGGCAGCACGCAGGCAGTAGACCCAGCCGTCGGCGGAGCCGAACAGCACGCCGCCCTGGTAGATGGTGGGCGGCGAGTCTACGCGTGCCCCGGCAACATAGCGCCAGAGGATCTCTCCGGTAGTTGCATCGAGGGCATAGACTGTGTGGGCGTCAATGCTGGCGACGTAGAGCCTGCCGCCAGCGGCGGTCATGCTGCTGAGCTTGCCGCCTATCCTGGCGCGCCAGGCGGGCTGCACTTGGGCGGGGACGTTGACGTCGGTGTGGCCACTGCGGGCGGGGTCGTGGCGGTAGGTAGGCCAGGCACCAGCCTCCTGCTCCGCGGCCGAGCTCTGAATCCGACCATACGCCGGGCCCCTCTCCAGGCGGCGCTCGTCATCCCCGCTTGGGCTAGGCCCGCCGGCCGGGGCCAGGGCACAGAAGCCAGCCAGCTTAGACTGGTAGTAGCACGCACAAGGGTGCGGGGTGGCGTAGATCAGCCCGTTGGCCGGCATCACGCCGTAGATGCACCCCCCGCGCACCCAATGGTGGATCTCCCAGTGCTTGGCCCTGGGGTCAATGAACTCGATGCCGATCCATGAGGTCAGGATGTAGCGGTCGGTTGCCTTGCTCGGGTAGCATCGCTGGTGCATGATGGCGAATACGTCGGTGTCGGGTCCGAACTCGCTCTCGACCTCGCCGGTGCGCGGGTCGCGGCCGGTGAAGGTGCCCTTGGATCGGTTCTGCGCGCTGGCGATGTCCCCGGACCAGACCTGCCCGTCTACAACCATCACGTCCTCGGGGCAGAAATGCCCGGAGGGGTGCAGTTGGCACTCCCACAGCTTCTGGCCGTTCTCGGCCGAGAGCGCCGCCAGATGGCGCTTCTTGCCCGAGTAGAGGACCACGCCGTCGTGGAGGATCGTGGTGGGCGACCAGCCGGTGGGCACGAAGTCGGTCTGGGCGACGGGCTCGGACCGCCAGAGCTGCTCGCCGCTGGCCTGGTCCAGGCAGACCACCGCCTCGCCGTCGTGGTACACCAGATGCCTGCCGTCAGCGGCCAGGGAGAGGGGCACTACCCGCCGCGTATGCCGCCAGAGGCAGTTGCCAGTGGCGGGCTCGACGGCCATGAGCACGCGGGGCTCTCCGTGCCAGCCCCACTGTCGGCTGGCGCGGCCCTGCTCGGTCCAGCAGTGGGCGTTTTCCTGGCGATAGTCAACCGGCTTGCGGTCGGGGTTGACCATGAGCAGGAGCAAGCCCTGGGAATAGAGGATCTCCTCTGCGGTCTTGGTGTCCGCATATGTGCGCAGCGTCTGGCCGGTGGCGGCGTCGAGCTCGCTGACGGGTGCGTTGATGCCCAGCGTGACGTAGAGCCGGTCGCCGACAGCGACCATGCGGCGCGGGAGCTGGGCCGGTCCGCTCTTGAGCGGGTAGAGGTGGTTGTACCAGGTGGGGATGGGGCGCTGCCACAGGATGGTGCCGTTGAAGGCATCGCGGGCGGTGAGCAGCCACTTGGGCGGGAGCTGCATCGAGGCCTTGGGGCCCTCGTCCATGATGTAGAACACGCGCCCGCCGGCCGAGACCATGGCGCTGAGGCTGGCCATGTGGTCGTGGTGCCGAGACCACTTGGGTCCGCCCGTCCAGCGCATGCGCCGGGGCGGCCCGACGGCCATGTCGTGGGAGACGGGGTTGCCGGTGGCGTCGTAGCGCCAGTGCGTCCACTCGTCTATCTCGACGGGAGCGGGCTTGACGTTCTTCATCCAGTCGCGGCCGATCTTGAGGTAGGCGACGCCCCGGGGCGCGAGAACACGGCGCACCTCCTTCATGCGGACCGGGCCGAGGTCCTCGGCGACGAGGAGGTTGACTAGGTTGTCGGCATAGGGCAGGCTAGCGCCTCGCAGTTGGTCCACCGACACGGGGCCAGCCAGGCCCGCGGCCTGGATGTGCGCGCGCGCCTTCTCGACGTTGGCTGGGTCGGCGTCGAGCCCGTGCACGAGGTAGCCGTCGCCGGCCCGTAAGGCGGCGGTCAGGCGGCCGTCGCCGCAGCCCAGGTGGACGATCAGGCCGCCCTTGCAGCCGGTGGCGTCGAGGATGTCGGCGGCGAGCGCTCGGGCAGCGTCCTCGGCGGGCTGGGGGCCGACGATGGTTGCGGCGCAGGTGGCGACTAGTAGGACTACGGCGGCGGCGATGGCACGTGTTCTCATGCGTACGGGCACCTCCCGGGCGACTGTGAGACGGCCTTCGGGGGCTCCTTCGCCCCGCGCGGGCGAAGTCCTCGTCGGCCGCGTGTCGCTGGGCGGGACGCGCCGCGTGTTGGCGCCCAACGCGAAAGGGAAGTGGCCGAGGGGGAGGAACACAGCGAGAGAGGCCCCTCGGCGAGATGCAGGGGGCACTGATACGGAGCGCAGAAGGGGGCGAAAGGAAGTGGCAATGAGGCGTCTACTGACTGCCATCGTGGTCTGCTCAGCGATCGGTGCACACGCGTATGGAAGCACGATCAGTCCGGACCGCCAGTACCCTCGCTTTCAGATCGGCGTCACGGGCGCCTACGCGACCATTGAGCAGGGGCTGGCCGTTACCATAGAGAGTACGGAGCCGGACTCCCCCGTGGCGGGGAGGCTCAGCAAGGGCGACGTAGTTGTGGCCGTGAACGGCCGACCCGTGGTAGGGCCTGACCCCCGGGTGCCTCTGGGCGAGGCGATCGGCGCTGCGGAGGCCACGGACGGCACCGTGACGTTCCAGGTGCGGCGTGACGGCATGGAGCAGACAGTGTCGGTCGTTATCCCGGTCCTGGGCGCGTACAGCAAGACGTGGCCGCTGGACTGCGCCAAATCAGACGAGATAGTGCGGCAGACAGCCGAGTTCGTGAGCAGGTCGCAGCAAGAGGACGGAGCGTACCAACTCGGCGCTCGGGCGGACCGCGACAGTCTGACCGCGTGTCTGACGGGGCTGTTCCTGCTGTCCACGGATGAGCCGGAGTTCGTGGCGAAGGTGAGGCTCCAGGCTCGCGGGCTCGCGGAGAAGTCGCTGGAGCAGGTCAGTCAGAGCTCGTGGCACCTGGGGTACCAGGGGATTCTGCTGGGCGAGTACTACCTGAAGACGGGGGACAAGAGCGTGCTTCCTGGGCTAAAGACAATCTGTGACCAAGCGGCCCGGTCGCAGGCAGCCGGGGGCTGGGGGCACGGGGCGACGGTGAACCCCGGGTACGTGCAGAGCGGCCTGATGAACCCGGCCGGCGTGCCGATCCTGATCGCGCTCATCCTGGCGCGGGAGTGCGGGGTCGAGGTGGATGCGCCCACCTTCAGGCGCGCGCTCAGGCTCTTCTACCGCATGGCCGGGCACGGCTGCGTATGCTACGGGGACCATCGAAGCGAGCTGTTCCCGAACACGAACGGCAAGAACGGGATGCTGGCGTGTGCGCTGTCCCTGCTGGAGGGGGAGCCCTACCAGATGGCATCCGAGCACTTGGCCCTGATCACAACCGACTCCTACTACGCCCACGAATTCGGGCACACCGGCGGCGGCTTCAACGTGATCTGGCGGGGTATGGGCTCAGTGCACGTGCCCAAGGGCAAGCAGGCACACTACCGGCGGCAGATGGACAAGCTGGCCTGGTACTACGATCTGTGCCGGCTTCCCGGGGGCGGCTTCAGCATGCTGCCGTCCCCGCCGGCGGAGACTCGCTACTGCGGGGTCATGTGGGGAACCGGCGGCCTGGGCCTGACCTACACGGCCCCGCGCCGGACGTTGCGCATCACGGGCGCGCCGCGCACGGAGTTCAGCGCTAAGAGGTCGGCGCCGGGGAATCCGTGGGGCCGGCGCGCAGACAGGCAGTTCCTGCGCACGGATACGGCCACGGGCTTTCGGGACGAGGGAGCCGAGCCGCATGAGATCTACGAGATGCTCTGGGGCGAGGGGAACCCACCAGTCGAGTTCTGCGCGAACATGATGCGCCACTACAGCCCAATGGTGCGCACGTGGGCGGCTCGGAAGCTCGCGGACAGGGCCGATGAGGCTTCCGTGGAGGCGCTGGCGAAGGCCCTGCGTCACGAGGACCCGCGCGTGAGGCGGGCCGCCCTGGATGGGATCTCGGGGTACGACAACTGGGGGAGGCCTACCAGCCGGGAGCGACAGCGGGGCAAGATACCCAGCGCGGTCGTCTCCAGCAGGATGGTCCCCATGATCACGAAGGCGCTCAGGGACCCGGCCTCTGCCTGGTGGGAGATTGACGGCGCGCTGTGGGCTCTGGGTCGGGCCGAGCCGGCGGACATCAGAGCGAACATGGGGCTGGTGAAGAGGTTCGCCCAGCACGAGGAATGGTACTTACGCGAGTCCGCCTTCTGGGCCATCGTGGGCTTGCACGAGACCATCACGGGCGAGGAGTTCTGCCTGCTTACCGACATCTACGCCAGAGAGAAACACGTCTTCGCCCGCTCGTCGTACAACGCCGGCTTCAGCTTCCTGCTGCGGGGAGACAAGGTCGAGCTCGACGCCGCCAGTGAGGCGCGGGCGGTGAGGGCCCTGGGCCGGACGCTGCACAG
>JBHIEF010000071.1:0-19123 GCA_046760465.1 Armatimonadota bacterium | reverse complement strand
CGCCGGAGGAGGGGCTGACCTTCCTGGAGCTCCTGCCCGGGGAGATCACCAAGGGCCTGGTCATCGCCACCTTCCTGGCCGTTCTGGAGCTGATCCGCCGCCGCCGCATATTGGTGCGGCAGAAGTCGCCGCAGGAGCCCATCCGCGCCCTCTTGCGGCCGCCTGACGACAAGAAGAAGCCGGCGCGGAGTCGGGCCAGGTCCTGAGCCATGTCCCAGCAACTCCCCGCCGCCATCGAGGCCTTGCTCTTCGCGGCCGACGGTCCGCTCACGGCCGCGCGACTGGCCGCCATCCTGGAGGTGGACGAGGAGACGGTGCCGCAGCTCATCGAGGAGCTATCCGCCCAGCTCGACGGCCGTGGCTTGCAGGTGCTGGAGCTGGCGGGCGGATACCGGCTGGCCTCCCGTCCCGAGTTCGCCGAACACCTGCGCCGCCTGCGCGAGCCCGAGCCCGAGCAACTGAGCAAGCCCTCGCTGGAGGCGCTCACCATCATCGCCTATCGCCAGCCCATTACCCGACCGGAGATAGACGCCATTCGCGGAGTGGACAGCAGCGGCGTGCTGGGCACGCTGTTGGAGAAGGGCCTCATCCGCATCACCGGGCGGAAGGAGGCGCCGGGCCGCCCGCTCCTGTATCAGACTACCGATCACTTCCTCTCCTGTTTCGGCCTCAAGAGCCTCGACGATCTGCCCATGCTCGACCCTCTGCGCAAGATGACCGAGCGACAGCTCTCTCTCCGATCCGGCCCCCAGCCCGGCGCGCCGGAGCCGGAGCCGGACGCGGAGACCAAGGCCTCGGATGTCGAGTAGGTGCGGTGCCCTCAAGCCGGTGAGATCGGCGCAAGTGCTGGCGCTCTGCGCCGTTGCCCTGACCTGCGGACCCCCGCAGGCCCAGGCCGTGGATGACCCGCCCGTGGAGGCCCAGTCCGTCGTGCTGATGGACGCCGCCGACGGGACGGTCCTCTACGAACGGGCCGCCCGCGTCTCGCGCTACCCGGCCAGCCTCACCAAGATACTGACGGCCATTCTGGTGATCGAGGAGGGAGAGCTGGACGAGATCGTGACTGTGGGCAAGCGGCCGGCGGCGGTGGGGGAATCGTCCATCTCTCTGGCCGACGGCGAGCAGATTCCCCTGGAGCATCTGCTCCAGGCCATCCTCATCAAGTCAGCCAACGACGCGGCCAGCGCCGCGGGGGAGCACCTGGCTGGCTCGGTAGACGCCTTCGTGGACGTGATGAACCGGCGGGCCAGGGAGTTGGGGGCGACGGGGACGCACTTCACCAACCCGCACGGTCTGCACGATCCAGACCACTACACCACCGCCTACGACCTGGCCGTGCTGACGCGGCACGCGATGGGCCTGGAGCGCTTCCGCGAGCTGGTGGCCACGACGCGGGCGACCATCCCGTGGCCCGGGCACAAGTGGGACCGCGTGCTCATCAACCGGAACGAGCTGCTGGGCAAGTACCCCGGCGTCAACGGCGTCAAGACCGGCTACACCCGCGCGGCGGGACGCTGCATAGTCCTGTCGGCCAAGCAGGGGCATCTGTCCATCATCGGCGTGCTGCTGAAGACGGAGCACCTGTGGAGGGACGCGCGAGCCTTCCTGGACTGGGCTCTGGCGCGCTTCGAGCGCGTGCGCCTGGTGCGCGCGGGAGGCACTGCGGCCTACGTCTCCGTTGCCAACGGCCGCCACGCGCAGGTGCGGGCGGTTGCGGCCGAGGACATCTGGGCCACGGTTCCGCGTGAGGAAGTCGGCCGAGCCCGGCTTGAGTTCACGCGGCCGACGCTGGCGGCGCCCGTCGCCAAGGGGCAGCCGGCTGGCAGCGTGGAGGTCCGACTAGCAGACGGACGGACGCTGAGCACCGGCCTGGTGGCGGCGCGGGAGGTCCGGCTGACCGTCTGGGCCTGGACGCTGCGCCATTGGAGCCTGGCGGCGCTGAGTCTGGTCATCCTGTTCCTCGCTTTATGGCTGCCATGGTACGCCTCCAGAAAGCGCTGGCCGCGGCAGGCTGTGGGTCGCGGCGGCAGTGTGAGGCGCTCATAACCGCTGGCCGCGTTACCGTCAACGGCGCGCCGGTCACGGAACTGGGCGCCAAGGTCAACCCGCAGTGCGACCAGGTGCGGGTGGACGGCCAGGTGGTGGACGTCGCTCCGCCCAAGCGCTACCTCCTGCTCAGCAAGCCCGCAGGCTACCTCACCACGCGCGTTGATCCGCAGGGCCGGCCGACTGTGTTCGACCTGCTGGGCGAGGAGGGCGAGGGCCTGTTCTACGTGGGCCGGCTGGACAAGGGCACCGAGGGGCTGCTGCTGCTCACCAACGACGGCGTGCTGTCCTATCGCGTGACGCACCCCAAGTACCAGGTGGAGAAGGTGTACGTGGCCCGGGTGGAGGGCATCCCGTGTGAGGAGGACTTGGCGCAGCTGGCCTCGGGCGTGCAGTTGGGCAGAACGCGCACCGCTCCGGCGCAGGCCCAAATGCTGTCCACCAAGGGCGGACGGGCGCTGGTCCAATTGCGCCTGATAGAGGGAAAGAAGCGTCAGGTCCGCAGGATGCTGAGGGCCATCGGACATCCGGTCATTCACCTCACGAGGGTCCAGGTGGGGCCTCTGACTCTGGGCGATCTGGCACCGGGCGCCTGGCGCGAGCTGACGGAGAGGGAACTGGCCGCCCTGCGCGAACAAGGCCTGCTGGAGGAGGTGGCAGAGGAGCGTGACGACTGATGGGGCGAGCGGGCGGACGCACACAGCGCGTGCGCTGGCCACGGCACTCGCCGCGTTGGCGTTGGCCAACGGCTGCCGCGGAAGGCAGCCCGAGCCCCCGCCGGTGCAGCCGCCGTCCGCTGCCATCACCGTGACCGACCAGCGCGGGTGCAGCTTGACGCTGCCCCGGGCGCCGCAGCGCATCGTGTCGGTGGCACCCAGCAACACCGAGCTGCTGTTTGCGCTGGGCCTGGGCGACCAGGTCATAGCCGTCACCAGCGACTGCAACTACCCGCCGGAGGCGGCCGCCAAGGAGAAGATCGGCGACTTCAAGCCCAGCATCGAGCGCATCGCCGCCCTGGCCCCCGACCTGGTGGTGGCTGTGCGCGACCTTCAGCCCGACACGATCAGCAAGCTCGACGAGGCGGCCGTGCCCGTGCTGGTGCTGGACCCGTACACGTGGGACGCGCTGTTCGAGGCGATTGAGCTCTTAGGCGAGGCCACCGGCACCGAGAGAAAGGCGCGCGAGCTGGTGGAGGAGATGAAATCGAAGCGCGAGCAAGTGCGGGGGCAGACGAAGGACCTTTCTCAGCATGAGCGACCCAAGGTCATGGTGGAGATCGGCGATCAGCCCTTGATGCTGGCCGGGCCGGGGACGTTCGTGGACCAGTTGATCGAGGACGCGGGTGGGCGCAACATCGCGGCTGGCGCCCGGGTCGAGTGGGCCCAGTTCAGCCCGGAGGCCGTGGTAGAGGCCAACCCCGACGTCATCCTGACCACCATCGAGGGCGACGCCCAGAAGGTGAGGGCGCGCGAGGGCTGGCAGTCCGTAACGGCCATCGAGACGGGCCGTGTACACGAGGTGGACCCCGACCTCGTGCTCCGGCCAGGGCCACGGCTGCTGCTGGGGCTAAGGCAGATGCTGGCCCTGTTGCACCCGGACTTGGCGGAGCCCGCACGGTAGAATCTGAGTCGCCGGCTCACATGGCCGGCCAGCTTTGTACTGCCAGCCTCACGGAGACTCCTCTTGAAGCTCCACACACGGATCGCCATTGGCCTCGGCATAGGACTGGGGCTGGGGCTGCTGTTTAACAGGCAGGGCTGGCAGGAGACGACCGCCTTCTCCGCCCTCGACACCATAGGCAGCCTCTTCCTCAAGCTCATCAGGATGGTGGTGGTGCCGCTCATCTTCGCCTCCATCGTCCACGCCGTGGCCACCCTGGGGGACCTGCGGCGCCTGCGCCGCATCGGCGGCCTGACGCTTGGCTACTACCTACTCACCACCAGCATCGCCGTCGTCATCGGGCTGGTCCTCGTCAACCTCATTCAGCCGGGCGTGGGCGCCTCGCTGGCGGGCGCGGAGACGCCCGAGCGGGCGGCCGCCGGGCCGCCCACGGGCAGCGAACTCATCACCCGCGTGGTGCCCGACAACCCCTTCGACGCCCTGGTGCGCTCGGACGTGCTCCAGATCATCTTCTTTGGCATCATCCTGGGCATTGCCCTGGGAGTCATGGGCGAGCGCGCGGCCACCACTCTGAAGGTCTTCGAGGAGATCAACCAGGCCATTATCGTCATCATAGACTGGCTGCTCCAGCTCATCCCCATTGGCGTGGCCGCGCTCATGGCCCGCGCCGTGGGCGCGGCGGGTGTTGAGGCGCTGGTGGCCTTGGGCAAGTACATGGCCACGGTGCTGGCGGGTCTGGGCATTCATGGGCTCATTGTGCTGCCCCTCATCGTGTGGCTGGTCGGTCGGGTCCGGCCTTGGCGGCTATTTGGAGGAGTGAGCGAGGCGCTGGCCATGGCCTTCTCGACCGCCTCCAGCTCGGCCACCTTGCCGGTGACCATGGAGGCTCTGCACGACAACGTGGGCGTCTCGCGCCGCATCACCCGCTTCGTGCTGCCCCTGGGGGCAACCATCAACATGGATGGCACCGCGCTCTATGAGGCGGTCGCGGCCATGTTCATCGCCCAGGCGTACGCCAAGCATCTGGGCATGAACGAGCAAGTCATGGTCGCGCTCACCGCCACGCTGGCTGCCATCGGCGCGGCCGGCATCCCCGAGGCGGGCCTGTTCACCATGGTCATCGTGCTTCAAGCGGTGCACCTGCCTCTGGAGGGCATCGGGTTGATCTTGGCCGTGGATCGGGTCCTGGACATGTGCCGCACCACCGTGAACGTGTTGGGCGATGCGGTGGGGGGCGTGTGCGTGGGTCGGCTGGAGGGGGAGCTAAGCAACGAGGCGTCCGCCGTTGTCGGCGATGCGAACTGACCTACGGTCAATTTCTGTTTACATCCGGCACGTGATAATCAGCAGAGATTGGGTATACATACGCCAGCGTCCGGCCGCAGGCGCACACCCGAGACGTTGCCCCAAAAGGGGGGCCACTGCGAGAAGGACCAGCCGGAAAAGGCCTTGACAGTGCAGTGGTGAGTGGTGTAGATTACATACCTTGCCAGTGGCCGAAGTGCGGGCTGGGCTGGAACAAAGCGGCCCGGCCGGCGTTTCTAGGGCTATGAGGCTGAGGGGCAGCAGCCGCCCGTGGTCGGGCACAGCCCGAGGCGACGGAGTCCCAGCCCAGGAAAGGGGAGCCAAGACGAGTATGACGAGCAAACGAGCCGGCTTTACGCTGATCGAGTTGTTGGTTGTCATAGCAATCATCGCCATCCTCGCTTCCATTCTCTTCCCAGTATTCTCTCGAGCACGCGCCAAAGCCCGACAGGCCGCCTGCATCAGCAACGAGAAGCAGCTGGTGCTGGCGTGCTTGATGTACGCGGAGGACTATGAGGAGGTCCTGCCGCCCGCCGACAGCGGCGGCGGCGCCGGCTGGTGGGGCACGCACGGCAGCGGGATAACGAACTTCATCTGGGCCGACAGCATCTTCCCCTACACGCGCAACCACGAGATCGAACTGTGCCCCGAGAACAGGTTGATCCTGCCGGGCTATGCGATGAATGACGTGGGCACGCCCGGCCTGGGCTCGTCCCTGGGCGGCTTCTACGATGCCTCATCCAAGGTGCTGATCTTCGACTTCGACGGCTCGGCGCCCTCGGCTTCCGACTCCAGCGCCCTCAACAACCCAGACTGCCTGCGGCACAACGACGGCATCGTAGTAGGATACGTGGACGGGCACGTGAAGTGGAACCGGATCGAGGGCATCACCCACGTGTGTCATTGGGACCTTCAGACGGCCTGTCCGTAGAGCTGAGCGCAACGGCTACAGACCGCGCAGATCGGGCCGCCCTCAAGGGCGGCCCGTCTTCTTCGGGAGCTGGGAGGTGTGGTCGGGCAGTGACGGCCGACTGTCCTGCCTGCCCGTTGTGCAGCGCCCAGGGGGCGGAAGACCTGGTCGCCAGCAGCGAGTTCGTGGGTTCCGCCATCTGCTGCTGCCAAAGCTGTTCCCTGTTCTTCCTGTGGCCGGTGCCCTCCGAGGCGGCGCTGGAGCGATACTATCGCACAAAGGGCGGCGTGCGCGAGCGGGGGCTATCGGGCCCGGCTTTCCGTCGCGAGATCGTGCGGGCCCGCAGCCAGGCCCGGTTCCTGCTGAAGCGCGTGCGCCCCCGCGCAGGGGCGGTCGTAGCCCTCGATGTGGGCCCCGGCCATGGCCTGTTGATGGGAGAGCTGGCAAGCGCGGGATGGCACATCAGTGGCATAGACCCGGACGCCGACGTCGCCCGGGCGACGAGTCAGCGCCTGGGCCTGCCGGTGGAGGTCGGCTCCTTCCCCGAAGGCCTTGGACCCGAGCCGGAGGCGTTCGACGTCGTCATCTTCTCTCACAGCCTGGAGCACTTCCGCAGCCCAATCGAAGCCCTGACGAGCGCCCGCCGCCTGCTGGCCCCCGGAGGCCAAGTGTACGTTGAGCTGCCCCGGGCGTCGCTCGAGTCCGTCCGAAGCACGGGGCACTTCTCCCCCCACATCTGGCACTTCACGCCCTCGGCGCTACGGCAGACGCTGGTACGCGCCCAGTTGCACGTGGCCGAGCTAGTGGGCACCTCGCCGAAGGTCAAGAGCTTGCGGCGACTGCTGCTCCCACTGCGGCACCGTGCCGCGGGTGGCCAGCCAACGCCCGCCACTGGCGGCCCACCCCAACGGACTCCTCTGCTCAAGCGCATCCTGAGGCCCTGTCTCAACGTGGCGGAGGCCCTCTGGCTGTACCCGCAGTACGTGTATTATTGTGGCACCGGCAGCAACCCCGTGGTGATCGTGGATGACGCCCAAGACCCCAGCGTCACGGTGCTCCGGGCCATCGCAGGCAAGCAGGCCCAGAGCTGACGAGGGCGCAGCGCGTCCAGCCCCAAGGCAGGCGCTGCTGGCGCGCTTCCTGGACCCGCTGGCCCGGGCCGCGTACCGACGATTGCGGCTCGGTCGCCTTCCCCCGTTCCCCAAGGCAGTCTTCCTGGAGACGACCAGCCGCTGCCCCCTTTCCTGCCCCATGTGCCCGCGGTCCACGATGCAGCGGCAGCCGCAGGACATGGACGCCGACTTGTTCCACCGCATCATTGACGAGCTGGAGCCGCGCGACTCGGCCGGCGAGCTGCGGCTGGTCGTGCTGCACCTGTTCGGCGAGCCGCTGGTAGACCGCCGCTTCTTCGATTTGGCCCGCCACGCCGCGGAGCGCCTGCCGCGTCTGCGGGAGCGCGTCGCGGCGGCCGATCCTATGCAGGGGCTCTCCGTGTCCACCAACGCCGTGTTCCTGGACGACTGGGCTCGCGGGCAGATCCTCCACTCCGGGCTCACCTGGGTGGGCCTCTCTCTCGACGGCACAACCAAGCACACCTACGAGCAACTGCGTCGGGGCGCCAGCTTCGAGCAGGTGGTGGACAAGGTGAGGGCACTGCTGGCGCTTAACGCCAGGCACCCCGGCCCGAAGCCCAATCTGGGCCTGCAAATCCTGCGCACCAAGACCACGGAGAAGGAACTGGCGGCGTTCGAGCGGGAATGGCGCGAGGCGTCTGAGGGCCAGGACAACGTCTTCGTGTGGGTGAAGCAGTACACGGACTGGGCCGGGCAGGTGGCGGACGAGCGCTTCGCCGATGTGGACTCGCGGCCCTGGTTCGTGCGCACTCCGTGCATCTCGCCCTTTCAGACTCTGGCGGTGTGCGCCGGCGGCGAGGTAACCGTGTGCTGCTATGATGTGGACTGCCGGTTGCAGGTGGGCGACGCGCGGCGAGAGTCGCTGGGAGAGATCTGGCACGGAGAGCGGCTTGCCCGGGTGCGGCGGGCCATGCTGAGGGGAGCCTGGCGCGACATGCCTCTGTGCGCCCGCTGCCAGCACAGCCGAACTTACCTGCGAGACGTCCTGTTCCGCCGGCGCGGCCGGCCTGCGGCTCCCTGATGCGGGGCTCGCGCCAGCCCATTCGCCCGGCGGCATCTGCCGTTCACCGTCCTGCCAGCCAGCAAGTGCGCTTCCTGTTCCTGGCAACCGACTTCCCGCCCGCCCGCGGCGGCATCCAGACCTTCAGCCACGAGCTGCCGCGCGCGCTGGTGTGCAAGGGCCATCAGGTGGCGGTGGCAGCGCTGGCCGCGCCCGGCGCGGCGAATTGGGACGCCTGCCTCCCCTTCCCGGTTGTGCGGCGCAGCGCGCCCTTCGGCAAGCTGGGCGCCATCGTGGCCCTCCGGCGAGGCTGCCTGGCGGCCGCCAGAGAGCTTGCCGGGCCGCCGGACTGGCTGGTGGCCATGAAGTGGATGCCGGAAGGCCCGGCCGCCGTTTTGGCCCGACGCAAGCTCGGCTGCCGCCTCGCCCTGGTCGGACATGGGCGAGAGTTCCTGCCCTCGGGCAGCCGCCCGGTCAAACGCCCGGTGCAGCGTTGGGTGCTGCGCGCGGCCGACGTGGCCCTGGCCAACAGCCACTACACGGCCGGCAACGTGGTGGCCAGCGGCGTGCCCGGCGAGCGCGTGCGGACCATCTACTGTGGCGTGCGGCCAGAGCGCTACGAGGTTGATGAGGGCGGCGTGCAGGCCCTGCGCGAACGCCTGGGCCTGGCAGGCAAGCAAGTGCTGCTCACGGCGGGGCGCCTGGTGGCCCGCAAGGGCCACGATGTGGTCATCCGGGCGCTTCCGCAGGTGCTGGCGCAGGTGCCCGACGTGCATTACCTCATGGTCGGCAACGGGCCCGAGGAGGACAGGCTGCGGTCGCTGGCGAGACGGCACGGCGTTGAGGACGCGGTCACCATCTGCCCCGACGTTCCCGACGAGGACATGCCCTCGTTCTTTCACCTCTGCGACATGTTCGTCATGCCCAGCCGTGACATCCCCGGAGCGCCCATCGAGGGATTCGGCATCGTGTACCTGGAGGCGGCCGCGTGCGCCAAGCCGTGCGTGGCCGGATGGTCCGGTGGATCGCCCGAGGCAGTGCGGGACGGCGTGACCGGCCTGCTGGTGGACCCCACAGATGCCGAGGAGCTCTGCCGAGCCGTACTGCGCCTGCTGTCCGACCCCCACGCGGCCGCACGGCTGGGCGCGGCGGGCCAGCAGAGGGTGCTAGACCGCTTCACCTGGAGCCATGTGGCCGATCGCTTCCTGGCTGCCCTCTGACCACGCGCCACCCACGCCCCAGCGTGCTACAGCAGATGCCGCAGCCGATCGCGGTAGCGGGCAATGACGCGCTGGTTGTGTTCGCTGCCGCCCTCGACGTTGGCATTGATGAACACGGGCGGCTCCTGGCCCGCCTCAACCATCAGCTCGATGGCGCGGGCCATGACCGCCTGGAGCAGCAGCGCCCCGGCGACGGTGGAAGTGGCGCCCACCGTCTGCGGGAAGCCCTCCAGCTCGACGCAGGAGTCGCCCGGGATGACCTTGTTGTCCAGGATCAGGTCGGCGACGTCGGCCAGCATCCGTCCGCTCTCGTGGCGCGAGGTGGTGGACTGCGCGATGGTCTTGGAGGTCACGGCTATGACGAAGCAACCTCGGCGCTTGCCTTCGAGCGCCGCCTCCACCGGGAACACGTTGCGGCCGGAGCTGGAGATGACGATGAGCACGTCGCCCTCGCGGACGTCAGCGCCCTCGAGGGCGGCGGCGGCCAGCCCGGGCAGGCGCTCCATCTGCGTGGTGATGGTGACTGGACGCTCGCTCAGCGATTGTCCCGGGGCGAAGATGCAGTTGACCAACATCAGGCCGCCGGAGCGATAGAAGACCTCCTGGGCCAGCAAAGACGAATGCCCACACCCGAGGGTGTGGACAAGATGCCCGTCGGCGGCGCGGGAGCTGATGGTCTGTGCGGCTGTCTCTATGGCCTCGGCTTCCTGCTCCGCTACGATGCGAACGAGCGCCTCTACACGAGCCAGGTAACGCGCGGCGGCAGACTGCTGCGCCATGCCGGGCCTCCCTCCACCTGGTGCGGGTCTTGGGAGCCCGATTCCCCTATTCCTTCAGCTTCTCCTCGTCCGCCTCACGATAGGTAACCAGGTGTCCCATGGTGCGCAGCGCGTCGTCGGCGGCCTGCACCACCTGCGCGGCCTGCCGCGAATCGTTGTAGACATCCAGGAGGGCGCGCCGGGCCACCTCACCACCCAGCTTCCCCGCCGAGCGCACGGCGGCCCAGCGCACGTCCACGTCCTCGTCGTAGAACAGGTCGGTCAGCGGCGGGACGGCGCGCTCGTCTCCAAGCTCGCCCAGGAAGTCGGCCGCCGCTGAGCGCACGTCCGAATCGCCGTCACGCAGGGCGTCAATCAGTGGGTCCACCGCCGCGGGCTGCTGCGTCCAGCCCAGGGCGCGGACCGCGAACTGGCGCACCGCCGGAGAGGGGTCCGTGCGCACGCACTTGGCCAGGGCAGGGATAACGGGCGTGGCTGGGAGCAGGATGAGAGCACTGGCAGCCCGCCGCCGGACGGGCATGTGCTCGTCGGACAAGGCGCGGCCCAGCGGCTCCACCGCCCGCGCGTCTCCCAGCAGTCCCAGCCCGAGCGCGGCCGCCTCCCGCACGGGGTAGTAGGGGTCATGCTCCAGCGCCTTGAGCAGTGGCTCCACGGCCCGCAGGTCTGGGGGGTCCTGCTTCTCCGGCGCGCCGGCCAGGTACTTGGCGCGCTGCCCGAACTCGCGGGAGGTCTCGGTGCGGCCGGCGCAGATGGTGGCCAACAGGCCCGCGGCTGTGGCGCGCTGGCGGCCCTCCCGGCTGGTCTCCAGAATCTCTATCAGCACCGGCACGGTGCGGCGCCCGGTCACGGTGAACTGGATGGCCGCCAGGGCGCTCTGGTCGTCTCGGTTGTCGCCCAGGAAGGCGCCCAGCTTCCTCCAACCTCTCGGGCCCTGGCGGGAGTACAAGGCCAGCAACGCCTTGAGCGCCTCGTTGCGCACCTCGGGCACACTGTCTGACGCTCGCACTGTCTGGAGCGTCTCCTCCGCCAGCGGTCCCTCCGCCTGGGACAGCGTGCGCACGGCCGCTGCCCGTACCGCCCCGACACTGTCGTCTCGCGCCGCCTTGGCCAGCGCGGGAACGGGGTCGAGACCCAGGTCCGACTGGAAGGCGACCGCGAGTGCGCTTGCCGCCGCCGACCGCACGGCGTAATCGGGGTCGCTGCCCAGCAGACGTAGGACCTCCTGCGCCGCGCCCGATTGGTCGTCCACGGCGAATAGCCCGTTCACGGCCTCGGTGCGGTCGGTGGCGCTGGGGCTGGCGAGCATCTCCTTGAACCTGGCGAGAGTTACCGTCTGCCCCTGACGCATCGCCTCCAGCGTCTCCATCACGTCCTCGGACTCCTCGGCCTGCTCCGAGACCGGCGGAGGCGGCGGCTCCTCTGCCTGCTTTCGACACCCGTTGGCCGCCCACGACAAGAGCGCCAGCGTGGCCACCACGCACGCAATCCGAAGCCCTTGAGCACACCTATCCCGCATGCTGTTCACCGTCCACACGATATCGCGTGAGGGGCGGGTGGCCCCGCCACTCGGACCAACGCTTCCCAGTACGCAGGGGGTTCCCGACCTGGCTGCGCCGCCGCGATGGCGAGGCGGCGAGGGATTGTAGCACTCTGGGGTGTCCACGTCAAACGCCCGCGAGCACGTGGCGCCGTCCGGCCGCCAGCGATTCAGCGCGCTGCCCCTGAGCTTCCCCGGGAGGACGCGCGGCGCCCGCGCAGAACCTCCGGGTGCACCGGGACGTATGTCGGAACGGCCCATGCTGCGTCTCTTCGCCGTCATCTCGTGTGTGCTGTGCTTGCTGGCCGCGGTGGCCGGCAGTGCCGTACTGGTCCTGACCTGGGACCGGCTGGCGCAGCGCGACTTGGTGCCGATAGAGCTGGCCACACTCGCGGCCGTGGTCCTCGCAGCCCTTCTCGCGCCTGCCTTGCCGCGCCCGGGAGCCTCCTGGGCCGACCGGCTGCGTGCCGTCCTGCCCTTCGGTGCCGCCATGCTGTGTGTGGCGGCCGTGGTCATCTACGTTGACGTCCGGGCCCGTGCTCACGTGCGCGTGCGAAACGCCTACGCCGACTGGCACCAGTATCGCTCGCGCCACTTCCTGTTCGTCTACCCGCCGAATTCTGCCGTCGCCGATGACATCGGCCGCCGCGCCCACGCGGCGGACCGCGGGCTGGAGCGCATCGTCGCGTTCTTTGGGCTCTCCTTCGACCGACGCCTCGTGGCCTACATTCACCAGGACGTTGAGCGGGCTATCGCCGTGCTGGAGCGACCGCCTCCGCTGGCCGACGCCGAGCGCCACGAGGTCCATCTGCTGGCCGGCAGCTCCGCGGTACGCTGGGCCGCGCTGGTGGCGGCGGAGACCGCGTGGGATGGACCGGCAGGGAGCGCGCTGCTTCGCGAGGGCGTCCCCACCTACCTGGCCAGCGAGGCCTCCCAGTGGCCCGCGGCGCTCAGCTACGTCAAGGGCGATCTGCCCCAGCTCGAGGAGCTGGTAAGCGATGCCGACCAACGGCGCGGCGGCGACACGCTGGCCGCCTCGTTCGTCGCCTTCCTGGTAGACGCGGGCGGCCGCGAGGCCCTGGGCAAGCTATGGCCCAGCCCCACCTTCCGTGGGACGGTCTACCAGACTTACGGCAAGCGGGCGGACGAGCTGGAGGCAGAATGGCACGACCATCTGGCCGGCCTGCTCGGCTTCGAGTCGGCGGGCGATCTCGAGGCCACCGTCTCCAGCGAGGTCCCTCTGGACTCAGAGGTGGCCGAGCCGGTCGTCGAGCTGGTTCAGCACCTGCGAGATGCTGCGGTGGGCGGCCGGCTCGACCAGGCAGAGGCCGTTTTGGCCGATGAGGCCTCGTCCGGCGCTCGTGAGGTGCTGCGCACGTTGGTCGAGAAGCAGGTGGACAACATCGAGCTGATCGCCCTCACGGACTACGGCGGCAAGTGCCTATTGGCCGACCTGCACGTAAGCACGGAAGTCAACGGTCGTCCCTTCGAGATGGACGCCGACGCCGTCGTGTCGCTGGCCGATGATCCCACCGTCCTGCACTTGGCCTTCCGCTAGGCCTCCCCGCCACACGTGGCCGTCGTGTTGTTCCTGTGCCGTGGGCGGCATCCAGAATCAGCTCGCTTGTGGTCAGGTCGTGCCCGTTTAGAGCTGGCGGGGGATGATGGGGAATCGGCAGCCGGCCGGTGCCAACTCACACCACCGCCCTCCCACGCTGAGAGCCTATCCCAAGACCGTAAGGTGTCACGCTGAGCTGCGGACTGCTTAGCGGTCCGCTAAGCGAAGGGTCTCGCATCGGGCCCAGCACGAGATTCTTCGCTGCGCTCAAAATGACAGCCGACCGAGAGCGTCGGTTTTGGCATAGGCTCTAAGTTGGCACAACCTGAAGCTGACTCGCCGCCCGGACGTGAATCTGGATGCCGCCTTTGTCCCTCCCGCCAGATGCCTTGACATTTCCGCCCCCAAAGTGTATTAACTGCACTTGACTGTCATTTTCATCTAGTCTGGAGGGCGGGTTACTTTGGGTCCTGGTCCGGTGGTCGAGCAGCCTCCCCGGAGGGGCCGTCTGGGCGGCTGGCGTCGTCGCTGGAGGCATCGCCGCGGTGTGCCGGAGGAGCGGCCACGCGCCAGGCGGGTCGCCATCGTCGGTTCGCCCAACGTGGGCAAGAGTGTCGTGTTCAACGCCCTGACGGGGGCCTACGTCACGGTGTCCAATTACCCGGGCACCACAGTCGAAGTGGCGCGGGGCCACGCGGACCTCCACGGCGTCTCGTACGAGATCATTGACACGCCCGGCATGTACTCGTTGCTGCCCATCACCAGCGAGGAGATGGTGGCCCGCGAGATCCTGCTGGCCGAGCTGCCCGGTGTGGTCCTGCACATCATTGACGCCAAGAACATCGAGCGCATGCTCCCTCTCACCCTCCAGCTTATAGAGGCCGGGCTGCCGGTGGTGCTGGTGGTCAACATTCTGGATGAAGCCGAGCGCACGGGCGTGCGCATCAACCTGGAGGCCCTCCAGGAACGACTGGGAATCCCCGTGGTGGGCACAGTGGCGGTTACCGGGTGGGGCGTGGACGCTCTGCGGAACGTGATGCACGATGTCGCCAGCCGCGGTCGCAACGGCGGTTGACTACGGTCAGCCGCTGGAGCAGTTCATAGCGCGGATCGCCGACCTGCTTGAGGACGACTACCGCATGGGCTCGCGGGCGGTCGCCTTGCTGCTGCTTCAGGACGACCACCGCCTGCTGACGCGCATCAGAGAGAGGGAGCCCCGGGCCGCGCAGATCGAGCAGGCGCTGCGCGAGGCCCGCCGGGAGCTGGGCCGGGCGCCCGCCTACCGCATAACCATGCGGCGCCACCAGGCGGCGGCAGAGCTGCTGGCGGACGTCCTGACGCTCGCGGAGCGGCCCCGGCGATCGCTGCGCGAGCTGCTCTCCGAGTTGTGCATCAACCCCTGGACGGGCGTGCCAATTCTCGTGCTGGTGCTCTATCTGGGCCTGTACCTCTTCGTGGGGAAGCTGGGCGCCGGCACCTTGGTGGACTGGCTGGAGACCGCCGTCTTCGACGAACGGCTGCTGCCCCCCGTGGAACGCTTCATCGAGGCCCTTCTGCCCTCGGAGACGTGGTCCAGCCTCTTGGTGGGCGACTACGGCATCATCACCCTGGGCGTCAAGTACGCCGTGGCCATCGTGCTCCCGGTGGTGGGCACCTTCTTTTTGGTGTTCTCGATCTTGGAGGACAGCGGCTACTTCCCGCGGCTGGCGCTACTGATGGACCGCGTCTTCAAGCGCATCGGCCTCAACGGCCGCGCCGTGGTCCCGCTGGTGCTGGGCTTTGGATGCGACACCATGGCCACCATGGTCACCCGCATCCTGGAGACTCGCCGCGAGCGCATCATCGCCACCTTGCTGTTGGCTCTGGCCATTCCCTGCGCCGCGCAACTGGGGCTGTTTGCGGCGCTGCTGTCTAAGACATCTCCCCTGCTACTGATCACCTGGGCCGCCGTGGTCGGCGCCGAATTCCTGTTGGTGGGCACGCTGGCCAGCCGGCTCATGCCCGGCCGCAAGCCGGACTTCTACATGGAGGTGCCGCCGCTGCGGCTGCCCAAGCTCAGCAACGTGTTCACCAAGACGTATAGCCGCATGCACTGGTACTTCAAGGAGATCTTCCCGCTGTTCGTGCTGGCCAGCGTCATCATCTGGATTGGCCGTCTCACACACCTGTTCGACATGAGCATCGCCGGCCTGCGTCCCGTCGCGCAGGTGCTGGGCTTCGGCGAGCACTCCTCCCGCATCGCCGAGGTTTTCCTGTTCGGCTTTTTCCGGCGCGACTACTCGGCCGCCCGCCTCTTCGACCTGGAATCCGCCACCAACTTGACCAACAACCAGCTTCTGGTCGGCGCCGTGACGCTGACGCTGTTCATGCCCTGTGTGGCGCAGTTCCTCATCATGAAGAAGGAGCACGGTTGGGGCGTTGCGCTGGCCATCGCCGGGTTCACCTTCCTGATGGCCTTCGTAGTTGGGGCGCTGCTCAACCTGTTCCTGCACGCTACAGGAATCCAGCTATGACCTGCCCAATGTGTGGTGCACAGTTCGAAGCAGACCAGGCGCAGCGGGCCTGCAAGGCCTGCCCGCTGGGCGGCGGCTGCGAGACGATCTGCTGCCCCATCTGCGACTACCGGCTGCCAGCGGAGCCGCCCTTGCTGGCTGCGCTGCGCGGATGGTGGCGCAGCTTGGGCGATGGCGGCCCAGCCCCCACCGGGCCGGCCACGCGGAGGGACGGTTGACATGCGCGTCTCACACAGGGCCCAGGAGATCCTGGAGCAGTATTGGATGGAGGCGGTCGAGAAGGACGCTGACGGCCTTCGCCTCGAGCAGTTGGGCGAGCATTTGGATGAGCAGGCGTTGGCGGAGCTGTCCAACCAGGGCCTCGCAGTGTGTGAGGACGACGCTCTTACCCTCACCGAGGCAGGCACGCAGCAGGCTCGGCGCATAATCCGCAATCACCGCCTGGCCGAACGGCTGCTCATGGACGTGCTCCAGGCCAGGGAGTCAGCGGTGGAGGAGGCGGCCTGCCGGTTCGAGCACTGCCTCTACGACGGCATTGACGAGCGCGTCTGCACGCTGCTGGGGCACCCCACCAAGTGCCCCCACGGCCGCCCCATCCCACAGGGAAACTGCTGCCTCCGGGAAGCGGCAGGCCCGCGCGTGGTCAGCCGACTGTCGGACATGGACCCCGGCGACAGCGGCGAGATCGCCTACCTGGCAACGGCGGACCCGGACCGGCTCAAGAAGGTCATGGCCATGGGCATTCTGCCGGGCATGGAAGTGAGGCTGGTGCGCCAGTACCCCAGTTACGTGTTCGACGTGGGCAACACGCAGTATGCGGTGGACCACGACCTGGCTGACGAGGTCTACGTGCGCGTCACCGGACACGCCAAGTAGCCGCGCGTGACGTCAAGCGGCCTCACCGACTGCGACGGCGGGATCTCGCTCTACCTCGACTTCATCTGGACGGGGAGGTTCTGAGACGACAGTCGCCCACTGTTCACCTTGTCGCCACTCGCACAGACGTGCTACAATGCCCCTGCTCTGCGTAGCGGCGCTCCGCTACGCAGGGCGGAGCAGAGGCCCATGCGCATCCTCGGCGTTGACCCCGGCCTAAAGACCACCGGCTACGGCCTGGTGGAGACGCTCTCCCCCCATGCGCCGACCGGCAACGCGCGACCCCGCGTGCTGGAGGGCGGCGTCATCAGCACCGACCCCGGCGCTCCCCTGGAGCAGCGCCTGGAGAGCATCCACAAGGGCATGGCCGAGGTCATCGCCGAACACCAGCCCGACGTCGTGGTGGTGGAGGAGCTCTACGCCAAGTACCGGCACCCGCGCACGGCCATCCTCATGGGCCACGCGCGCGGGGTGATCTGCCTGGCCGCCGCCTCGGCCGGAGTGCCCCTGCAAAGCTACACGGCCTCGCAGGTGAAGAAGTCGCTGACGGGAAATGGCAACGCCAGCAAGGACCAGATCAAGCGCATGGTCTGCCGCCTCTTCGGCCTGACCAAGCCGCCCTCGCCCGCCGACGTGACCGATGCCCTGGCCCTGGCCATATGTCACGCCAGCCCGGGACGGGGCCTGTCGGAGCGGCTGCCCAGCCCAAAACGGGGCAGATAGAGAAGCGCCCGCAGCATCGGCAGGAGACATGATCGGACAGATACGAGGCCAGCTTCTCTACGTCCGCGACGATCAGGCACTGCTCGAGGTGGGCGGCGTCGGGTACGAGGTCACCGTCTCGCCCATCCTGGCGGAGCGGTTGAAGGGCCTGGGCGCCGGCGCCGACGTCACGCTGGTCACCCACCACTACCTCCAGTCCGACCCCTCCAAGAGCGTGCCCATGCTGATCGGCTTCGAGAGCGAGGCCCAGCGTGAGTTCTTCCTGGAGCTGATCACGGTGGCGCGCCTGGGGGCCAAGTCGGCGGTGCGCGCGCTGACCATGCCCATCAGCCATATCGCCCGGGCCATCGAGATGGGCGACGCCAAACGGCTGCAAGCCCTGCCCGGCATCGGTCGGCAGAAGGCCAAGGACATCATCGCCAAGCTCCAGGGCAAGGTGGGCCGCTACGTCGGTGTGGAGGAAGAGGAGGCGCCGGAAGCGCCGCGGCCGCTGGAGCTGGAGGTCGAGGACGACGCCCTTGACATCCTGCTGCAACTCGGCTACACGCAGGCCGACGCGCTGAAGCTCATCGCCGATGCCACCATGGGCGACGGCGAGTACGAGAGCGCCGACCAGCTCATCCAGGAGATCTTCCGCAGGCAGAAGGCGTGATGGCATGCCGAGCGGAGGGTCGCCACCTGCGGGTGGCTCCTACGCACGCACCTCGTCAGAACGTAGGAGCCAACTCCTGCTGGCGACCAGCGCTGCCGTGCTTCAGCAGGAGGGCCACGTTTCGGCAGCAAGCTGCCGAAACACCGGACCGCAAGCAGAAGGCCTGACCCGTCGGTAGCAGGCTGTCGTACATCATAGATCCTACATCCTAGATCGTCCCTTACAGTCCATGCCACGCGAACGGATAGTCAGCGGCGAAGAGCAGCGGGATGAGGAGCAGGTGAACCTCAGCCTGCGCCCGCGCACGCTGGCCGAGTACGACGTGGGGCAGCGCGAGCTGATTGACAGCCTGAGCGTCTCCATTCGCGCGGCCAAGCAGCGCGGCGAGCCGCTGGAGCACGTGCTCTTCGATGGGCCGCCGGGCCTGGGCAAGACCACCCTGGCCCACATCATCGCCAACGAGATGGAGGTGGGCATCACCACCACCTCGGGGCCCGCTCTGGAGCGCGCCGCCGATCTGATCGGCATCCTCACCAACTTGGAGCAGGGCGAGGTCCTGTTCATTGACGAGGCCCATCGCCTGCCGCGGGTGGTGGAGGAGTTCCTTTACCCGGCCATGGAGGACTTTCGCGTGGACTTCGTGGTGGACCGGGGTCCGTACGCCAAGACCATCAAGCTGCCGCTGAAGCGCTTCACCATCGTGGGCGCCACCACTCGGGTCGGCCTGCTGACGCCGCCGCTGCGCGAGCGCTTCGGCATCTTCCACCACCTGGACTTCTACACCCCCGAGCAGCTCACCAGGATCATCACCCGCGCGGCCGGCCTGCTGGAGATCGAGCTCACCAAGGGCGGTGCGCAGGAGATCGCCCGGCGCGCTCGTGGCACGGCGCGCGTGGCCAACCGCCTGCTGCGGCGGTCGCGGGACTTCGCACAGGTGAAGCGCGACGGTAGGATTGACAAGGCCACTGCCGATGCCGCCCTGCGAGCCATGGGCGTGGACGAGGAGGGCCTGGACAACCTGGACCGCAAGTACCTGGCCACCATCATCGAGTACTACGGGGGCGGGCCGGTGGGCATCGAGGCCATCGCCGCCACCCTGAACGAAGAGGTGGACACCCTCAGCGACGTGGTGGAGCCCTACCTGCTCAAGAGGGGCTTCGTCACCCGCACCCGCCAGGGCCGCTGCGCCACCCATCGCACCTACGGGCACCTCGACCTCACTCCACCAGCAGAGGCCACCCAGGTTGCCCT
>JBHIEF010000070.1:0-19290 GCA_046760465.1 Armatimonadota bacterium | reverse complement strand
CTTCGATGCCGTCTACGACCGCGAACTCCTTGCCGGTCTCCTTGGGCCCCCGTCGAGCCCAGTAGGCTAAGCGGCTGCCGTCTGGGCTGAAGCTCAGGCCTCCGAGGCCGTCGAACTCGGGGCCTTCCCCCCCGTCAACGATGGCGCGCCACTTCTCACCCCTCCTGGCTCGGTATGCCAGACGCTTCCCGTCGGGGCTGAAGGTGAGGCTCCCGATCCCGTCATAGCGCGGTCCCGCGGCGGCGTCCACGACTACGAAGTGCTCGCCGCCCTCCCAATCGCCCAGACAGGCATGGTAGGCCACGCGCGTGCCGTCGGGGCTCATCACCGGAGAGCCCTTCGCCGTTCCGTCATACTCTGGGCTTTCGTCGCCGTCCACGACCACCACCCACTTGTCGCCGCGCTTGGCTGAGTACGTGTAATGCCTGCCGTCGGGGCTCAAGATCGCCGGGCCGGCGATGAAGTCGTACGCCGCTTGGGGCTGGCCGTCCAGGTAAAGCCGCCACTTGCCCTCCGCCTTGACAGCGTAGATCAACCGCTTCCCGTCGGCACTGAAGTCCAGCGTCTTGATGTCGGCGCGTTCGTAAGGGCCCTGCACCTCCCCGTCAATGACGTAGCACTCGCCGCCCTCGGGGAGTCTCCCGGCGTAGGCAAATCGCGTGCCGTCGGCGCTGAACTTCATCCCCTGCTGCAATTGCTTCAGGCGGGGCCCCTCCACACCATCGTGGACCACAAAGGCCTTCTGCTGTAGCTCATCTACGCTGATGTACGCGTAGTGACGGCCGTCGGCCGAGACCGTCACCTCCATACGCTTGTCGTGCGAGGGAGCGACCACTTCCTCGGTGACCACCAGCTCGCCCCAGGCGCCGCTCGGGGCCAGCGCCGCCACTCCGACGAGAGCCGTCCACATCGTGCGGAGGATCATGAGTGGGCCTCTCTTTCTACTGGCATCATCGTGGCTATCCCCTGGCGTGTGGCTGAAGCCAAAGTCAACCGCAGTAGGCAAGACGCACCGTCGAGGGGCATTTGGGGAACGTGCTCGCCGAGCCCGTTGCCGAGCCTCTCCACGGTCGGTGCGGGGCCGCCGAGGCTGCTGCTACTCCTCCCCAGCGAATACGCGTCGCACTGTCGTTGTTACGATCGGCCCGGCTTGGTCCACGACCGCCGCCGAGTATACCCATCCGCCTCCGTCACGCCCGGTGACCATAATGGCGCGGTCTTCGTAGTCGGCCAGGGCCAGCTCACCGGCCTCGGGCGCAATGGCCTCCTGCATTCGGGTGGCCGTCAGCCTCACCCTCCCGGTCAAGTCCAGTCTCGGCCACACGGGGTGAAAGTCGCCGTCCTCCACAATGCCCAGGATCGCGTCGGGCCCACCCGCCGGGCGCGCCGGCTCGGGCTGCGCTGCGACCGGACGTCCCCGCGCCCAGTCGGACAACGCCCCGCCCACCAGACCGGCCACGGCCACGACCATCAGAGTAATGGCGAACTGCCCCTTGCTCATTGGAGTGCCTCCCGTCGCGCGCCGCCTGGGCGCCGTGTAACCTCCGGGGCCCCGACCACCAACGTTGCCGCCGGAAGCCGCGACACCATGGCGAACGGTGTCTTTGCCTGTCTGGCCGAGCGGCCCGTCCCTCTCGAAGGCCGCCTACCCACCAAGACTGGACGGTATCGGTCGCCGTTGTCAAGTCCTGGGGCAGCGAAGCCGCGCCGGGCGGAAGACCTGGCACCATGTTCGGTTCCCGCCACGTCCCATGCTCACTGTGGAATCCCCTGCGCTTCAGTCCGCCCCGCGTAGAAGCCTCCGTTCGCGCCGATGCGGTACAGCCTGAGAGCCCTGCCCGTACCGAGCTGTGTGGTGGTGCCGATCTCTACAGCACTTACGCTCCTGGCATGGCCATCGGCGTAGTTGGCGCTGAACGTCCCGTTGTGACGCGCTTGCACGGGGAGAATCCGCGGATTGCCGCCAGACACGTTCCCATCGTACAGCATGATTGTCTCCGCCGATCGGGGCAGGGCGCTCTCGTGGACGACGGGAGCGAACGGAGGGATGAGCCGGTCAACCAGCACAGCCAGATTCGTCGAGTAGCTGATGTACCGCGGCGTGCCCGGACAGGCGCCAACGAACACGAACATCGCGGCTTGGTCCATGGCCGTCGGGTCCGAGGGACACTCCCCAAGCTGGTCGTTCCTGACATACGGGATGATCAGGTAGTTTACCGTGGCCACGCACGACCGGTTGAGGTACGCCGACATCGGGTAGGTGCCATCGTGGTCCTGAACGTACATCATGATGGCTGCGCCCAGTTGGCGTAGGTTGCTGAGGCAGCTGGCCTGGCGGGCCCTCTCTCGAGCGCGGCTGAACACGGGGAACAGTATCGCTGCCAAGATGGCGATGATGGCGATCACGACGAGCAGCTCGATAAGGGTGAAGCCGTCTCGGCAAGCGGTGCTTCGGGCTGTCAAGCTAAGCTCCTTGGATGATCGCAGCGTCACGTTGACGGCGGATGCCTCCGGGCCGTCTAACGGCTGCCTGCCCCGACGACCCACTCGCTCCATTCTCCCGTGTGGTATCCCTCCCCTCCCACCGCCGCCCACCCATGGCCCCGTGGGCAGGAATGCGCCCGTGTGCCCCTGATAGTCTCCAGGCACATGCGCCTGCGGAAGGGGAGGGACGCCGAGTCGGGGAAGGAACCGGGCGGACGGGGCGCTGGCCCCACGGGCCATCAGTTTCACAGACCATGACGCGGGGCGTTTGGACACCGTGGCACATCCGCGGACGAACACGGACGGGGAACAGAGGGCAGGGACATGAGCAGCAAGCGGCCGCTCAGCCGCAGGGCGTTCCTAGCAGGGGCAGCGGCATCTGCCGCCGGGGTACGCCTGGCGGGCTCAGCTCTGGGCCAGACGACGGAAGCCGCCGGCCGGCGCAGGCCCAACGTCTTACTCATCGTGTCAGACGACCAGGGGTATGCGGACGCCAGTTGCTACGACCACCCGCCCGAGGTGAGCACCCCGAACATCGACCGCATAGCCCAAGGCGGTGTCAGGCTCACCGACGGTTACGCCAGTGCTTGGGTCTGCGCACCGACCAGAGCGGGCTTACTGACCGGCCGCTATCAGCAGCGATATGGCTTCTACACTGCCGGCAATTCCAGGATCGGAATGCCCTTGACCGAGATCACCGTGGCCGACGTCCTCAAGAAGGCGGGCTACGCCACTGGCGCCTTCGGCAAGTGGCACCTCGGCATCGAGCCCGACTACCATCCCCTGCGCCGGGGGTTCGACGAGTTCTACGGCTTCCTCGGTCACGGAGGCCACGACTACTTCGATCTGAGGGTCACGGACGCCTACACCTCGATCTACCGCAACGACAAGCCGATCGAGGAGACCGGCTACCTAACGGACAACCTCACCCGTGAGGCGGTGTCGTTCATCGAGCGCCACCACCAGCGCCCCTTCTTCCTCTATCTCCCATACAGTGCCGTGCACTGGCCTCTTCAGGCGCCAGAGGAAGATGTCAGACGCTTTGACACCGGCGATCCCGAGCGCGACATCTATCTGGCAATGCTGGCACGCATGGACGATGGGATCGGCAAGGTGCTGGACGCTCTGGAACGGGCCGGCGTAGATGACAACACGCTCGTCTTCTTCCTCTCGGACAACGGAGGCGCGAGGAAGAACCACGCGGACAACGGCGTCCTCCGCGACTACAAACAGAGCGCGTACGAAGGAGGGATTCGGGTTCCCTTCATCGTGCGCTGGCCTGGGAAGTTGCCCGCGGGCACAGTGTGCTCGGAGCCGATCATCTGCCTCGATGTCATGCCGACAGTCCTCGCCGCGGTCGGCCTCGAGCTTCCCGGGGACCGCGTCTACGACGGTAGG
Source organism: Armatimonadota bacterium (assembly GCA_046760465.1). Lineage (GTDB taxonomy): Bacteria > Armatimonadota > Zipacnadia > JAUWAU01 > JBHIEF01 > JBHIEF01. The sequence continues at coordinate 15,408 of JBHIEF010000070.1, read as the reverse complement.
GACATGCTGCCCGTTATTCGCGGCGAAGCGGAGCAGCCGTTGCACGAGGCGCTGTTCTGGGACGGCGACTCCGACCAGTGGGCCGTCCGATCCGGCAAGTGGAAACTCGTGTCACGCCGGGGCTCCCTCGAGCTGTACGACCTCGAAGCGGACATCGGCGAGACAGATGACCTGACAGACGACAACCCCCAGGTCGTTGACCGTCTCAGGCGAGCATATGTGGCCTGGAGAGATCAGATGGCCCCCCAGATCACCAGGGAGGGGAGAGCAGGGAGCCCCGGAAGGCGGCGCCCGGAGCGCTAGCCGCCCCCGCCATCTGCTGGCGCGGGAGGCGCCCGTCTGCTGTCGCTCCAACCAGCGACTCGAGCCAAACTCGTGGGCGGCCGGAAGGAGTAAACGACGGAGGGATACGATGATACGCGCGTTTGCATACTGTGCTGCCCTGGCCAGTGCCGTTGCCTTGGCACAACAGCCAGACCTCGCTGATCCGCAGGAGCGCCAGGCCATGCGCAACGAGGACCGGATTCAGCCCTGCGCGGCCAACCCGCGCTACTGGCAGTATCGCGGCCAGCCCGTCCTTCTCCTCGGCGGGAGCAAGGACGACAACCTGTTCCAGATTCCCGACCTCAAGGAGCACCTCGACCTCCTGGCCAGCGTCGGCGGAAACTGCATCCGCAACACCATGAGCGACCGCCCCGACAAGGGCTTCGAGGTCTATCCCTTCAGGCGACTCCCCGAGGGAAAGTACGACCTGACCCAATGGAACGACGAGTACTGGCGGCGCTTCGAGACGATGCTGCGGCTCACCCACGAGCGCGACATCTTCGTGCAGATCGAGGTCTGGGATCGTTTCGACTATTCGCAGGACAACTGGGTCCGACATCCCTACAACCCGGAGAACAACGTCAACTACACGAGCGAGGAAGCGGGCCTGCAAGTCCGCTACCCAGCCCCTGCTTGGCGCGACAGGCAGCCCTTCTTCCACACCATCCCGGGCATGCCGCAGTACGATAAGCGCCTCGATGTGGTCCGCGCGTACCAGGAGCGCTTCGTGGCGAAGATGCTCTCCTACAGCCTCGACTACGGCCATGTGCTCTACTGCATGGACAACGAGACCTCCACGCCGGTCGCGTGGGGCCAGCACTGGATGCAGTTCATCCGCGACGCCGCCGCAAGGAAGGGCGTGCTCGTCTTTGCGACCGACATGTTCGACGACGTCTGGAGGCCTGAGGCGTCCGGGAAGCTCCGTTTCGCCATTGATCATCCCGAGCTCTATCCCTTCATTGACGTTTCGCAGGTCAACAGCCGCAACTTCGGCCAGGACCACTGGGATCGCTTCCAGTGGATCTGCCAGCAGGTCCGGGGCACTCCTCGGCCCCTCACCAACACCAAGATCTACTCAGCCGGCGAGACCTCCTGGGGCTCGGGCACCCCCAAGGAGGGCGTAGAGCGGTTCTGGCGCAATCTCATCGGCGGGGCCGCCTCGTGTCGCTTCCACCGGGACGGAGGCGGCATTGGCCTCAACGCCCTGGCCCAGGCCTGCATCCGCTCGGGGAGGCTGGCCGAGTCCCTGGTCAAGTTCTGGGACATCCGGCCGCACATGGAGCTGCTCTCCGATCGTGAAGAGAACGAGGCCTACCTGGCTGCCAAGCCCGGCGAGCGGTACGTGTTGTTCTTCACCGACGGCGGCTCGGTCGGCTTGGACCTGGACGATGCCGCCGGTCGGTTCACGGGCCGGTGGATCAACGTCAACGCTGGCGAGTGGGGCGACGGCATCGAACTGGCCGGTGGCGGCGTTGTCACGTGTCAGGCCCCCGCAGCTGGGCCTTGGGTTGCCGTCATCACGAAAGACTGACTGGCCTCTGCGCGCAGTCGTGCCGCGCAGGCCGCGGCTGAGCGTGGGCCTCGCCGCGCGACCGCTCTGTCTAGACCGGCTGGCGACGGCGGGTCATTGGCCGGCGGCCTGGGATAGGAGGGGCTCATGGAACGCCCGAGGATAGCCGTTGCCGGATGGACTCCCCTGTTGTGCACTTGCCTGGTTGCCACCGTGCTGGCCGCCGAGGAGCCGGGGGCAATCTGGAAACCGTTGACCGACGGCAAGACTCTGGACGGCTGGCACGCGGTTGGCGACGGCCAGTGGACCGTCGAGGGTGGTGCGTTTGTGGGCCGGGCCAGTGACGAGAAGCTGTATGGACTGCTGGTGAGCGATAGGACGTTTCGGGACTTCACCGTGCGGCTGAAGTTCAGGTGCCTGTCAGGCGACAGCGGCTTCTACATCCGCACCCTCATCAAGCCGCCGGACAAGGCCCACGGGCTCCAGATCCAGGTCGGGCCGCCAGGCACGGGCACCGGCGGCATCTACGAGAGCTACGGCCGTGGGTGGATCGTCAAGCCCAAGGCCGATGAGGAGAGGGCATTCCTGAAGGCTGACCAAAGGAATGAGATGACCGTGTCTGCCGCCGGCGGCCACGTAGTCGTGCACGTCAACGGCGTCAAGACCGCCGAGATCGAGGATGATCCCAGCCGGCCGGAGGGGCACCTCGCGCTCCAGATGCACGCCGGATGCGTGATGGAGGTGAGGTTCAAGGACATCGAGATGCGGCCACGTCCGTAGGTTGAGCGGCTGCCCGTTGATGCCGGGCCGCGATTGGACACCGTGCGGCCCGTGCTGACCGGCAGCAGACATCCCTCTGCATCGGGCTCACGGCAGACGGCGGGGTCAACGCACAGGCGCGCTGCGGCCTGCTTCCCTGTATCTGCGCAAGAGCGCTGTCAGGCGCTGCACGATTGCAGGATGCTCGTGGAAGAGGTTGATCTGTTCGCCGGGGTCTTCGTCGAGGTTGTACAACTGGCCAGGGCTGCCCGGCTTCGGCCCGCTGCCGGCAGGAGGCACCCAACCACCGGAGTCCTGGTTCTCCAAGATTAGCTTCCAGGGACCCTGACGGATCGCGAACACGCCAGACACCGAGTGGGAGACGATTGCCTCACGGATCGGCTGGTCGCGCACCTCGCCCAGCAAGGCCGGCAGGATGTTGTAGCTATCCTCCCCCGCACTGTCTGGCAGGCTGACTCCGACTATTGCTGCGCACGTGGCCAGCAGGTCGGTCAGGCAAATCGGCTCTTCGCTGACGTTGTTGGGTTCGATGTGGCCCGGCCAGCGCGCGATGAACGGGACGCGGTGGCCGCCCTCCCAGGTGTGGGACTTGAGGCCCCGGAGGTGGCCGGCGGACTTGTGGCCGTTCACGCCCTCGTGTGGGCCGTTGTCGCTGGTGACGACCAGCAGCGTGTCGTCGGTTAGCTTCAGGCGGTCCAGGGCCGAGACGACCTCCCCGACGCACCAGTCGAAGTAGACAACCAGATCGCCTCGCGGACCGGCGTCGCTCGCCCCCTGAACGAACGTTGGTGGCAGCCACGGCGTGTGGGGCGAAGAGAGAGCCAGGTAGAGGAAGAACGGCGCGGCCGGTCGCTCCTTCGCGCTCCGCTCGAGGAACTCAACCGCCTTCCGCGCGAACTCCAGGTCCACAGCCTCCAACACAAACCCCGGGGCGATCCAGCCACCACGCGGTCTGCCGTACTCGGCCTCCTTCGTCTTGTCCACGAAGATCGGTCGGTCCGGAATGCCGACCGTGCGGTCGTTCTCGATGAAGCAGAACGGCCCGTCCATCGTAGAGCAGGCTGCCGTGAAGAAGGCGTAGTCGAAGCCGAGGTCCGTTGGCCCGCCGTGTATCGGTTTGGTGAAGTCCACATTCATGCCTGTGTCGGGGTCACCGTCCTGCCACGACCCCCTCAGACTGGCCTCTGCGTCCTGCCAGGAGCCGACGTACCCGTTCTGCCTCGTCCAGCCGAGACCCAAGTGCCACTTGCCGATGCACGCCGTCCTGTAGCCCTGTTGCCTCAGGAACGAAGCGACGGTCGTGCGGCTGGGTTCGATCAGTGGACTCGTGTAGCCGCCCACGACGCCACGCGTGAGCCATGTCCGCCAGCAGTAGCGCCCAGTGAGGATGCCATAGCGCGTGGGTGTGCAGACGGCTGAGGGAGAATGGGCATCGGTGAACCGCACTCCCTCCGTGGCCAGGCGGTCCATGTGCGGCGTGGGGATTCTCGACTCGGGGTTGTAGCAACCCACATCCCCGTAGCCCATGTCGTCCGCCAGGATGTAGACGATGTTCGGTCTGCTCACAGCGCCTTCCCCCGAAGTCGTCCGTAGCATGGTCAGCCCTGCCGCACCGAGGCCAACGTGCTTCAGGAAGTTGCGCCTCTTCATTGCCTGCATGTCTCGGTCTTGCCGCGGCGCCGTCGCTGAGCGTGTCGGGGCGCTGCTCGAGGCATCCCCATTTCAGATTCGCAGGCACTTGAGGGTCAATGGGGCCGGGCGCAATGCTGCGGGTGGAGGGACGCCTCGCCTCGCGCTAGCTCACCAGCGGGCGTAGGAACTCGACGCTCTTGCGGGTGTTCTGGTCCGAGCCGTGGCACTCGATCGAGCCCACGCCACTCCAGTCCGTCTCCCGCAGGTACTGGATGCATGCCTTGATGTTGTCGGCGTTCACGCCCCCGCCGATGGGGACCTCGCTGGAGGCAATGCCCGTGTCTTCGCCGCGCAGGGCCGCCGCGAGTTCGGGACTCACGTCCTTGATGTGGCAATGCGAAAGGTACTTGCGGAACTGCGTCAAGTACGCCAGCGGGTCCTTTCCGGAGATGAAGGTGTTGCCCGTGTCGAAGTTGAGGCGCAGGTACTCTGACTCGAAGTGGGAGAAGAGCCGTTCCATGAACTCCTCATCGGTGGTATACGGCCCGTGGGGCTCCACGTTGATGATCACGCCGTAGTCCTCCGCCCAGGGCAGGCACTGCCGGTAATTGTCGCACGTGATCCTGAAGACCTCGTCCCTGCTGAGCCCCTCGATCTCGAGGGGGCCGTCCACGGTGTCCACCATGGGACAGCCCAGCTCGGCAGCGAAGCGGATGGACTGCTGAACGTACTGCACGCCAAACGCCGACCCGTCCGGGCCCATTAGCGGGAAGGACCCGTCGAGCTGGGAGACCTTGAGGCCCCTCTCATCGCAGTAGCGCCGTAGGGCCCGCGGGTTCGATTGGAGCGAGATCCCCGGCTCGTACCCCATGGCTTGGATGAAGTACTGCCCATGGATCACCGCAAACTCCAGGTGCTCCAATCCGTACTTGACGGCCGTCTCAGCGGCGGTCTCGAAGCTGCCACTGAGCGGGCGCCAGTTATCCGTGTGTAGTCCCAGCTCGATCATCTTCCGCTTCCTCGCTTTCTCCCGACGCCTCGATCTTGTGCGTTCCGTGGCAGTCGGTGCATACGGGCGGCGACGTGGTCAGTTTCCGTTCGAGCCAGCGGGCCACCACGTCCTCGGGCGGAACGTCGTGGTCCTCGTGGCACAGGCGGCAGTAGGCGTTCACGCCCTCGCGCTCGTAGGTGATGTCGGGCTTGGTGGCGCCGATGTCCTCATCATTGACGTGGCCGGCACTCGGCCCGTGGCACGTGAGGCACGTGATCTCCGCCCGCAGGTGCTCCCTGGACAACTCCTCGCGGACGAAGGGAATGTGGCACATATAGCATGCCGCATTTGGACCCAGGGGGTCGGTGGCTTCCTCGTCTGGCGCGGCTTGGGGCTCCGGCGCGCCCTCATCTTCAGCCAAGGCGGCGCGGCCGCCAAGCCGAGCATAGTGTGCGGTCACCGACAGCAGCCCGAGTAGGGCCACCGACCCAAGCGTTCCGCGACTCATACGGCCCTCCATGCTCGCAGCCAATGGTATTCCGGGGTCAGGTTGACATGGAAGTTCCTGGCACATTCGAGCAGCGCCTGCTTGTCCTCGGGGCTGGCCGGCAGGTCGCGCTCATAGGAGCCCCTGACGTTCTCCTCGAGTTGCTCGGGGATGTTCACGCCGGGGATGACTGCCGACACGCGCGGCTCCTGAAGCATCTCCTTAATGAGGATGTGAGCACGACTGTCAACGCGACCCTCGATCTGCTTCGGCCTCTGGCCGAAGACAGTGCCCGCGCCGAAGGGCTTCAGCCCGATCACGCCCACGTCCTTCTCCCTGGCGAGCTCGAGCAGGCTGCCGCCGCCGAACTCCTCGGTGAGGAACAGGTAGGGGAAGATGATCACTGAGAACTGCGGGTACTCCTCGAGCACGCGGCGGAAGACCTTGGGGTTGTGGGCCGAGACCGCCAGGTGATGCACCTTGCCCTGCTGCTTCGCCTTCTCGAACACCTCGACGACCATGTCCAACGCCTTGTGGCTGACCATCAGCATGGTAGCGATGCTGGTCTGCCCCTCGCCCCAGGTCGCGCCGACGGGCCGCCACATGTCCAGCATGTCGGTGCGGTACGACTTCAGCCGGGCCTCGATGTTCTGCATCATGCCCTGCGGCGTCAGTTGGTCCTCGTACTCGGTGGTGATCTTCTCCGGCCAGGAGGCAAAGCCAATGAACCATTTGTCGCGCTTGGCGTTGGCGGATTTGGCCATCGCTTCACCATACAGGTCGCATTCGACGCCGATGTTGTTGTCCACATAGTTGATGCCCAGCTCCACGGCGCGCTCCAGCACGGGCACCCGGTCCTCGACCGTGCTGCCCCCGTGCCCGCCCAGGCTGACCTCGGAGATCATGAACTCCGTTCTGCCCAGACGACGGTAGCCCATCTTCGGGTTATGGTTGAGGATTCTGGGAGCATCCACCGACTGGGGTTGGGCGGGGGCGCCTTTCGCCGCTGCCAGGGGTGCGGCCAAGACGGCCGCCGAACTCGCTTTGAGGAAACGCCGCCGTGTGCACTTCGCGTTTGCCATTGCCGGCTCTCCCCTTCTACTGAGGCTCCGCCGGTCCATCGCTGTGCGCCAACACTGCCTCCCGGGCGCTGACAATCTACCACATCGCCCCCAGGGGTGCAATCGCCGCGCCTGGCGGCGGCCAACCGGCTGTGGTCGTGGCTCGTTCAGGGCTGTACGTCCACGATTCCCTCGGTCATCTCGCCCAGCGGGCGCCCGCCATACCGCAGAGTGAAGCCCACCACCACGCGGCCCGCCGGAGCCTCATTCGGGACTGTGGCGGCAAGGCGTACGCTGCCCTCTCGGCCCGACGGCACACGGAGGCTCCCCTCACCTGCCGAGACGTTCCACCCCTTCGGAGCCACGAGGCCAACGACTGCCCTCCGTGAGTCCGCGGAGTAGTTGCGGACGTGCACTTTCCATTCGATGACATCCCCAGGATGGGCCACCTGGCGATACGGGTCGCACCGGACCCACTGTGGATCGAGACCGTAGTTGGGGTCGTCCCAGTCCAGCAGGCGCCGGAACAGCTTCCGTCGCTGGGCCAGAGCCTCCCTCATCTGCCGCACCTCGGCCCGCGTGAAGGCGAAGGCCCCCTCGACGTGCGGGTTGACCAACAGGCAGCCCGAGGGGAGCCGCTCCAGCAGCGCGAGGCAGCGGTCAAATCCCAGGCCGCGGCCGAGGAGAACTCGGTTCTGGGAGCAGTAGTCGTCAATCCCGCCCGGCCCCAGGGAGTCACCGACGAAGAGCACCTGCTCCTCCCCGCGCTCGGCGAGAAGGGCCGCATCGTAGATGGTCTGCCCGGGGAACGAGAGAGCTGTTAGCCTGACACCTCGCCATTCCCAGCTCTCGCCGTCTCTGGTGACGCGGTCCACGGCGATCGGGTCCGGATCGAGGCAAGGCATCAGGTAGGCATCGGGGCGCTCCAGGATGTCCGACATGGTCTCGTGGGCGATGACAGGGCACCCCTGTTCGGCGCGCAGGGCGTTCACCGACCCCACGTGGTCGTCATGGTAGTGGGTGATCCACAGGCCCTCGATGGGGCCGAGCTCATTGCGCTGCCGCTGTTGGCGAATCCGGCTAGCGATGTTACCAGCCGCGTCCATTAGCAGAACCTGGCCGCTGTCCGCCACGATGCCGCGGGAGGTGCCGCCGAGCTCGCGGACCCAGGAGGGCAGCGGGCGCAGCCGTGACATCAGCCTCGACCGGTCGGCCGGCCACTCGGGCCGCACACCGGCGAAATACCACTGAGCCGCGCTGATGCTGTAGTAGTTCGCCAGGCAAGCGCGGATGTTCTCGCGCAGGGCCTCGACAGCCCTGCGCGGACGCTTGATCACCTCACCGTGGCTGGGCACTAAGAGGGACGGGCCCTGTTCGAGTACCCGGTCGAGGGAGCTCAGAACGTCGGCTGCCCTCTCCCCGAAACCGTGGTACTCCATCATCTCTCCGCCATCCGGCTTCGGCCGCTTCCCCTGGAGGCTGTAGAACTCCCATAGGCATCCGGAGCTGCTCATCAGGTCGCCGATGAAGGCCACGCGAACGCCGTCGAGGTCCACGAGGTAGGCCATGCCACCCTCTGTGGGGCCGGGAGTCCCGAGGGCGCGGAAACGCAGCCCCTCCCACTCCAGCACGTCGCCGTCCTTAAGCCCTCGGGTCACGGGCACGGACTGCCGCAGCGTACGGGGGGAAGGGTGGAAGTTGTAGCAATGGACGCGGTATAGGCGGTCATTCGTCCAGAAGCTCTCCGCCTGCTCGAACAGGGAGCGTTCCGCCTCGGGCGCCGCTACTCCAGCTCCCGCCGAGGCCAACTCGCCCAGGCCGTCCGCGGCCGAGCGATGGTGATGTGTTACCAGCACCCAGTCCACGTCCGCCGGCTCGATACCTGCCGACTCCAGCAGCCCACGGCTGCCGCTGTTGACCAGGAGGACACGTCCGTTGCGCCTGAGCACGCCGACATTCGTCGCGCTGCTCACGACGTCTAGCCCGGGTGCAATACGCTGAACGCGGGCCGCCTGGTGGCGGCCCGCGGGCTTGCCGCTACCATCCATCCGGGACACCTCAGCGAAGCGAGGACTTGCGGCCGCACGCGCCGACTGCGGGGAGCCAGCGCCTGCCGTGGTCAGCAGAATGGCGATTGGGCGATCCTCAGCCCGCGCACGCGTACTGACGCAGCCTTGTCTCCCATCATCCCGGCACGTGCAGTGGATAGTGGGCGCCCCGCCGCGGACCATCTTTGGCGACGCCATCGCGACCCACGTCACAGAGGTGGGCGCTGCCGACGCCACGGCAAGCCCAAGTGCCGCGGCCAGTCTCAGCGTCTTCACGCTCATGGCGCCTGTCTCGCCAGGCCCTGCCGGGCAATGCTGACCCGGACGGGATAACCGCGCCGCACCAGGGCCACCGCTCGGGGGTGCAGAGCTTCGCCATCGCGGATGCTCATTGGCGTGTGCCTTTTCGCTGGCGATCCGACCCCGACCTGCCGCACCAAGGAGGATGCCGTCTCGGTGGAGAGAAGTCGAGGCCAATGGCGCAGGTGGGGGAAAGCGGGAGCAGTCCAGGGGACGTTCCCGCACTGGCCGAGTGGCCTCGACTCACGTGGCAATGGAGGGTATGCAGACCATGACGGACGCGAACGATCGCCGTCGTTTCCTGAAGACCGTTGGGGCATCAGCGGCAGCGATGTCGGTGCCGCCGACGCTGTCCGCCGGCGAAGCGGCCACCTATGGGCGGTCGCTGCCGGAGCGCCCCAGCTTGCACGGGATGGAAGTGGGTGTGTTGATCGTCGGCGGCGGGCCAGCAGGCATCGGTGCGGCTCTCGGCGCGGCCAAGAGCGGCGCGGACGTTCTGTTGGTGGAGAACCATGCGTTCTTCGGGGGCGTGGCAGCGTGGTCGCTGGGGATGCCCATCAACCAGATGCGGCCTGGGGGGCATCCACGGTCCGGCGTGCACGAACTCGTGATCGAGAAGCTGTTGGAGTTCGGCGATGTGGCGGTGCGGATCGGCCGCCACCAGATCAACTGCAACGTGGACTATCTCAAGGTCGCGGTGCTGAATGCCCTCGACGAGGTTGGCTGTAAGTACCTCGTTCACACCCGGGCGGTTGACACGGTGGTTGAGGACGGCCGCGTCACTGGCGTGGTCGTCGCCACCAAGCAGGGCCTGGCCACGATCCGGGCAAAGGCCGTGGTTGACTGCACCGGGGACGCCGATGTCGCTTACTTCGCCGGCGCTGAGACGATGAAGGAAACGGGATCCCTGTCCCCCTCGACGCTGCTGCTGAACGTGACCAACGTGGATAAAGCCGAGGCTCGAAAGGTAGATATCGGCGCTGTCGCCAAGCGGGCCCGCGAGAAGTACCCGCTGATCCCGCCCAAGTGGGGGTTGTCCACGTTCCCCTCCAGCAACTGCTTCTACATCAACCATGCGGGCACGAGGGACCTCGGCCAGTTCGACACAACGGACCCGGTGCAGCGAACCGAAGCCGAGAGCCTGAGCCGGCGCCAGGTCGTGCAGATGGTCGCGGCCATGCGCGAATTCGGCGGGGAAGCGCTCGAGAGCGTCGAGCTGATCGGCACTGGCCCGCAGATCGGCGTTCGCGAGACCCGGCGCGTCAAGGGCTGCTACGTGCTGACCGAAGAGGACGCCAAGTCCGGTCGCAAGTTCGAGGACGTGATCGCCTGGCGCAGCGGCCATCTCGACATCGGCTTCGTGCGACTGGAACGCATGAAGATCCACGATGTCCCCTATCGCGCTATCTTGCCCGAGAAGGTGGATGGGTTGCTTGTGGCTGGGCGGTGCATCTCAGCTACGCACGTGGCGGCCTCGGCGGGGAAAAGCATGGGCAACTGCGTGGCCACCGGCCACGCGGCGGGCCTGGCCGCCGCCACCTCGGTCCGACGAGGCTGCGTGCCAAGAGCGGTCAACGTCAGCGAGGTGCAAGATGCTCTGCGCTCCGACGGCGTGGATCTGACCCGTGGTGGAGAGGACCAGCCAGACCTGTAACGGGACAGGCGCGCCGGTCATGCGCCGGTAGGGCCGCAACGGCCTCTCGCCCCTGGCAGCCCGTGCCGGTCACTCGGGAAGCGGCTGGCCCTTCGTCTCCGGCAGGAACCACACGACCAGCAATCCCAATAGGAAGACCGTTCCCAGTAATGAGACGGCAAGCCGGAGGTCCATACCGGGAAGGGCCTTGAGCCACCCCGAGAAGCACAGCATCACGGCACCCAGCACCCGCCCTCCGTTGAAGCAGAAGCCAGCCCCCGTTGCCCGCAGGTGGGTGGGGAACAGCTCCGGGAAGTAGACGGCGAAGCCCGCGTGCATGCTCAAGGTGAAGAAGCCGAAGAACGGCAGCAGGAGCAGGAGTTGGCCGTAGCTGGCCGGCAGGTAACAGGTCAGCGGCACGATGACAAGAGAGCAGGCCTGGACCAGCCAGAAGGTGCCGCGGCGACCCAATCGGACACACAAGGGCCCAAAGGCGAGCAGGCCCAGGCCCGCCCCGGTGGTCTCCACGATGCCGTAGGCGAACTTGGCCTTCTCCACGGCCACCTCCTCGGGCACGCCCTCGCGCAGCAGCACCTCGCGCGCAAGGCCTTGTCCGGCCACTGTCACCGCCCAGAAGCTCCCGAGGCCTATCGCCGCCAGCAACATGCCGAACAGGGCGCGCCTGCGCCAACGCGGATGGGACAGCAGGTCGCGGAAGCTGCCTAGCTGCACGCCAGCGTCGGTTGATGCCCTGGCCTCCGCCTTTGACCACATCTCGGGCTCCCGCACGACCATCCGCACGAACAGGACCAACAGGGCGGGCAGGACGCCCAGCACGTAGGCGTAGCGCCACTGGGCGCCCACCGCCATCCCCGCGAGAGCTGCCAGCCAGGTTCCAAAGATGCTCGAGGCATGGAAGATCGCCGAGGCATGCGGCCGAGCTCTCTGTGGGAACACTTCGGCCACGAGCGCCGCGGCCACAGCCCATTCCCCGCCCACGCCCATGGCCACGAGGAAGCGCAGAGCGGCCACCTGCCACAGCGATTGGGCGAAGAACGTCAGGCCGGAGAACAGGGAATACATCAGGATGGTGACGACCATCGTCGGTCGCCGACCCCAGCGGTCGGCCAGCGATCCAAACCCCAGTCCCCCAACTGTCCCGCCCAGCAGGAATACGCCGAGGAGCACGTCGCCGTACGCCCGGACCTGCGGCGCGTCGCCGCTGACGGCAAGGACGTCGGCCAGGAGCTGATTGCGCGTGATGTTGAACAGCTGCCCCTCGAAGACGTCGAACACCCAACCGGCTGACGCGATGGCCAGCACGAGCCATTGGTAGCGACTGACGCCGTGGTACCATCGCTCGGTCATTGCCAGTCCGTTGCCTCCAACGCGGCGTTCGCTGATACCTGCGTCCTCGGGCCTCCACAGAGCCGGGATGGCGACCGCCCCGGCACAACGCTCGACACTCTAAACCAAATGCCTCGCTTCATCAAGACGACGTGCCGATGGACGGCGCCGTGCAGTCTGCCACGGTCGTCGCGCTAGGGGCAGCGCACCAGAGGGCAACAGGGGAGGTGAAGACCGAGAGCCGGCGCCACAACGGGCCGGGAAGACGCCAGCACGACGCGACAAGAGTCACCTCCGTGCTGACGGTGCACGGGACGGTCTACGGTCCAGTTCCGGTCGGTCCCTGGGATTCGGTCACACCATCTTCGTCACGCCCGGGATGGGCACGGGGTAGAGCCCGTCGGCCCCCTTCTCGACCGGCGGGTCCATGTCGAAGCTACAGTCCTCGGGCCTGGGAGCGTAGTAGAAGTCGGACGTCTCCATCTGCTCCCAGGTGACCTCCTTGCCGGTATAACACGTGATCTGGCCCATGACCCCGACCAAAGTGCTCCGGGCCATGTGGTCACCGCTGTTGGTCGGCTCCCCGGTGCGGATGGCTGTGAGGAGGGCCCTGTGCTCCTCGTCGTAGGGATTGCGCCCGGGTCCGTCGTATCGCCAGTTCGTTTCGCCCTCGATCCGCGACTGCCTCACGTAACAGCGTCCCTTGGTGCCCATGATGGTGCTGGACGACTCGTTGTAGCATCCTACTTGCGTACGGCAGAAGGCATACAGTCGGACGCCGTTCGCGTATTGGTAGATCACTGAGTGGTGGTCGAAGACGTTGCCGTAGACCTCACCGAAGGAGGCCGAGCGGCCGCCCAGCCCGTGCGCCTTGACCGGCGTCTGTTCGCGCATGGCCCAGGTGGCCCGATCGAGGTTGTGCACCAACGACTGAGGGACGTCATCGCCACACAACCAGGCGAAGTGATACTGGTTGCTGCACTGGAACTGCACTTCGCCCATGCCGGGCTGGCGGTGGTACAGCCCATAGGGCGCCCGAAGGAAGTTCTCCTCAATGGCCACGATGTCGCCGATGGCACCGTCGTGGATGCGCTGGATCGCTTCGCGATAGCCCGGGTGATGCCGGCTCTGGAGCCCCGACATCACGGACAGCCCCTTCTGCTTGGCCAGTTCGCAGGCGCTGATGACTTCACGGACACCCACCGGGTCAATCGCATGCGGCTTCTCGACGAAGACGTGCTTGCCGGCCTCGATGGCCGCGCGCATATGAAAGGGATGGAACTTGGCAGCGTTGGCAATGATCACGACGTCCACGCTCTCGATCACGTGCCGGTAGGCGTCAAAGCCGGCGAAGCAGTGGTCGTCGTCTACTGCGACCTGGTCTGGCTTCTGCGCCTGAAGCGCCTTGCGCTTCGCCTGGACCCGGTCCAGGAACAGATCGGCCATGGCGACCAGCCGCACGCCGGGGTCCACGTTCATCGCGTTGAGGGCCGCGCCGGGGCCCCGCCCTCCGCAGCCGACCACGCCCACCCGGATGACGTCGCTGCCTTGCGCGTGAACGCTGCGACTGGTGTCCAGGCCACCCAGCACGGACGCCGAGACGGCTGCCGCCGAAGTCTTGAGGAACCTGCGGCGCGACGGCGCCTCTGCGTTGGCTCCTGTGACTGGCTTAGCCATGATGTGCTGCCCCCCTCGTTGTGGTACGGTTCGCCGCCAGCCAACTGTGCACGTTGAGGTCCGGGGTCTGTTGCCCTTACTGTGAGCGATCGTCCGGACACTGCGCTTCTCTCCACACCACCTCGTAGCCGATTTCCGCGAGGATGTCAACACAGCGGCAGCCTGGGCCCCGGGCAGGGGTTGTCGGCCCGCTGCTCTTGCCGGACGCGGGAGAGCCTCGTCTGGCCGGGGCCACAACTGCTGCCGTCCCGTGAGCCCGACCTCCCCAGCTTGTGCGGTAGATTACTATCCGTGCCATTCGCTCCCCAAACCCGTCCCAGCCGGGCAACGAGGGTATTGACAAACGCTGCCGATGACGGTATAGTACGCGTGAAGGCAGTCGTGCTCCGGAAGTGGCGTTATCCCCCCCAACACTGATCATCGCAATATGGAGTGTGCCTGTCCGTAGTGGTTCTTCTGCTGGCCGCAGGTCGGTCGCTATCTGCCACGCTCTTGGAACCCCCCTTCAGCGCTGAGGCACCCCTCGCCAGCGACGGCTAAGGCCCCCCGTCAGGAGGAGATGCGCATGGCTGAGCGCATCGGTGTGTACGTCTGTCACTGTGGCACCAACATCGCCGGCAGCGTGGACGTGCAGGAGGTAGCCGCTTCCGCCGAGAGCCTGCCCCACGTGGTGGTGGGCCGCGACTACACCTACATGTGCTCGGATCCGGGCCAGGACCTGATCCGTCAGGACATCGAGGAGCTGGGCCTGACCCGGGTGGTGGTGGCCTCCTGCTCGCCGCTGATGCACGAGCCCACTTTCCGCCGCGCCTGCGCCGAGGCCGGCCTCAATCCCTACCTGTTCCAGATGGCCAACATTCGCGAGCAGTGCTCCTGGGTGCACGAGCAGCGCAGCGTGGCCACCGAGAAAGCCCGGCGCCTGATCCGCGCCGCCGTCAACCGCGTGCAACTGCACGAGGCGCTGGAGGCCAAGCAGGTGCCGGTGCATGCCGACGCGGTGGTGGTGGGAGGAGGCATCACCGGCATCGAAGCCGCGCTCAAGCTGGCCGAGGCCGGCAAGAAGGTCTACCTGATCGAGAAAGAGCCCAGCATCGGCGGCCAGATGGCCAAATTCGACAAGACCTTCCCCACGCTGGACTGCGCCGCCTGCATCCTCACCCCCAAGATGGTGGCGGTGCGCCAGCACCCCAACATCGAGCTGCTCACCTACAGCGAGGTGGAAGAAGTCTCCGGCTACGTGGGCAACTTCAAGCTCAAAGTGCGGCGCAAAGCCCGCTACGTGGACGAGGACAAATGCACCGGCTGTGGCGAGTGCTGGGAGAAGTGCCTGGGACTGCGCGTGCCGTCGCAGCGCATCGTTCAGAAGGGCGACCTCGTCATCACTCAGACCTAGGAGGAGGCCCAAATGGCAGTGGAAGTCGAGAGGCTGGAGACGATCCTCGAACCGTACACCGACCAAGGCGACGCGCTGATCAAGGCCCTGATGGAGGTCCAGGCGGAGTACAACTGGCTGCCAGAGGAGGCCCTGACCCTGACGGCAGAGCGGCTGACCGTGCCGTTGAGCAACGTACTTAGGGTGGCCACCTTCTACAAGGCCTTCAGCCTGGAGCCGCGCGGC
>JBHIEF010000069.1:0-19297 GCA_046760465.1 Armatimonadota bacterium | reverse complement strand
CCTCGACGCGGCGGCCTACGAGCAGCACTTGGCGGAGGCCTAGCGTGGCGTACGTCCCCCTGACAGACGGAGACCGGCAGGACATGCTGGCCGCCATCGGCGTGGCCAGCGTGGACGAGCTGTTCGCCGGCATTCCCCCTGGGTTGCGCGAGCGAGCGCACCTGAGCCTGCCTCCGGCGTTGTCCGAGCTTGCGCTGGTCCAGCACACGGAGGAGCTGGCGGGGCAGAACCAGAGCGCGCGAGAGCTGACCTGCTTCCTGGGGGGAGGCATCTACGACCACTTCATCCCCAGCTTCGTCCTCGACGTCATCGCCCGACCCGAGTTCAAGACGGCCTACACGCCTTACCAGCCCGAGATGTCCCAGGGGCTGCTCCAGGCCATCTACGAGTACCAGACGATGATCTGCGAGCTGACGGGGATGGAGGTGGCCAACGCCTCCGCCTACGACGGGGCGACGGCGACGGCCGAGGCGGCGCTCATGGCCATCGCGCACACGCGCCGCCCGCGCGTAGTGGTCTCGCAGGGCCTCCATCCGGCCACGCGGGACTGCCTGCGCACGCACGTGAGCGCCATGCGCGTAGAGGTCGCCGAAGTGGCTCTGGAAGCGGCGAGTGGACAGACGGACGTGGGAGCGCTTGGGGAGGCGCTCGGCGACGACGCTGCCTGCGTCATAGTCCAACATCCTAACTTCCTTGGAGTGCTTGAGGACGCCGAGGCGATCTGCGCGCTGGCCAGGGAGCACGGCGCGCTGGCCGTGGTCAATGCCGATCCCATCTCGCTCGGACTGCTGAAGCCGCCGGGCGAGTGTGGTGCGGACGTCGCCGTGGGCGAAGGGCAATCTCTGGGCCTGCCCATGGGCTTCGGCGGCCCGCTGCTCGGTTACATCGCCTGCACGCAAAGGCTAATGCGGCGGCTGCCGGGACGGATAGCAGGTGCGACCGTGGATGAGCAGGGCCGCAGGGGCTACTGCCTAACGCTCCAGGCCAGGGAGCAGCACATCCGCCGTGAGAAGGCCACCAGCAACATCTGCACCAACGAGGCCCTTTGCGCCATGGCGGCCGGGGCGTATCTGGCCTTCGTGGGCCCCGAGGGGCTCAAGGAAGTGGCCACGCTTTGCGCCCAGAAGGCACACTACGCTCGCGAGGAGCTGTGCAAGCTCGATGGGTGTGAGCCAGCCGTTGGGGGCCCGTTCTTCAAGGAGTTCACGGTCAGGCTCTCGGCCGATCCCGAGGAGCTCTGCCGAGCGCTCCTCGACCGAGGGCTCCTGGCCGGGTTGCCGCTTGGGCGACACTATCCGAGCTTCAGCGACAGCCTGCTTATCGCCGTGACGGAGAAGCGCACCAGGGCTGAGATTGACACACTGGTGGAGGGGGTGGCCTCGTGTCTCTGATGCCCCGGACGGTGTTCGAGCTATCGGGCCAGGGCAAGCGGGGCGTCAGGCTGCCGGATAGCGACGTCGGCGACCGGCCGCTCAGGGAACTCGTGCCCGAGGCGGCCCTGCGCAAGGACCCGCCGGCTCTCCCCGAGGTCACCGAGCCGGAGTTGGCACGCCACTACGCGGGCCTGGCCGCCAAGTCCTTCGGCGTGGACAGCGGAACGTACCCCTTGGGCTCGTGCACCATGAAGTACAACCCGAGGGTCAACGAGCGCGTGGCGGCACTGCCGGGCTTTGCCGATCTGCACCCTTACCAGCCCGAGGAGACCGTACAGGGCGCACTGAGACTACTGCGTAAGCTGGAGCAGATGCTCTGCGAGATCGCTGGCATGGACGCCGCCAGCCTCCAGCCGCCGGCGGGGGCCAGCGGGGAGTTCGCCTGTCTGCGCATAATCCGCGCTTACCACGACTCACGGGGCGACGGCGCCAGGCGCAAGGTGCTCGTGCCGGACTCCGCCCACGGCACCAACCCGGCCTCGGTCACTAGGTGCGGCTACGAGTCGGTGACCATCCCCAGCAACGCCCGCGGTCGCGTGGACCTCGCAGCACTGCGGGACGCCTTGGACGAGACCGTGGCAGCGATCATGCTGACCAACCCCAACACCCTGGGACTTTTCGAGGATGAGGTGCTGGAGATCTCGGCCGCGATGCACACGGCCGGCGCGCTGCTGTACTGCGACGGGGCCAACCTCAACGCCATCATGGGCAAGGCCAAGCCCGGCCACATGGGCTTCGACGCCATGCACTTCAACCTGCACAAGACCTTCAGCACCCCCCACGGCGGCGGAGGACCAGGCGCCGGGCCGATTGCAGTCAGCGAGCAGTTGGCGCCGTTCCTGCCCAGCCCCCGCATCGTCGAAAAGGCAGGGCGCCTGCACCTGAAACGTCGTTCCCCACAGAGCATCGGCAAGGTGCACGGCTTCTACGGCAACTTCCTGGTGGCGGTGCGCGCCTACGCCTACATCCGGGGCTTGGGCGCAGAGGGGCTGACTGAGGTCAGCGAAGCGGCGGTCCTCAATGCCAACTATCTGATGGCCGGGCTATCGGCTTTCCTGGATGTGCCGTACGACGGGCCCTGCATGCACGAATGCGTTCTGTCGGCCGAGTCGCTGAGGGAGAAGTCCGGCGTTCGCGCGCTCGACATCGCCAAGCGGCTCATTGACTTCCGCATCCACCCTCCGACCATGTACTTCCCGCTGATCGTCAAAGAGGCGCTGATGATCGAGCCCACGGAGACCGAGAGCAGGCTGGCCCTGGACGAGTTCCTGGCCGCCATGCTGGTGGTCCTGGAGGAGGCGGAGAAGGAGCCGGAGGTCCTGCGCGGAGCCCCCCACACCACGCCCGTCGGCCGCCTGGACGAGGTCAAGGCCGCCCGCGAGCCGGACGTGCGGTGGCAAGGCTAGGGGCAAGTCTACCCCACCGTAACGCTGTTGCCCCCGCCGGTTTTGCTCTGGTACATGAGCTCGTCGGCGCGGTCCACGAGGCCCTCAGCGGTGTCTTCGAGGCGGGCCATGGTCGCCCCCACCGACACGGTGACGCGCAGCGTCTCCGGCAGCAGTGGCAGTCCACAGCTCTCGACCAATAGCCGGAAGCGCTCGCCGGCCGCCGGCAGCTTCTCCGGCTCGGGGATGGGAAGCACGCCGACGAACTCGTCCCCGCCCCAGCGGGCCACGAAGTCGGACGAGCGGCAGTTCTGCTCCAGCGCCTGCCCCACCATCTTGAGCACGTGGTCGCCGATCTCGTGACCATAGCCGTCGTTGATCTCCTTGAACCCGTCCACGTCGAAGAGCAGGACGGCGAACTGCCACCCGTAGCGCTGAAGCTCCTCCAGCCGAGCTTGCAGGATGGGCACGGCGTGCCGGCGGTTGGATAGCCCGGTGACGGGATCCACATAGGCCATCTGCCGCAGCGCGTCCACGTGCTGCAAGGCGGCGGCCACCACCGGCGAGTTGTCGGTGAAGAGCTCGGCAGCCCCCACTACGCGTCCCTCATCGTCGCGCAGTGGCCAGATGCGTGCCTCCACCGGTATGGGATGGCCCTGCTTGTGGCAGAGGTACGCTTGAGCCTTGCGGGGGTCGCCGTCGGCCAGGGCGGCATCCAGGGGGCACTCGTCCGTCGAGAGCAGCCGTCCCCTCTCGTCCACGTGGGTCAGGATCTCCTCGGAGAAACGGGAGCCCACAACCTCAGAGGCCGACAGGCCCGAAATGCGCTCGGCCCCGCTGTTCCAGTAGGTGATCCGGCGCTCCCGGTCACAGAAGCAGACGCCATCCTCCAGGTTGTCCACCAGGTCCTTGTAGAAGCCCTGATGATCCACCCGACGCTCCCCTTGACGCTCGCGTCGGCCGGCCTGACGCGCCCTCTAGCTCCTCGGCATGCCCTTCGGCTTCAGGTCGCCGGACTCGAGCATGCTGAGGAAGGCCGAGTCCTTGGGCTTGAGCGGCAGGTCAATGCGCGCGCGGCGGCGGCTCGACTCATAGGTGGCGAAGATCACCTCAGTGGCGTGCAGCGCCCGCCGGGCGCTCAGCTCCGGCTCACGCCGCTTCCGGAGTGCGTCCAGCAGGTCAATGATGCCTCTGGTGATGGCCTCGCCGCCATGCAGCCCCTCGTGCGTCCGAATCTCGCGCCAGCCGACGCTGCCCTTGCCCCGGTAGCGCACGTGGGGCTGGTCGTTGCATACCTCGATGGTCCCGTGAGTGCCCATCAGCCGGTTCTCGCAGCCGATGTTGCTGCCGTAGCCGGTGAAGAGCACCGCCCGCACGCCGTTCTCGAACATGAAGTGGCAGATGGCCTGGTTCTCGACGGGCAGCCCGAAGATCGTGCGGTACTCGCGGCTGTCAATCTGGCCGATGACCCACTGCGGCGGGTTCTCGTTGTTGTAGAAGAAGAACATGTCCAGCCAGTGCGTGCCCCAGTCTATCATGTTGCTGCAAGCGCCCTCCAGTCGCACCAATTCCCCGATGGTGCCGTCGTGGGCCAACTCCTTGGCCCGCTGGAAGGGCTCAAGAAAGCGCCGCTGATGGTTGAAGGTGAGCTGCACTCGGTTTCGTTGGCAGGCCGCAGCCATCTTCAACGACTCGCCCCAGGTCGGGGCCATGGGCTTCTCGCAGTGGACCGCCCTGACCTTGGCGCGAGCGCAGGCCAGGACCATGTCCGCGTGCAGGTGCGGCCAGGTGCAGATGCTCACCACGTCGGGCTTCTCCCGGCGCAGCATCTCCTTGTAGTCCAGGTAGGTGTTGCCCACCCCGAACTCCTGGGCGAACACCTCGACGTTGCGGCGCTTGATGTCGGCGGCGGCCACCAACTCGCACCCTCCAGCGCCCTGGTAGCCGCGCGCGTGATCGTAGGCCATCCCAAACCCCGTGGCTCCTCCGGTCCTGCGGTGAAGTCCCGTGCCGATGAAGGCGACGCGGTAATCTCGTGGCATGCTGACCTCCCACTTGCCTGGCGACTGGCTCGGGTGTGGCGGGGGCGACCCGTCCTACGCGCCCAGGTTCGCCGTCCGGGGCCGGCTCCCTTCCATCGAGTGCCCCGAGGCGCCCCTCGTGTGGTGGCGTGACTGCCCGGCGGAGGAGATGCCCTCACGGGGGCGAACCTTGCGGCGTACGCGTCGGACCTTCGCACCAGCCGGACAGGAGGATGTGCACATCTCATGCGCAGCGACAGACTCGTCGTCCTGGGCCTGATGGCCCTGCCGGCAGCGTGGGTGGTGGCAGGCATGGCTGATACACAGGTGACCGCTCCCAAAGCGCTGCCCAGGGTGCTCTACATGACAGAGTGCAAGGGCTTCGTCCACGGTAGTGTCAAGATATCCAGGCGGATCGTGCCCGAATTGGGCCTGCGCACCCGTGCGTTCGTGGTTGACGTCAGCGAGGACTCCTCGGACATCAATGCCGCCAACCTGGAGAACTACCAGGCCCTGGTCTTCTACACGAGCGGCGAACTGCCCATGTCCGACCAGGACAAGCAGGCCATGATGGACTGGATCAAGGCGGGCCATGGGTTCGTCGGCATCCACAGCGCCAATGACACCTTCTACAAGTGGGACGAGTACGGGGAGATGCTGGGCGGCTACTTCGATGGACACCCCTGGACTCAGGAGGTCAGGATCAAGCTCGAGGATCCCGACCACTGGGCCTGCAATCTCATCCCCAACCCCTGGGTCATCAAGGACGAGATCTACCAGCACAAGCAGTGGTCGCGCGAGAAGATCCACGTCGTGATGAGCCTGGACAACAGCTCGGTCAACGTCAACAAGAGCAAGCACAAGGTCAAGGACTTCCCCATCGCCTGGTGCAAGCTGCACGGGAAGGGCCGCGTCTTCTACACGGGCCTGGGGCACTTCGACGAAGTGTGGCGCAACCACAAGTTCCAGCGTCACCTGGCCAACGGCATCCGCTGGGCGCTCGGTCTCGTGCCCGGCGATGCCACGCCCAGTGCGGAGCTGGGGAAAGGGCCAGCGAGCAGCGACGCCGCGCAATAACCGACATGGCCAGCCTGCGTGCCCGCGCAACCGAGATCGTCAAGCGCCTCGTGGAAGCCGGCCACGAGGCGTTTTTCGCGGGCGGCTGCGTGCGGGACATGCTGCTGGGCCGCGATCCGCAGGACTACGACATCGCCACCTCCGCCCGACCGGAGCAAGTGCGCCAGCTCTTCGACAACACGGTCCCCGTCGGCGAGCAGTTCGGCGTGGTGCTGGTGGTCCTCGATGACACGCACTTCGAGGTGGCCACCTTCCGGACCGAGGGCGACTATCTCGACGGACGCCGGCCCTCGGAGGTGGCCTACGCCGGGGCTGAGGAGGATGTCCGCCGACGCGACTTCACAGTCAACGGGCTTCTCTACGATCCCCTGCACGAGCAGGTGACCGACTACGTGGGTGGTCGAGCAGACTTGACCGCAGGGGTTATCCGGGCCATCGGCCCGCCGCGACAGCGCTTCGCCGAGGACAAGCTGCGCCTGCTGCGGGCCGTGCGCTTGGCAGCCAACCTCGACTTCGAAATCGAGTCGGACACGCTGGCAGCAGTCGGCGCAATGGCCGCAGACATCGCCGTCGTGTCCTGGGAGCGCATCAGCGAGGAACTGCTCAAGCTGCTGACGCGGCCGGGGGCGGCGCGGGGCTTGCAGATGCTGCACGACACGGGCCTGCTGAAGGCGATCCTGCCCGAGGTGGAGCGGACGGTCGGCCTGCCGCAGCCTCCGCAGTTCCATCCCGAGGGGGACGTGTTCACACACACCAAGCTCATGCTCGACATGCTGGACGGCCCGACGCCCTCGCTGGCGCTGGGAGTGCTGCTGCACGACGTGGGCAAGCCGGACACCTACAAGGTGGCGCAGCGCATCCGCTTCGACAGCCACACCAAGGTGGGCGCAGAGCTGGCCAAGTCCATCTGCCGGCGTCTGCGTTGTGGGCGCGACCTAACTGACCGCGTGGTCTACCTGGTGGCCAACCACCTGCGCATCAAGGACGCGCCCAGGATGCGGCCCAGCAAGCTCAAGAGGTTCCTGCGCGACGACGGCTTCGACGAACTGCTGGAGCTATTCCGCCTCGACGTCCTGGCCAGCCACGGCGATCTGAGCGTGCACGAGTTCTGTCAGCAGCAGAAGGGTGAGTACAGCGAGGAGGAGATCCGTCCGCGGCCGTTGCTGACTGGGCGGGACCTGATCGAAATGGGCTACCAGCCAGGGCCCTTGTTCCGGGAGATACTCGAGGCCGTCGAAGACGCGCAGCTCGAAGGCACCATCACCACGCCCGCAGAGGCACGGCAGTTGGTCGCACGGCGGTGGAAGCCTGAGGCCAGCGCGAACGGATGACCCGGCCTCTGCCTCGCTTCTCGAGCTCGGCTACTCCTGCTCCTCCTCGGCCGCTTGCTCCGCGGGCCCCTGGGCTTCCTCTGCCTCTGACTCCCCTTCCTCAGCGGCCGCCTCCTCCTCTGCCTCCTCCGGTTCTTTCGCCTCTTCTGCCTCTTCAGCCGACGCGTCCGCCTCGGGCTCTTCTTCCTCGGCCGGCCCCTCGGCTTCTTCCGCTTCGGCCTCCTCGGCTTCAGCCGCTTCGCCTTCGGCCGCCTCTGCCTCGGCTGGCTCCTCTTCTTCCTCCTCCGGCTCCGGCTCGGGCGGGATGGCATCCAGGCATTGCTGCGCGCGGCTCTCCAGGTACTCGATCAGGCGCTGGCTCGACTCCACCAGGCCCTTGGCGCCCCATTGCCCCTTGACGTCTTCGGCGACGTCCGACTCGATCAGCTCCAGCCCGCCGCCGAACACGCCGGCGGCGTCGGTCAGCTTCAGGTGGGCAGCGCGCAGATACCTGTTGCGCAGCTCGCCCTCAGCGCGGGCCGCGGCCGCCGCCTCCCCCGCGCCCTCAGCGGTCAGGCCCACTCCCTCCAGCTCGCCCACCGTGTAGATCCACAGCTTGCGTTGCTTCTGCAACTCCTCCCAGACCGCCGTGTCCTCCTCGACGCGGGAGGTGGCTATGTCCAGGAAGGCCTTGGCCTCGTTGAAGGCGGCCATGCACTCGGTGATCTTGCCGGATATACTACGCGGCGGGATGCGTGCGCGCCAGGGGCGCTTGATGTCCCCGTAGGTAGCGATGCCCCGAATGCCCTCCTCCAGCTTGTCGAAGTACTCGGCCATGGGTGGGCCCGACTCGGCGTACAGCAGCTCGCAGAACTCGTTGGTCAGGTCTTCCACGCTGGGCTCAGCGTCCCAGCATAGCCGCGCAAACACGTACATGTTGAGCGGATACGCCCACCAACTGAAGCGGCCGAACATTAGCGACTGGACGCGCTTGATACCGAGCTGCTCGTAGAAAGAGAGATCGGCGGCGATGGTGTGCTGGAGCGGCACGCTCAGGCTGCCGTAGAGTATGGCGTCGTCGTAGTACTCGAAGATGTAGGTCCGCCCCGGGAAGAGCTCCACGTGCTTGCGCAGAGCGTTGGCGTAGGGCTGATTCTCGCGGCAGGTAGGATCGCCCAGAAAGTGGCCATAGCAGCGCTCCCGCGGCGCGAACAGCAAGGTCAGTCTGTCCGCCGGCTCAACGTTGAACTCTGGCTCCAGCGTGTCATGGTAGGCGATGTAGTCTATCTCCACGTCCTGATCGCCCAGGGCCTCGGCCACTGCGTTGCAGACCTTCAGGTATTGGTCCTGCGGCAGCAGTTCGCGGCACTGCTCGCAGGTGCACCAGCCGCCGTCCATTACGTCATCGCCCCAGAAGTGGATAAGCTCCGCCTGGGGGAAGCCCTTGAAGAACTCCAGCGCATTGTCGCAGACTATCTTGATGGCCTCGTCGTTGGAGGCACACAGGTTGCCGCTGGGCTCGCGCTCGCCCTTGGTGGACATCCTGAACAGCTCGGGCTTCTCCTCGAACAGCTCGCGCGGGAGCAACTGCGGGATGATATGCCCACCGGCCTCGTGGCCCAGGTCGCGCTGAGCCATCTCCGCCAGCAGCACCTCGAGCACGTCCTCGGGAGCACGCACCATGAAGTGGTTGAGGCGGTTCTTGGCTAGCCAGTCTATGAACTCGATGTCGTCGAGCGTGCGGGCATCCTTGGCGTGCTCGTCGTCGTGGTCCACGTAGTTGGCATCTTCACAGAACCCCCGCCACTCAAACCGCGGGTTGTGCACCGACCGCCCCAGCTCCAGCGAAATGGCGCCGGACTCCGGCACGTGTTCGTACGCATCGCCGGGGAGCGGCCAGCGACACCCGGCTCGGGCGAGCAGATCGTAGACGGCGTACAGCACCGAACGCGGCCTGGCGCCGAATAAGGCGATGCGCTCGGGGGAGATGTCAACCACGTAGCCGTCGGCCTCAAGGCCGGCCTCAGCCGGATCCTCCCCGGCCGCGGCGCCCAGCAGGATGCGCTTCTCGGCGGCGTCGGCGCTCTTGGCGACCTCGATCTTCGCGCCGCAGATGCGTTCCACATAGTGCTGGAGCTGCTGTGCGGCAAACTCCTCTGCGGGGGCGGGCTCCTCAGGCAGGACGATGCCGAATTCGCTCTTCTTGGCCGCAGCCAGCACGACTACCGCGGGGCCCTCCTCTGCCTCCTCCGCCGGTTCCTCCTCAGCCGCCTCCTCGGCAGGCTCCTCCGCCTCCTCGGGCTCCTCGGCCGCTTCCTCCTCGGCTTCGTCGGCAGGCTCTTCTTGGCCCTCTTCGGCCTCCGGCTCAGCGTCGGCCGCCTCGGCGTCTTCTGGCTCTGGGGCTTCCGCCTGCTGTTCCTGGTCCTTCGGGTCCTCGGTCACGCCCGTCTCCTCCCGTCAAAAAGCCTCCCAAGGGCGGGTGCCGCCAACGCAACGACGATTGAGACGAGCCGCCTGGGAGGCGTTGGAATGACGATTGCGCCCGGCGTGGCCAACCATCATAGTGGATTTGCGGGCGTCTGGCAAGCCCAGAGGCGACGGCTGCCCTGAGCGCGACTGCGTGACGCCGCGTCAGCCGCGCCGTCCCACGGCCAGGCCCTCGACGGTCTCAGCCAGCACGGCGGCGAGCTCAGCGGTGACATCCACGACTCGGTGCGGTTCCTCGTCTCCACGGAGGCGCCAACAGCCGTCCCCGCCCTGTGCCTCCAGAAGCCGATCGCCGACGGCAGTGGCCATGCTGTCGAAGTTCGGGTCGCCAGTCACGCCGAAGCAGAGGGCTGCCGCGCGGCCCAGCTCCGCCAGCCCCGTGTCGAGTGGCGCGTCGCCAACGTCGGCCGCGGCCCCCAGAATGCTAGTGGCGGCCGCAAGGTACGACGGGTCCTGAGTGGCCCGGCACAGCCGCACCAGGAGGACGCCCGCTGCACCCGAAGGCCCGTCCCCGTCGTCGAGGGACTCGACCAGGCAGTCGCCCGCCCGCCTCGCGGCCTCCGTCTCCCCTACGCCGAGCAGCGCCAGCCCCGCCCAGGCGGTCTCCTCAGCCGAGCCAAAGCTGCCGTCCTGGCCCCGGCTGCCGAGCAGGAAGCGCGTGCCCGACGCGGCGATGTCGAACTGCCCGGTGCGCTGCGCAGCGCACACGACCCACGCGATGGGCGTGGCCGGAAGCTGGTCGTACGGCGGCAGCGGATCGTACCGTGCGCCCAGCTCGCCCGTCTCGCGCAGGTCGTTGTCGCGCACCCAGTCCTGGAGGCGCGCGGCAGCCGCCGTCTCCGCCGCCAACGAGAGGGCGTACGGCACCTTGTGGTAGCACGCCAGCCCAGCCTCAGCCGGCTCTATGGACCCATCGGCGTTCTGCTGCCCGACCAGCCACGTGGCGGCCTCACGCAGACCAGCGTCGTAGCGCTCCATGTCCGACATGCAGCCCCCCCCAAGATCCCGGAGTTCTCGCCGGCGACGCCGAAGCCCCGGCAGTGTGACAGCTCACGTACTGCGACACCCTCGGATCCCTGCGCAGGTTGTTCCCCTGAGCGGGGCGAATCCCTTGCATGCGGGCACCGGCCGGTACCCAGCAAGGACACTAACCATAGATGCGCCTCAAGGTCATAGCCTGCGAGGTCTTCCAGCCCGAGCTCACGCAGTTCGCTGAGGAGTCACCCCACGAGGCGGACCTGGTGTTTGAGGAGGTCGGCCTGCACGACGACCCCGACAAGCTCCGCGCCGCCATCCAGGCACTCATCGTCGAGGCCGACGGCGACCACTACGACTACGTCGTGCTGGGCTACGCGCTGTGCAGCAATGGCCTGGCCGGCATCCGCGCCGGCTCAGTGCCCCTGGTCATCCCCCGCGCGCACGACTGCATCACGCTCTTCCTGGGCTCGCGGGAGCGCTACGACGAGGAGTTCCGGGAGCATCCAGGCACGTACTACTACACGGCCGGTTGGATCGCGACCAAGGGCGGCACTGACGAGAACGAGCTGATGAAGTCACAGCGGGAGGCCCGTCTGCGCTCCCGCTACGAGGAGTATGTGGCCAAGTACGGCGAAGACAACGCCCAGTACCTCATCGAGCAGGAGGGTCTCTGGCTCCAGCACTACAACCGAGCCGCCCTCATCAACAACGGCTTCGGCGACGTGGAGCAATGTCGCCAATACACCCGCCGCGTGGCCGAGGGCCATGGCTGGGAATACGCGGAGCTGGAGGGCGACAACGGCCTGCTGCTGCGCCTGCTCAACGGCCCCTGGGACGAAGATGACTTCCTGGTCGTCGCGCCTGGGGAAGAGACCGCCGCCTGCTACGACGGCAGCATCCTCTGCGCCACGGCCTGTGCGGGCGCGCCCTAGCCAGCGGTCCACTTCTCCGCGCCCAACGCCTCCCTCACGGCCTCCTCGTACGTCACCGGGTCTATCCCGAACACTCTCTTGAGGACGTCCGGCTCACACGTGTTGTCAACCTGCATCATGCGCAGTTGGTCGCGCGTGATATCCGGCTGCGACAGGAACTCCTCCTGCACTGCGGCTATCAGACGCATGGCCGGCATGGGGATATGCAGCTTCGGCTTCCTCACTCCCTCCAGCCGAGCGACGACGTCCAGCATCTCCTCGAAGCTGAGCTGCCCCGGGCCGCCGACCTCGTAGGTTTGGCCCTTGGCCCCCTCGTGCTCCAGGCACCAGAGCAAGCACTTCACTAGGTCGCCGACGTAGATGGGCTGCATCTTGACCTGGCCACTTCCGGCAACGGGTGTGAAGGGCCCCTTGCGGAGTAAGCCCCTGAGAATGGGCGTGAAACCGTCGCCGTGACCGACGACTATGGAGGAGCGAACTACGGTCCAGCCGAGGCCGCTCCCTTGACACAGCTCCTCCGCCTGCCACTTCGTTCTGTGATAATCAGACTCCGCGCCAGGTCCACTGCCTAGGCCACTGAGGTAGATGAGGTGGCCCACTCCACTGGCTTGCGCCGCCTCCACCACGTTGCGCGTACCGCCCACATGCACGCAATCGAAGGTGGCGTTGCCACGTTCTGCGATTATCCCCACAAGGTGGATGACAGCGTCCGCGCCGTGGCAGGCATCTTGCAGCCCTTCACCGCTGGCCACATCGCCCGCGAAGCACTCAACCTGGCCTTCGGGCAGGCGCGACCGATCCGACCCCTCTCGCATTAGGCAGCGCACGTGCTGGCCCGCTGCCACGAGGGCCGGGACGAGATGTCGCCCAACGAACCCGGTTGCGCCCGTCACCAGAACCATGGTCTTACCCGAAGGGCACGTCCGATCGCCTGCTGCTATCGCACCCGCGCCGCGGCCGGGAAGTGGTCGCGCAACACGTGGAAGAACTCAGCCGCGAAGCGCCGATAGAGGTCGGCCACCAGCGGCGCCGACAGGCCGTGGTCTTCGCCATCCAGCAGCTCGGGGTAGGTGCGGAGGAGGGCCTCGTCGTCGAGCTCTGCGAAGTCCTTGGCCATTGCCGCCAGGTCCACCAGATTGGCCAGCGCGTCCGTGCCGGAGTGGCTCAGGGGGTCGGCCAGGAGGTCCAGTTGGTATACCTCGTCCGGCAGGCCCGCCGCCAGCACGCTAATGCGCCGCAGCAGACACGGCACGCAGGCTCCGCAGGCGCGCGAGGCGCGGCTGGCCTGCCAGCAGGAGACGGCAGCCCGGATCTCGTCCACCGACACGAGGGGCCGCAGCGCGTCGCGGAGCACCTCGGCCTTGGTGCGCACGGCGAAGGGATTGGCTATCGTCAGCGGGCGGCCGAGCACAGCCCCGGCCAGCTCGGAGAACGTGTGCAGCACACGTGGGTGGGCCGTGCGCGTGCTCATGCTGCCCACTCGAGCCCGGCTCATGGGCACATTCATGGCCAGAATGCCATTCTCGAACACGTACATCTCGCCCGCCCCGCTGGCCTCCGCGGCTGCTGCTGCCAAGGCCATGAACAGGAACGAGCGGGCCCGCTGGGAGGGCTCACGATCGGCCAGCCGCGGGAGGTCGGCGCTCGGCTCAGCCACGCGCGAGGGTCCGCAGTAGAGACTCAGGTGCTCCCAAGACCCCCGAAATCCCCCCCGCAGCGCGGCGACGACCGACCGTTGAGCCCCCTCGATGGTGGGGCTGCCAGGGGCGTGGCTGACCAGAAGAGGCTGCCGCCCGGTCTTCAGGAGCGCCGCCGCTCCCGCGAAGGAGTCCAGTCCGCCCGAGAGCAGGGACACACAGTCGGCCGGGCCAACCTCTGCCCCGCCTCTTGGGTCACCCTCCCAGGGGCCCTCGTGCGAGCCAAAGTGCAGGGCGACGTTATCCCCAGTCAGCTCGTGGAGCAGGAGCTCAGCGACACGTTGGTGCGCGCGCCAGAACTCCAGCTCGCGCACGGGCATCAGGATCTCAAGGTCGCGCACCCACGCCTCGTTGCGGCCGCGCGGCACGACGATGTCAGCCGCATAGACCGCGGCGGCCAGCTCTACCAGGTCGTGGGTGCGGGGGCAGAGACTGGGGACCAGGGGGTCCAGATTGAGCGTGAGGTTGCGCCGAGCGGAGTGGAGGTCTAGGACGAGCTCGGCCTTCCCGAAGGGCACCGCAGCAGCGTCCGCCCATCCGCTAACCACGACCCTAGTCGGCACCGGCCTCTTCCTCGCGTGAGAGCAGGGCCAGACAGGCTGCTATGGCGTCTTGCAGATAGCCCTCGAGCTCCGCCGGAGCAGCAACGTCCGGCGGATCGGCCAGTTCTGCGCGGTCCAGCGTCGCCTGCACGTGGCTCTCAACGTCCCCCACGAACAGGGGCACCTCCGAAAGCCCCCGAAAGCGCCCCCTGCCCATGTACCGGCCGATGTCGCGACTCACCAGATAGCCGAAGACGTCAGTCACGTAACGCACGACGAAGCGCCGGCCCAGACGCCCGCTTTCGCCGTGTAGAACCGTCTTGGTAGCGGCAGAGAGAGCCAGCTCCCCGAAGCGAGAAGCCGTCTTGCTGCGCACCGTCGCCTCCTTGGCCTGCGCCCGCAGCTTCCTCGCCGCCGCAGTGAGCCGAGGCCGGTCGTCGCCTGCGGCTTCGATCTCTGCCGCCAGGCCCAGGAGCGACCCAAGGGCCTGAGCAACGGGCGGCGCGGACAGCCCCCGCACGAAGTCGTCGCTGAGCGCGCTGACGATGCGCGATACGGTCACCGACGGGGGGACCGATGGATCGGTGTATGAGCGGCGTACCAGGTCCCACTGGGGCGATCGAGGCGAGGGTTGGGATGCCGAAGTTCCCATGGCCACCGGCCTCGCTGGACGAGGCGAATCACGGCTCACGCCAACGGCGCAATCAGCCGATACAGGTTTCGACAGACTTCCCGCACTACCTCCCCCAGGCGCCGGCGGCGGTGCAGGAAGTGACAGCCGGCGAAACGAACCCACTGGTACATCTCCTCCCGGGAGGAAGCGCGCGGTGAGGGTACTGCTCACCGGAGCCGCGGGCGTGCTGGGGCAGGCGCTCAGGCCGCTGCTGGCCGAGGAGCACGAGGTCACAGCCACCGACCTGGCGCTGCCCGACAATCGCGCCTGCTTCGTCCGGGCCGACCTCCGCGACCAGGAACAGGTCCAGAGCGCCATGGCGGGCCACGAGGCCGTGGTCCACGTAGCCGCCCTTCACCCCTGGAAGCCCTACACTGACGCCGAGTACTGCGACAGCAACCTCAGGGGCACGTGGAACGTGCTCTCCGCCGCGGTCGAAGCTGGCTGCCGGCGCGTGGTCTTCACCAGCACGATATGGGCCATCGGCCACGATCCCGATCCCCCGCCCTACGTGCCCGTGGACGAACAGGCGCCCGCGCGCCCCTTGGAGCTCTACGGCTACACCAAGTACGCCGGCGAGCGCATGTGCGAGATGTTCAGCCGGCTGCACGGACTGGAGACCGTCTGCCTACGCGTCGGCACCTTCGTGCCGGCGCGGGGGCCCAGGCAGCTGTGGGAGCTGCTCTGGGGTCGGATCGCCATCGAGGACGTTGCGGCCGTGCACCTGGCTGCCGTCAATGCTCCAGTCCACGGCCCTCACGTGTTCTTCGCACAACCGTCGGTCCCGTTCCAGCCGGCCGACGCCGCGGGCCTGGCGGAGAGGCCGGCCGAGGTGATTGAGCGCTACTTCCCGGGGGCCAAGGCCGCCATGCAGCGCGACGGCGTGACGCCTCCGCCCATCAGGTGGTGGTGGAGCAGCGCCAAGGCCAAACGCCTGCTGGGCTGGGAGCCCCGGCGCAGCTTCGGCGACGTCTGGAGGTCGGGCGAGCTTGAGTAGGGTCGTCGTCAGGAGCCTGCGAGACGGCAAGGTCACAGGCCCAGACCTGGACCAGGCCGTGGAGCAGATGCTCGACCAGATCTACGGCGGCCCGATCAGCTTCTACCGCGATCGGGTCCTGGTCAAGCCCAACCTGCACCAGGTGCAGGACTGGACTACTGGCGGCACCACCTCCCCGCACCTGGTAGCCGCCCTGGTGCGCTCCCTGCGCCGACGCCAGGCAGCGGATATCATTGTGGCCGACGGGCCCTTCCACGCCATCGAGAAACCCAGCTCGGTGTTCACCGAGACGGGCATGGCCGCTGCCGTGGAGGAGGCGGGCGCACGCTGGGTCTGTTTTCACGAGGAGGCCTACAAACCGTACGCCGGCGCGTCCAAGTGGCTGCCGCCGGTGGTGGGTCTGCCCTCCCTGCTGGCCGCCTGCGACCGCGTCATCAACGTCGCCTGCATGAAGACGCACTTCAACTGCCTGGCGTCTTTGGGCATCAAGAACCTCAAGGGCTGCCTGCGCCCACAGGACAAGCGCGCCCTGCACCACCTGGACCTCGACCGCGCCCTAGTGGCCGTGGCCGGGGTGGTGCGGCCAGCCGTAACCATCATTGATGGCACGGTGGGGATGGAGGGGATGGGCCCCGCGGAGGGGACGCCCGCAGACATGCGAGTCCTTCTGGGGGGACGCGACCTGGTTGCCGTGGACGCCGTCGCCAGCCATCTGATGGGCCTGGAGCCGCAGCAGGTGCGAGCCACGCGACTTGCCCACGAGGCCGGCCTGGGGCAGATGGAGCTGGACCGCATCACCATCGTCGGCGACGACCCCGAGCCGCTGCGGCGTCGCTTCAAGCTGCCCTACCAGGACCTCTTCGAGCACCATCCCCGGCTTCAGCTCTACGCCGATGGCGCGTGTAGCGGCTGCCTCTCGCGGCTGTTCGAGGCCCTGAGCAGCGTGGCCGAGGCCAGTACCGAACTGCCTGCCCGCACCGTCGTTGTGGGCCGGTCCGAGGGCGACGACCACGCCGTCTTCCTGGGCGACTGCACCCGCCTGCGCAGCGGCGATACCTTCGTGCCCGGCTGTCCGCCCGGCGTGGAGGCCATCAGGCAGGCGCTGCTCTAGGACGCGCAGGCACCGGGCCGCATAGGGAGGAGTGCTCACATGACACATCGCCGGCGAGTGATGACGGCGCTGGACCACCGGGAGCCCGACCGCGTGCCGTTGGACATTGGCGGGACGCTCGTCAGCGGGATAACGCGCGTGGCCTATCGCAATCTGCTGGCCCATCTGGGGGAGCAGCGCGAGGAGCTGCCCGTGTTCGACGTCATACAGCAGTTGGCCACGCCGCATGATGACATCCTGGACCGGTTCGGCGTGGACTTCCGGCCGCTGCTGGGCGAGCCGCCGTCCACGTGGAAGCTGGAGTTCCACGAGGAGAACGGCTACGAGTGCTTCACGGACCAATGGGGCATTGGCTGGCGCATGCCCAAAGACCGCGGGCTGTACTACGACATGTACCAGCAC
Source organism: Armatimonadota bacterium (assembly GCA_046760465.1). GTDB lineage: Bacteria > Armatimonadota > Zipacnadia > JAUWAU01 > JBHIEF01 > JBHIEF01. The sequence continues at coordinate 2,252 of JBHIEF010000069.1, read as the reverse complement.
CCTCTGGCCGGTGCGACGCTCGACGACCTCAGGAAGTACCAGTGGCCGGATCCTCTCGACCCCGGGCGCCGGGAGGGGCTGGCCGAGCGCGCCAGGCACGTATTCGAGAGCACCGACTACGCCATCGTTCACGGCTGGGGTTTCGGCGCCGGGCTGTTGGAGGAGTGCCTCTGGACGCAAGGCTGGGAGCAGGGCCTGGCCAACCTGGTGGCCGACGAGGAGTTCACCCACTGCTTTCTGGACACGCTGGCTGAGAAGAACATGCAGTACGCCGAGGTGGTGCTGGACGAGATCGGCGACTACATCCAGGTGTGGGGCGAGGGGGATGACCTCGGGCACCAGGACGCACCCATGTTCGGCCCAGAGACGTTCCGCAAGTACCTCAAGCATCGCTACCGACGGCTGTTCGAGTTGATCAAGCGCAAGGCGCCGCACGTCAGGATCTTCTTCCACACATGTGGCTGCGTATACGACCTGCTGCCCGACCTGATCGAAACGGGAATTGACATCCTCAACCCGGTGCAGGTGAGCGCCGCCAAGATGGACCCGGCGCGGCTGAAGCGCGAATTCGGCGACGCCATCAGCTTCTGGGGTGGGATTGACACGCACTACCTGCTGCCCCGGGCCACGCCGCAGCAGGTCAAGGACGAGGTGCGGCGGCGCATCGAGGAGCTGGCCCCCGGCGGCGGCTACATCCTCAATAGCGTCCACAACATTCAGGCCGATGTGCCGCCCGAGAACATCGTGGCCATGGTCGAGGCACTACACGACTCCGGTAAGTACTGACCAAGGAGCGCGCTAGGATTCGTCGTCCGGCTCCTCACCGCCCAGGCGGTCGCGCACGGCCGCCTCCTCGGCGTCCAGCAAGAGGCTGGCTGCGGCCCCAGCCAGGGCCATGTGTCCCAGGTCGGTGAAGATCCGGTTGGCTAGGTCGGCCTGCTGCCCCGCTTCCTCGGCATCACCGGCCACCAGGGCTATCTGGCCCAGGGTCAGCGCCACCCATGCCAGCCCCTGTTGTCCGTCCTCGTCCTCCGCCGCCGCGAAGATCTCCCGAGCCGCCGCCAGGCAGTTCAGGGCCTGATCGGTCCGGCCGGTCCGCACCAATCGCGCCCCCAGGACGGAGAGCCAGCGCGCGGCCTCCAGCAGGCAGCCGCCCTGCTGAGCGGCCAGTAGACCCTCGGCCACGAGGCTGCACACGTCCTCGCCCGGGTCGGCCAGACAGCTCACTCCCGCCTGCCGCAGCAGGCACAGGGCCCGAGTCGCCTCCCTCTCGGGCGTCTCAGGAGCCCCGTCCAACAGCTCCTCGGCTGCAAGGTAGCGGCTGCGCGCCGCCTCGTAGCGACCCTCGCCGTCGAGGTCGCCGGCCTCGCGCATGAGGGTTCTCGCCTGTTCGAGGCTCTCGTCTGGCATATCCCAGTGGCCGTCCGTGACGCGGAACTCACAAGATCAACATCGCGTCCCCGTAGCTGTAGAACCGGTAGCCGCGCCTGATGGCCTCCTCGTAGGCCATGAGGACGGTCTCCCTGCCGGCGAACGCCGAGACCAGCATCAGCAGCGTGGACCGGGGGAGGTGGAAGTTCGTAATGAGCGCGTCCACGGCCCTGAAGCGGTAGCCCGGGTAGATGAAGAGCTCGGCCCGCCCATCCCGCGCCCCGACCCGGCCCGCCTGGTCGGCCGCCGATTCCACTGCGCGCACGACGGTCGTTCCCACTGCAACCAACCGCCCGCCGTTGAGTCGGGCCTCGTTCATCGCTCTCGCCGCGGCCGGCGAGATCACGAAGCGCTCCGCGTGCATGCGGTGATCGGCGACCAGCTCCGTTTCCACGGGCTTGAAGGTGCCCAGACCCACGTGCAGCGCCACGAAGGCCACTTCCACGCCCACGTGGCGAATCCTGTCGAGCAGTTCCTCGGTGAAGTGCAGGCCCGCCGTGGGCGCGGCGACGGCGCCGTCCTGCCTGGCGTACACCGTCTGATAGCGCTCCTGGTCGGCCGCATGCGGCGGCCGCTTGATGTAAGGGGGAAGGGGCGTTTGCCCCAGCTCTGTCAGCAAGGCTCCGAAGTCGCCCTCGAAGTCGAAGCCCAGCAGCCGCGTGCCGTCGTCCAGCACCGCGATGATCCTCCCCACCAGGCGCCCCTCGCCGAACTCGACCATTGTCCCCGGTCGCGCCCGGCGCCCCGGGCGTACCAGGGCCTCCCACATAGCGTTTTCCCGGGGCTCCAGCAGCAGGACCTCGACCTGGCCACCCGAGCCG
>JBHIEF010000068.1:0-19471 GCA_046760465.1 Armatimonadota bacterium | reverse complement strand
CCGTAGGGCAGGCTTGCCCGCCGTAGCGCGAACGCGCGAAGGTGGGAGCTCGCCTCGTGCCCCGCCCTGTCATTCTGAGCTGCGGGCCGCTCGGCCCGCCAAGCGCAGAACCTCGTCGTGCGGTCGTTGGGTGCGCCGACACCCTTCGGTCCGCTCAGGGTGACACGCAGCTCATGCGCCCTCGTGCACTTCCATCTGCCGATCGGGGCTGGAGTAGGCGATCACGCACTTGACCGGTTCGCTGCCCGTGTTGATGGCGTTGTGTCGAGCATGTGCCGGGCAGCGAATCAAGTCGCCCGGGCCCAGGTCCACCCACTCATCGTCGAGGCTGTGTCGGCACTGGCCGCTGATGACGTAGAGCAGCTCCTCGCAGTTGGGGTGCGAATGCACGGGATTCGTCTGGCCCGCTTCGATGGTCACCACGCCGAAGGTCATCTCGGCCTCGGGGGCGATCTGGGAGTTGCATAGCCAGACGATCCTGCCCCACGCAAACTCCAGCACCTCCTGTGTACCTTCCGACATCACCGTTATGTGATCAGCCATTCCACGGGTCTCCTCGGAGGTCTTGCCGCGGCGACGGCGCCAGCCTTTACTGCCCTGCGCTAGAGCCCATTAACCTCCGGGCCCCGCTTTCCCTCTGGAGCGCTTGCAGGACTCGTCAGTTGTGGGCGCGAAGACACAGGCCCGAGGTGGCGGCATGAGCAGTATGGAAGCGGCAGTGCTTCACGCGCCGGGCGACCTCCGGATCGAAGCGGCGCCCCGCCCAGACATCGCCCCCAGCCAGGTGCTGGTCAAGGTGGCCGCCTGCGGGGTCTGCGGCTCCGACGTGCCGCGCATCACGCGCGACGGCACCTACAGCTTCCCGCTGATTCCCGGCCACGAGTTCGCCGGCGTTGTCGAGGAGGTCGGCACGGAGGTAGACCGTTGGCGCCCCCGCGACCGGGTTGCCGTCTTCCCCCTGCTTCCGTGCGGCAAGTGCGTCCCGTGCCGGGGCCGCGAGTACGAAATGTGCGACCAGTACGGCTATCTGGGCTCCCGGCAGAACGGCGGCTTCGCCGAGTACGTGGCAGCGCCGGCGTGGAACCTGGCGAAAGTGCCCGACAACGTGCCGCTCCTGCACGCCGCCTTGACGGAGCCAACGTCCGTGGGCCTGCACGCACTCAGGCGCTGCTTCCGCCGCGCCGACACGGTGGCCATCTTCGGCGCCGGTCCCATCGGCACCATCGTGGCGCAGTGGGCCCGTCACCTGGGGGCCGACCGCGTCTTCCTGGCAGACATCCAGCCCGAGAAGCTGTCCCTGGCGGCACAGGTCAGCGAGGAGGACTTGGTCAACGCCAGCGAATCACCCGCCGAGGACCAGATCATGGAGGCAACTGACGGCCGGGGTGTTGACCTGGCGGTCGAGGCGGCCGGAGTCGCAGCCGCGCTGGCGGACTGTCTGGAGGTCGCGCGCAAGGGCGGTCGTGTGCTGATCATCGGCAACCCGGCCGGGGACGTGACGCTCGAGCAGGGCGTGTTCTGGAAGGTCCTGCGCAAGCAGCTTACCATCCACGGCACGTGGAACTCCTCCTTCGGGCACGAGGGCGATGACTGGCAGACCTCACTTGCGGCCATGGCCGGCGGGGCGCTGTGCCTGGATCCGCTCATCACACATCGTTTCCCCCTGTCCGGGCTGCCGGACGCAATCGCCATGATGGCTGCCGGCAGCGAGTTGCATAGCAAGGTCATGATCGTCATGGACGAATCCCTGGCAGGAGGCATTGACAGGTGAAGGCAGCCGTATTCGAAGGCATCGAGAAGCTGGTGGTTACCGAAGTCCCCACGCCCGAGCCCGACGCCGATAGCATGCTCGTGAAGGTGCACGCCTGCGCAGTGTGCGGATCGGACGTGCGTATCTTCCATCACGGCAACCCACGGCTGAAGCCCCCGCAGACGCCCGGGCACGAGATCGCTGGGGAGATCGAGGCGGTCGGGGAGAACGTGGCGGGCTTTGAGCCTGGAGAGCGCGTGGCAGTGGGCGCGGACGTGCCCTGCGGAGTGTGCGAGTTCTGCCGGGCAGGCCTGGGCAACAACTGCCAGATCAACTACGCCATCGGCTACCAGTTCCCGGGCGGCTTCGCCGAGTACATCCTGCTCAACGAGACCACCGTCAAATACGGGCCCATCCACAAGATCCCCGGCGACCTCTCATACGAGGAGGCATGCCTGGCCGAGCCGCTGGCCTGCTGCCTCAACGGCCTGGAGCTTACGCCAGTGCCGGCCGGCGGCACCGTGCTCATCTTCGGGGCCGGGCCCGTGGGAATCCTGATCGCCCGTCTGGCAAGGCACCTCGGGGCGGCGAGGGTGTTCGTTGCCGAGGTCTCCCCCTCGCGCGCCGAGCAGGCTAAGGAGCTGGCTGCGGGAGAGGTCTTCCCCGCGGACGAGGGCCTCCAGGAGCGCGTGCTGGCCGAAACCGACGGCCTGGGCGTGGACGTCGCGCTCACCGCCTGCCCCTCGCCGGAGGCGCAGATGCAGGCTCTGAGGATGGTGCGGAGCCGCGGCAAGGTGAACTTCTTCGGGGGGCTGCCCAAGGGCACGCCGCCTCTGACCGTGGACAGCAACCTGGTCCACTACAAGGAGATGCTGGTCACCGGCTCGCACGGCTGCGTGCCGCGGCACCACCAGGCCGCCCTCAACCTCATCGCAGCCGGGGCCATCCGGGTGGACGACCTGATTACGCATCGGTTCCCGCTGGACGAGGTGCTGGCTGCCTTCCAGGCCGCCGAGGACCGCGCCGGACTGAAGGCGATCGTCAACCCGCTGTAGGAGCCGCGTCTCGCGGCGATTGTCCGAGGGGCGCTCCGTCCATGTCTCAACCCAACATCCTGGTGGTCGGCAGCACCAACATGGACCTGGTGGTCAGCGCCCAGCGCGTGCCCAACCAGGGCGAGACCATCATCGGACGAGACCTCCAGACCGTTCATGGCGGGAAGGGCGCCAATCAGGCCGTCGCTTGTGCCCGACTGGGTGCCAGAACGACCATGCTCGGGTGCGTGGGCGGCGACGCGTTCGGCGAGGAGCTACGACTCGGCCTGGAGCGCGAGGGAGTTGACGTGAGCCACGTCCGTGTGGACGCCGAGGCGGCCTCGGGCATCGCCATGATCATCGTGGACGCCACCGGCGACAACAGCATAGTGGTGGCTCCGGGCGCGAACAACCTCCTCACGGTCGAGGACGTTGAAGCCCTCGCCTTCGCGGAGAACGCCTACGACGCCGTGCTGGCGCAGCTCGAGATTCCCCTGGAGGTGATCGCAGCCGCCTTCAGGCAGGCCCGAGCCGCGGGGGCCCGTACGATCCTCGATGCCGGCCCCGCGCGCAAGCTGCCGCCCGATCTGCTGCGGCACGTGGACGTCGTCTCGCCGAATCGCAGCGAGACGGAGGCCATCCTGGACATGGAGGTCGGCGGCGACGAGGAGTTGGGCGCGGCCACGCGCCGGCTCCAGAGCCTGGGACCCAAGGAAGTCGTGCTGAAGCTGGGCGAGGAGGGTGCCCTGGTCACTAGCGGTCAGCGGAGCACTCGCATTCCGGCGCCGGAGATCAGCCCCGTTGACACCACCGGCGCGGGCGATGCCTTCACCGCGGCTCTGGCGGTGTTCCTGGCCGAGGGGAAAGACATCGTGGCGGCGGCGCGTCTGGCGGCCTGTGCCGGGGCGCTGGCGGCGACCGTCTTCGGCGCACAGCCCTCTATGCCCGGGCGTGATGCCCTCCAGCAATTCGCCGAGGAGCAAGGTGTGCCATGGGAGTGAAGATCTCCGCCAGCCTGATGTGTGCAGACCTGAACCGCCTGGGTCAGCAAGTGGAAGAGCTTGCTGCCGCCGGCGTTGACTGGCTCCACTTCGACATCATGGACGGCCACTTCGTGCCCAACTTCGCCTTGGGCGCGTGCACCATGGAGGCGGTCCGCCCGACTACCGACCTCCTCTTCGACGTGCACCTGATGGTGCAGGACCCGGAGCCCCACGTGGCGGCCTTTGTCGAAGCCGGCGCCGACCTGCTGGTCGTGCACGCCGAGGCCTGCCCCGACCTTGGGCGCACGCTGGGCAAGATCCGCGACGCGGGCGTCATGGCCGGCCTCGCCCTCAACCCCGGCACGCCCTTCGACAGCGTGAGGCAGTACGCCGACCAGGCGCAGATGATACTGGTCATGGGAGTACAGCCGGGCTTCGCGGGTCAGAAGCTGGCGCCCCGGACGAATGAGGCCATCGCCGCCGTGCGGCGAGGTCTGGACGAGTTGGGGGCACAGGCCGAGCTCCAGGTGGACGGCAACGTTAGCTTCGAGCACGCCGGGGGTATGGTGGCCGCCGGCGCGACCGTGCTCGTTGCCGGCAGCTCCAGCGTCTTCTCGCGGGAGGTCGGCTCGATCGCTGAGGGAGTCAGGCGCCTCCGGGAGGCGGCCGCCCAAGGCGAGAAGCGGGGCGCAGCCGCTGGGTAGCTGAGGCTCGGCCTTCCCCCCGGGTGTCTACGGCGTGAGGTTGCGCCGCTTCACCTTGTAGGATAGCTTCACCGTCTGGCCCGCGCCGACGGTCAGCTCGAAGACGAGGCTGGTCGCGTCCGGCTGCGCGTGCTCCCGGTCCGCCTTCATCACGTCCCAGTCCCCGTCCACGTGCTCCACGAACTTGACCCTTGCCGCCTCCTCGCGCTCACTCACAATCTCGACCTCGTACGCCTCCTCGAGATCGAAGAGCATGACCTGCCTGTTGTCATCACGGCGGACGTTGACCCGCTCCGAGGAGAGCTGCCGCTTGGTCACCTTGACGTCCTGGGCGAAGGCGACGAGGAACTCGCCCGTTTCGCCGGGCGGCAGGTAGGGCATGACTCCCTCGCCCACCAGGATCTCATCAACGCCCTCTCCCCGATACACCCGCAGCTTCCCCGAGGCCAGGGGGTGCTGGCCCAGTCCGGAGGCGGCGTGGTTGGCCACTAGGTAATGGACGCCCAGGGCATCGCCGTATAGCGCCTCATCATACACCAGGAGTTGCTGGACCGGCACGTTCGTGGCGCGCACGTAGGGCACCGTTACCGTCTCGCCGTGGGCCATCCGGACCTCGGCCTCACGGCCCGCGCCCAGGCTCACTTTCGCGCGCTCGAAGTCCTGACCGCTATCGTTGTGGACGATGGCGTCCCCCGCTAGGTCGCCCGTTATGCCGCCCTCGCCGAGGCGCAGCAGGTACTGGACCCGCCACACCAGTCCATCCAGCAGGTAGCAGAGCCAGAAGGCGTCCGCCTTGGGCTCCGCCCCAGCAGCTAGGCGGAACGACCACTGCACCGCTTTGTCCTGCCCTGCGGGAAGCGTGAGCGGCCCGATACGCACGGCCCGAGTATCGCGCACGGGGACGAAGCGGCACGAGAGCCGGTCCACCTTCGCGTCCTGCCAGGATACGGTAACCGTGTTGTGTCCGGGCACCAACGGCACGGTGCGCAGCTCCTGCACCAGCGCCTTGGGCGCGCGGTCCAGGCGGATGTGCACCTCGCGCTGCGTAGCGGGCGTCGTAAGCGACACGTCGGCGACGGCAGCGCCGGCCGCCACGACGATCGGCAAGAGCACTGAGCACAGGCGACGCGTTGTCATGGGTGCCGCTCCCCAGCGATCACTTCCCGCGCGTGCGGGTGCCGTAGTAGGTGATCACAGTGTAGGTCAGTGTGCGTACCTCATCGGGCGCCAGGTCCAGCGCAAAGGTCACGGTGTTGTCCTGCTGGCCGTACTCGGCCTCGGTCTCGAGCTCCCAGACTCCTTCGAGGCCGTGGACGACCTCCAACACCACGTCCCGTCCGGTGCGGTTGCGGATGCGCGTCTCGTACGTCTCGCGAGTGTCCAGGCCCGCCACGCGTCCCGAGGCATCAGTGCGCAGGTTGGCCATCTGGTAGTCGAGCAGGACCCGATCCACCACCAGGCCGGGCTCTGCCCCCAGGTCGAGCTCGACCTCCTCGTCGACCTTCTTGGCGGGCATGTTGGCTTCGCCGAGCCGAACGAGGTTCGGCCCGGGGCCTGGGGCCCGCTCGAAGATGTCAACCTTACCGGGCGCCAGGGGCATGGTTCCCAGACCATTGTCAGCGGTGTTGGCAAACACCCAGAACAGGTGCGGCTCCCCGCCATGCTTGTCGGGGTCGTATCGGTACAGAGGCTGAACCGGCACTTGCTCGTCGCCCAGGTAGGAAAGCACCCGCGTCTCGCCCTGGGCCATGTCAAAACGGTCGTCCACGGAGCACACGTAGCGCCCCGCCTCGCCCACTTTGGGCCGCGCCACTGGCCCCTTGGGGCGCACCGGCGGCGGAGGGAAGCCGCCTAGAGCGGGCGTCACCCAGGGGTTCGGAGGCGTGGCCGGCACGCCCTGGGGCTTCTTGGGCTCCTCCCTCGCGGGCGCGGGAACGGCTCCCTCGACCAGCTTCCGCCCAGCCAGCTTGCCGATCTCGTCCACCAGGCGCACGTCGCCGAACACCAGCGCGATGCTCAGGTCCTCGAAGCTGCGCTTGGTGTCGTTCTTGACCGCGGCCAGCCGACGGAGGCTCACGCTTGCCCCTGCCTCGTCCAGCACCGCCTCATACCTAGTCTCGAACGAGAACCCCTCGGCAAGATACGCGATGTGCAGCCGACAGGCGGCAGCCCGCTCGGCCTCGACCTCCCACAGCGCCGTGTTGGGCGTCTCGGCCGGAAAGCTGACCCGGGTCACTCGCGCTGGGCCCTCCAGGCGCACCGCCAGGGAGCTGGGGTCAATCTTCATCTGATCCCAGCCGAAGCTGATCCGGTTGCTGCCCGCCGCCAGTGCGATCTCGCGCTCCTCCTGGATCAGGGCCAACTTCTGCGCCTTGTAGATGGACGCCTGGACGGGCCCGGCCGGCGAGGTGCTCTCAAGGTCCAGGTCCGCAGCACACGGATGCGCCGCCAGCGCAGTCAGAGCCGGCATCATCGCCACGAGCAGTCCATCCCGCATCTGTTACGGCCCTCCCAAAGCAACCATCGGCTCCTGGAGCTCCACCACCCGCTGCCGTTGGTTGTTGTGCAGGTTCGCGTCGGCCTCGGTGGCGGAGACGTGAGCGCTGACGACGTGCTCGCCTGGGGCAACGCTCTCCGTATCCCACCAGAAGAGCAGCCGACGCGTCTGGCCGCCAGCCAGTTCGATCTTCTGCGTCTTCGGCCGCGCGTGGCCGCTGCTAACCATCAGACGGACCGTGCCGCTCGTTCTCCGCGTGCCGAGGTTGCGCACCGCAACGGCCACGCGTACCACGTCGCCAGGCTGGAGTCCCCCCGGCGACTCCAGGGACTCTACGACCAGGTCCACGAAGTCGCCCAGCCCGATCTGCCCGCCTCGCGCCTTGTCGGCGCGGAAGTCGTAGGCCAAGCCAGTCGCCATCACGTTAAGCAGGCGGAACCTCAGCAGGCCGTCCGCCCCGCTCAGCGCGGGGGCCCTCAAGACGACGATGCCGTCCTGGCCCGTGACACCGCTCAGCGTGTCGGCCGCCAGGCCCGACCACTGGCCGGTCACGCGCGCCTGCCGCACGGGCCTATTCCTGCCCTCGACGACTTTGACCTTGGCCTGGTACCCACCTTCTCCCGCCTGCTCCAGCTTGACCTCGGCAACGTGCGCCCGATAGCTGCCTCCCCTACCACTGGCCTCGACCCAGTTCAGGACGACGTCCCGCTTCGGCTGCCAGTCCTGGTCGAAGTAGCCGGCCTCCACGAAGTACGCCGCCTCGTACAGGATGGTCTCCTTCTTGTTGTTGACGTTGCCCACCAAGGGCAGTTCATCCCGATTGCTGTTGAAGACGACGTAGTCCGGCCAGCCCCAGGGGAGCTTCTCCAGATCGTAGCCCAGACCCCTCCTGTCCGTGCCGGCCTCGTCTCGGATGTACGAGCCATGGCTCACTACCAGGTACGTGCGGAAGTCGCTGAGCGGGTTGGGGTAGACGAAGAAGGCGCCGAAGTCGGGGCCCGTGTAGTGCCGGTCGCCATAGTCATCATCGCGAACCAGGACGCCCTTGCGGTCAACCCGAACCGGCAAGTCGCAGGACCGCATCGCCTGCCGCAAGAGCGCGCTGCTGTCCTCGGTGCCGAAGAGGATCAGACTCTTGCGGGCGAGGTCGTCGGCAGTTACCTGCTCCTCCGGCACCGGGCGCACGCAGTCGTAATGGACGAACATGCGGTTCCAGTCCTTGGCCAACTGCTGCGCCTCGCTGCGGTTCTGCCCAGTCTCCGCCGGCGTCCCAGCCGTGCCGTAGGCGATGATGAACGGCTTGACGAAGGCGTGGCCGATTGGGCCCTCCAGCTCCGCCGTCTTGCGGAGGCCCTCGGTTGCCTGGGCCAGGCGCCATGTCGGCGGTCGGCCGGCCTGGCCGAACTCAGCCGCCAGCGTGACCGTGGCCGGAGGGCCTCGGTAGCAGGTGCGACCGTCCGCAATGACAGTCACCTGTCGCTCTCCACGCAGAGGGCTCTCGTCGAGGAACAGCGAGAACTCGGTGAGGTTATCGGTGCTGACGGTGACTGTGGCCCCGTCGGCCTCCACGCGCAGGTCTCCGCGCAGGCCCTGCACGCGGAAGCGGTCCACCCGGATCCAGTGCACGCGCCCATACTTGAGCTGAGTGGTCACGCAGCGGACGCGTCGAGGCTCGGGGTCGAGCGTACGGGTGGCGAAGTACCTGTAGATTGCGCGCAGGTCGGAGCCAGCACCGTGTCCATAGCCGACGTTCTCGACAAAGGCGTGCCGGTACTGATGCGGCGCCTCGCCCTCGAAGGTGGCCAGCGCCTCGCGCAGGAGGCGGCTGTTGTCGGGCCACACGATGGGGTCGGCCGAGTCGCAGATGATGCCGACGTGGCCGCTGCGAGCCGTCGGCGCCGTGAACAGGGGCGCAGCGGCCTCCAGCAACGGCCGCCGAAACTCCTCGATGGAGGTGGGGTCGTCAGTGCGGGCGTACCAGTGCCGGTGCCACAGCCGGTAGTCGCTCCACCCGTCCACGCTGACGACGGCGGCGAAGATGTCGGGGTGCCGTACGCCGTGACGCAGCGCGCCGGTGCCACCCATGGACCCGCCCGTGAAGTAGACGCGCGTGCGGTCCACGCCGTAGCGGCGGTCGGCGTCGGCTATCACCTGCAACAGGTCGTTCTCGCCGATGCCATCGTAGAACGTGGGGCCGCGTCCGTTGCAGTTGACCAGCAGCCAGCCGTGCTCGTCGGCCCAGCGTCGCTGGAAGGCGTTGAAGCCGGCGCTGACGTGCCAGCCGTAGCCGTGCCCATGCACCACCAACGGAAAGCCCGCCGCTGAGGGCGGCGGGCGCTTCGGGACGTAGATGCCGTAGGACTGACGCGACCCGTCTACCTCTGACACGTATGTCTCCAAGGCCGCCGTCCCGGGCGCCGTCGCCTGCTCGGCGGCGCCCATCAACAGGACGCAGACGGCTGCCGTCGCGGCGATCATGGAGACCTACGCTGCTTCCCTTGCGGCCGGGCTACTGGACCTGGCGAAACCTCTTTTCGGCCGCGCAGATCGGGCACTTGTCCGGGGGGGCGCCAAGCACGACGTTCCCACACTGATCGCACACCCACACGCTGTCGGCCTCCAGGTCCTTGCCGGCCTTCACCGCTTCGAGAGCTCGGCTGTAGAGGCCGGCGTGTACCTCCTCGACCTTCCCGATGAGACCGAAGAGGAACTCTGCCTCCGCAGCCTCCTCGCCGGTGGCCGCCTCCTTGAACTCGGGGTACATCTCCGTGTACTCGTACGTCTCACCCGCGATGGCCGCCTCGACGTTCTCGGCAGTGGTCTTGACCCCGCCCATGAGGTCGAAATGCGCGTGAGCGTGGATCGTCTCGGCCTCGGCCGCCGCTCGGAACAGCGTGGCCACGCCGGGCTTGCCATCCTCTTCAGCCTTCTTGGCAAAGGCCAGGTAACGGCGATTCGCCTGGCTCTCGCCCGCGAAAGCCGCCTGCAAGTTCTCCTCGGTCTTGGCCATCTTCATCACCTATTCACCAGAGTGTGCGACCGTTCCTGCCCGCAGAGCTTATACCCTCCCCCGAGCCATGGCTGTGGCGAAGCGAACATATCGGGCCCGGATCGCGTCTGAATTGCAGGGCATGGGCCCCCCGCGTGGGAATAAAGCCTAAGCAGGTTGGCGGCACTCCGCCTGGGCTGCCCTGGAGTTGCCGTCGAAAGGAGACGAACCGGCCATGAAACGCGCGATACTCGTTGGCGTGGTGACCATCTTGAGTCTGTGCACACTCTCCTCGCTCACGGGCGCCGAGCAGATAGAGGCAGTCCTCGTCGGGTTTGACGGGCAGCCCAACGCTGGCCTGATCGAGGCGCTGGGCGGGGAGGTAGACCACATCTACCGCCTCATCCCGGCGTTGGCGGCCCGTCTGCCAGCCGGAAGAGACCAGGAGCTGGCGCAGAGCCGAGCCGTGAGGTTCGTGGAGCCGGACTCCCGGGCGGCCGCTGTGCAGGAGCTGCTGCCCTGGGGCGTGGACCGGCTCGACTCCGAGCTGCTGCACGCCTCCGGCAACGTCGGCCGCGGCGTGAAGGTGGCCGTGGTGGACACCGGGATTGACTACCGCCACCGGGATCTGAAGCCCAACTACGCCGGCGGCTACGACTTCGCGGAGGATGACAACGACCCCTTGGACGAGCACGGCCACGGCAGCCACTGCGCGGGCATCATCGCCGGGGCCGAGAACGGCGTGGGCATCGTGGGCGTTGCTCCCCAAGCCAGGCTCTATGCGGTGAAGGTCCTGGCCAAGGACGGCAGCGGCTACTACAGCGACGTCATCGCCGGCCTGGAGTGGTGTGTGGAAAACGGAATGCAGATCGCTTCCATGAGCTTCGGCGCCTACGACCACTCTCGCGCACTGGAGATGGCGTGTGAGGCCGCCTCCAGGGCCGGCTTGCTCCTGGTGGCCGCGTCGGGCAACGAGGGCCGCCCGCAGGTCATGGTGCCAGCTAAGTATGACTCGGTCATCGCGGTGGGAGCCGTGGACCAGGCGGACGAAATCCCGCCGTGGAGCAACACTGGCCCCGAGATCGAGCTGTGCGCGGCGGGCGTCAACATCCTGTCCGCCTATGGTGGCCGCTACCGGGCGCTGTGGGGCACCTCGATGGCCTGCCCGCACGTCAGCGGAACGGCCGCGCTGGTGCTGGCTACGAGGCCGGGCGATGCCGACCTGAACGGCGACCGACGCTGGCAGCCCGACGAGGTCAGGCAGCGCCTGCGCGCAACCGCCCAGGACGCGGGGCCGCCAGGGCACGATCCCTTCTACGGCTACGGCATCGTGGACGCCTTCGCGGCCGGCCTGACCGCCAGCCGCTTCGTGTCCGTGGACAAGCTCAGCGCGCCGCGGGAGATCCTCCAGGGCCTGCCAACCACCATCACCGTCTCGCTGAAGAACCTCCTGCCTCACGAGCAGATGGTGAAGGTAGCCCTGCGCGACGCCACCGGCGGCGAGCTGATTGCCGAGGACCTCGCCCTGCTGCCGCCAGGGCAAGTGGCCCGCGTTGCCTTCCCGGTTCATCCGGCAGGTATCGCCCCCGGCGAGCACATCCTGACGGCCTCGGCCGTGTCCGAGCTGGACGCCGAGGGCATCGAGGCCAGCTCGCGGGCGCTGCGGGTGACCGTGCGCTAGGCGATCCGCGATGCGGGATGTGCGATGTGACATCATCTGAGGAGGACGCCCCTGTCCTCCCTCCCGAGGTCATCGGCCTGGGCGAGGTGATGGTGCGGCTGTGGCCGGCGTACGACGTGCCGCTGGAGCGGGCCACCCAGCTTCAGGTTGACACCGGGGGCGCCGAGTTTGACACCGTAGTGGCCCTCGCCCGGCTGGGCGTGCGCACGGCCTGGGTCAGCAAGCTGCCGGATTCGCCGCTGGGGCGACTCATCGCCGACTCCGGCCGCCGCCACGGCGTAGATATGTCCCTGGTGAAGTGGACGGCGGCCGGACGCGTGGGCCTGTACTTCGTCGAGTACCTCCGCCGCGCCGGCTCCATCCGCGTCTACTACGACCGCAAGCAGGCTGCCATCAACGACCTGCACGAGGACGAAGTGGACTGGTCGGCGTTCCGCCAGGCCCGCTTCGTCCACCTCTCAGGCATCACCCCTGCCCTCAGCGAGGACTGCGCTCGCCTGGCGCGGCGAGCGCTCGCCGAGGCCCACGCCGGCCGGTCCCGAGTCAGCTTCGACGTCAACTACCGGGCCATGCTGTGGACTCCGGTGGAGGCCGCCCAGGCCCTGGAACCCCTCCTGAAGCAGGCCGACGTGCTCGTCTCCTCGCTCAAGGACCTGCAACTCCTCTTCGACATCGAGGGCCCGCCGCCAGAGGCGGCCCGCCGCGCCAGGGACCGCTTCGGCAGCGAGGTGGTGGCGCTGACGCTTGGCGAGGAGGGCTCACTGGCCATTCGTGGCGAGGAGGAGGCCCGCTGGGTGGGCATCCCTTGCGAGGAGGTGGACCGCTTCGTCGCTGGCGACTGCTTCGCGGCCGGTCTGCTCTACGGCCTGCTCCGCGATGACCTCCATCTCGGCGTGCGCACGGGCGGGGCCATGGCCGCCCTCAAGCACACCATCCACGGCGATATGCCCTGGCTGACGGCGAGCGAAGTGGCTGAGGTGGCCGATCAAGCGGCCGCACCGCCCCGCAGGTGACACCCTCAGCGCGTCCAAACGTATTCTCCTAGTGACGGAGCCTGGCACACGGCGGAGGTTCTCGAAGTGCCCTCATGGGCATCCAATCCAGTCTACGGGTTCGAGCTACGCCGACGATGGACGTGGTGCGTATACCTCGGCGCCGCTGTGGGGGCGCTGGCGCTGGTGGTCGCCGGCGACGCGTGCCTATTCGGCGACCAGGCGACGATGGTCGCGGGCGGGATGGGGCTGTTCCTCGTGGCCATGGCGCCGCCGGGGCTGCTATTCCTGGTGTCCTTCGTCCGGGACTGGCGGAGCGGCTGGCTCGACGAGTTGCGGCTGACGCAGATGTCGCTCGCCGAAGTCATCAAAGCGAAGCTGTTGTTCTCTGTCCTGCCACTTCTGCCGGCGTACGCCGTGGGCTACGTGTGGACGGCCGCGCGGCTGAATCAGGAGGCGGGCTGGTTTGTGGCGTATGTGATGGTCGCCTGGGCGCTCGGAGGCACAGCGTTCAGCCTGGCCTGGGCGGTCAGGTGCGCCATGCTGCTTCCGAACATGCAGCCGTGGCAGCCCGCCGTTCGCTACGGACTTGTGCCCGCCATGTTGGCGTCGGCGCCCTCAGCCGCCTACTACCTGGATCAGCTCTGGTTCCTGATGGGCCTGGTCTTCCTGTGGTGGCTGCTTCCCGTAGTGGCCGTGGCCATGTGGCGCTCCACCTGGCAGACGGTGCAGTGGTCCCAATGGACGGAGGGTGAGGCGCCCATGCCTTGGTGGAGAGCCGACCGCCTCCGCGCGCTGCGGCGCCCGCAGCCAACCGACGGACGCTAGAAGCGAGCGTAAGTGTCGCCCTCACATGCCGTGGCGTGCCACCATTCCCCCGCTAGCAGCAGAAGGTGACCCCACGATTAGCGGTGAAACACGCGCCGTCCGCGCGGCCGGTCGAGGCCGAAGGGCGGCGAAGGGGCAGAACCGTGCAGGACGGGGATTTGTTGTACCGATTGGAGACGGCGGCGCGCCGCCTCGGGGTCACCGTGCGCTACGAGCCGTGCCAGGGGGCCGGCGGGATGTGCGTGCTGCGCGGAGAGCGGCTGATCATCGTTGACGAGGACCAGTCCCCGGCGGAGCAGGCACTGGTGATCGCCGAGGGCCTGTCGCGCCTGGACCTGGAGGACGTCTATCTGCCGCCGGTGGTGCGCGAGGCCATAGAGGAGCAGGCGGGAGGCTCACCCCCCATCGAGGACGAGCGGCGCGATGGCAGACCAGGCCCCACACGGGAAGATGCTGGCGACCAAGAGGGCCGCGGCTGTGACTGAAGGCACCGCCGCGGCGGACGTCAAGCTCGTTGACGTCTCGATCATCATCCCCGCCTACAACGAGGAGGCTCGGCTGGGGCCGACGTTGGAGGCAGTCCTCTCGTTCCTCGGGTCAGGGGGGCGCAGCCACGAGGTGGTCGTGGTGGACGATGGCAGCAGCGACGGCACGCCCGACATCGCTCGGCAGTGGCAGCAGAGATCTCCCAAGTTGCGGCTGCTGCGCAACGAGCAGAACCGGGGCAAGGGCTACAGCGTCCGGCGAGGGGTGGGGGAGTCGAGGGGAGAGGTCATACTGTTCGCAGATGCCGACAACTCGACGCCCATCGAGCAAGCGGACGCCCTGTTGGCGAGGCTCGAGGAGGGCGCTGACGTTGCGATCGCCTCCCGGGCCCTCCCGGACTCGCGGCTGGAGGTCCGCCAGCCCCTCTACCGGGAGACCATGGGCAAGGCCTTCGGAGCCCTCGTGCGGCTCATCACGGGGCTGCCCTTCCGGGATTGCCAGTGCGGCTTCAAGGCCTTCAAGCGCGAGGTGGCCCAGCGGCTCTTTGCCAAGCTGAGCGTCGAGCGCTGGGCCTTCGATAGCGAGTTGCTCTACTTAGCGGTCAAGAAGTACGGCTACAAGGTGGCGGAGGTGCCAGTGCGCTGGATCAACTCGCCCGACACCCGCGTCAACGCCCTCACCGACTCCTGGCAGATGCTGCGGGACCTACTGCGGGTGCGTTGGAGGGACCTGCGGGGCGCATACGACTAGTGCACTGGCTGGCTCTTTGGGACGCCTGAAGGGCTCACGCGGGCTCGCCGATGACGCGAATCTCGAGCTCCAAGCGCACCCCGGAGTCGCGCGCCACGGCTTCCTGCACGCGCCGGATCAACTCCTCCACGTCGGCCGCGCTGGCGCCTCCCAGATTGACGATGAACCCCGCGTGCTTGCGCGAGACCTCCGCCTGGCCCACCCGCATGCCCTTGCAGCGGGCTTGCTCGATGAGCTGGCCGGCGTAGCGCCCCTCCGGGCGCTTGAAGACGCTCCCCGCGCTGGGCAAGTCCAGGGGCTGCTTGCTCTGGCGTCGCTGTAGCAACTCCGTCGTGCGGGCCGCGATGGCCTCCGGTCGGCCCGGCGCCAGCGTCATCTGCGCGCCAACGACGATGCTCCGCGTATCCATGAGCGCGCTGTGTCGGTAGCCGAATCCCAACTCCTCGCGGGCCAGTCGGCGCACCTGAGCCTCGGCGTCCACTACCTCCACCCAGTCCACGACTTCCCCCATCTCGCCGCCGTAGGCGCCCGCGTTCATCAGAACGGCGCCGCCCACCGTGCCGGGGATCCCCGCGGCGAACTCCAGGCCGCTCAGAGAAGCGGCCGCCGCCGCCTGGGCAACCGTGGACATGCGTGCGCCCGCCTGCGCCCGCACTGACGTGCCCTCCACGCAGGTCCTGGCCAGATTGTCGGCGATCTTGAGCACGATTCCCCTGACGCCGCCATCGCGCACCAGCAAGTTGGTCCCGCTGCCTATGATGGTCAGCGGCTGGCCAAGTTCCAGCGCGGCCGCGACTACGTGCTGGACGGCAGACACGCTTCCGGGGAGGGCCAGAACGTCTGCGGGCCCGCCGATGCCGAAGGAGGTATGGCCGCACAGGGGCTCGTCCGTGCGCACCTCGAGATCGGGAACGCCTGCCAGCCGTTGCGCGAGGGTCATGTTGCCATACCCCAATGGCGCAGCCCACCCGCCATCATCCGCGGGCCCAGGCGCGACGCGTGGATGCCGTGGCTAGCCACGACGCCCGAGGACCTTGCGCACAACGTACACGGGCTTGCTCTGGGCCTCGTGGTACGTGCGGGCCTGGAGTTCGGCCAGCAGACCCATGGTCACGAACTGGATGCCGGTGATGATCAGCAGGACCGCCAGCAGCAACAGAGGCCGGTCGCCGATGTCCCGATGCAGAACGAGCTTGACGTACGAAAGATACACGGCCAGCGCGAAGCCCAGCAGCCCAAAGAGGGCTCCCCACAGCCCGAAGATCTGAATGGGCTTGGTGGAGTAGCTCAGCAGGAACTTGACGACCAGCAGGTCGAGCAGCACGCGGAAGGTGCGGGACAGGCCATACTTGCTGCGTCCGGCCCGACGAGGGCGGTGATTGACGGGCAGCTCTGCCATCCTGGCACCGGCCCAACTGGCCAAAGCTGGGATGAACCGGTGCAGATCGCCGTACAGGTTCAGGCTGTCCACTACCTCGCGGTCGTAGGCCTTCAGGGTGCAGCCGTAGTCGTGCAGGGCAACACCCGTGACGCGCGAGATAAGCCAGTTGGCCACGGCCGAGGGCAGCCGGCGGGTGAGCCAGTTGTCCTTGCGATGGCGGCGCCAGCCACTGACCACATCGAAGCCCTCGTCGAACTTGGCCAGCAGGCGGGGAATGTCGGCCGGGTCGTTCTGGAGGTCTCCATCCATGGTCAGCAGGACGTCGCCCCCGGCGTGGTCGAAGCCGGCGGCCATTGCCGCCGTCTGCCCGAAGTTGCGGCGCAGCAACACCACCTTGGTACGCTCGTCCTCCTGCTGCAACTCGGCCAGCACCCGCTGACTGCCGTCGGTGCTGCCATCGTCCACCAGCATGATCTCCCACTCACGCCCCAGCCCCTCCAGGCTGGCGACCAACTCCTGGTGCAGTGGCCGCAGGTTGTCGCACTCGTTGTAGACGGGCACGATCACGGACACAGAGGCGGGCTGCCGTGGCGACGGCTCAGCCGCCAGCTTCTCCGCCGCAGTCTCAACGCCGGCTTGTGTGCTGCTCATGTCGCTCACGGAAAACGCCGGAGCCGCTACGCCCGACTCCGGCGGGCTCACCACCGTAACGGCCCTCGTTGCCTTCGCCGCGTCAGGCGCGCTTCTTGGGTGCCTTACGCTTGGCCTTCTTGGCTGCCTTCTTGCGAGGGCTCTTCTTCTTCTTGGCGGCTGCCTTCTTCGGCTTCTTGGGAGGAGCTGGCTTGGCGGCCTGCGCCCGGGTCTCAGCGGGCCGGCGCGTCGCCTCGCGCACAGCTCTCTCGGCCCGCTCAGCCGTCTCCTCCACGCTCTCGCGCAGGCGCGATACTCCCACTGTGACGCGCTGCCACAGCCTGGCCAGGCTGGTGGATTCAGCCACCGCGCGGCCCTCAGCCTCCGGCGGAAGCAGAATGCTGTCCTCACCGTGGACCACGCCGTCCATGATGGGCATCACCGGCGTTCCCTCGGTCAGCTCGCGCAGCGGGCCGCCCGTCACCTCGTAACCCAACACCTTCTGCGTGTCCGGATCAATGACGATCGAGCCGAGATGGCCCAAACGCTTGCCCTGCTTGGTCAGCACAATGAGCGGCGGCGCCTCGGGCGGGCGCATCAGGTCCTCCAGGCCGGCCACAGCCCCCACTTCCACCAGGGCATCCTCCGAGCTGACCAGGACCGCATCCTCGCCGATAACCTCGATCTCCTTGGCGGCCACGGCTGCCTGGCCGCGCAGACATACACTGGCGTCCACCACCAGACCGACGATCTTGCCTTTGGCCAGATCGCAGACGCACTCCTTGATCTCCCCCAGCAGCTTGCCGTCGGAAGAGGAAACGAGGTCCTTGCCCACCAGATGTTCGGCCGCGATCATGAGGGGGCCCTCCCTTCGCTGTACGCGTGGCGGTCGGGGCTAGCCAGGCTTCTCCAGGACGGTCCTCAGGTAGGCCCGCAGCTCCTCGCCCACCTCGGGGTCATTCACCATCATGTCCGCAAAGGCCTTCCAGTAACTGACAAAGCTGCCCACATCGTAGCGAGTCTCTGATCCGCCCAAGGGCACGCACCAGATGGCGTGGCCGGCCTGGAGCATGAGCCGCAGGGCATCCGTGAGCTGGACTTCGCCGCCGTGGCCGGCGGGGGTGCGGTCTAAGAACTCGAAGACCATCGGATCCAGTACGTAGCGCGCAGTCACGGCCAGGTTGCTGGGGGCCCGATCCGGCCCCGGCTTCTCCACGATATCCCCAATCTCGAAGGCCGGGGGAGGGTCGTCGGCGGCGGCCTGCTCGGCTCTGGGGGCCACCACCCCATACTGGTCCAGCCGATCGGCCGGCACACGCTGTACGGCGATGGTGGCGGCGGGGCGCTTCTCCTCGTGCAGAGCCAGCATCCGGGCGACCACGCCGTCGCCCCCCCTGCTCCAGATGAGGCAGTCGCCCAGAGCGACCACGAAGGGCTCGTCGCCCACGAAGTGGCGGGCGCAGGCTACGGCGTCTCCCAGGCCCCTCTGCACGCTCTGGCGAGTGAAGAAGAAGGAGGCTTCGATGCCCAGGCCATTCGCCTGGTCGAAGTGGTCTTCTATGGCGCGCTTCTTCTCGCCGGTTATGACCAGTATCTCACGAAGCCCGGCGGCCACTACCTCTTCCACGGCAAGCTGGATTGTGGGCTTGCGGCCCAAGGGCAGCATCTCCTTGGGCTGGGAGCGAGTTGCCGGGTGGAGGCGGGTGCCGAGGCCCGCCGCAGGAATGACCGCCTTCCGAATGCTCATTCCACTACCCGGGCCGCCGCCGCGGCCTCATCGGCCACTGGAGAGTGTCGTCGGGGGATAGCTGCTGCGAGAACGGTTGGAGCCGGCGATCCGATTCGAACGGATAACCTGCTGATTACGATTCAGCTGCTCTACCGTTGAGCTACGCCGGCTCAGCGCTCGCCACGCCTTCGGGGTCTGTCATCCCCTGTCAGTCAATCGCGCAGCCCACACCTGGCTCCTGCGGATCCGGGCCCACCGATCGCGACTCGCGAGTGTTGCTGGTGCCGGGACCCAGAATTGAACTGGGGACACCTGGATTTTCAGTCCAGTGCTCTACCAACTGAGCTATCCCGGCACCCATGCTCCGCAGCGGCCAACCTGGCCCCGTCCGATCCCGTGGTGGGCGGAGCAGGGGTTGAACCTGCGACCTCCTGCTTGTAAGGCAGGCGCTCTGCCCGCTGAGCTATCCGCCCTCGCGTCCGCCGGCCGCCCTCGGCTCGCCGGACCACGCCTTCAGCCGGGGCCTTCCCCGTTGGCCCCGCCAAGCAAGAGCGATTGGTAGCCCCGACGGGATTCGAACCCGTGTTGCCGCCTTGAAAGAGCGGAGTCCTAGGCCTGACTAGACGACGGGGCCCCCACTGCGCCATTCGAGCTGGTGGGCCGTGGAGGAATCGAACCTCCGACCCTCGGATTAAAAGTCCGATGCTCTGCCTGCTGAGCTAACGGCCCTCGTGCTGCCCCGCGCAGCAACTTGACTGCCTAAACACGAGTGCGACCAACCAGCCCCGGGAGGTTGTGGCTCTCCCAGGGCTATCTTGGGTCATGCTATCAGATTGGGCGCCCGCTGTCAACCGGCCCGCCCGGCGCCGCGCCGCCCTGCTTCGAGGGTCCGACAGCACCCACGCCAGCGGACAGTGATCGCCTGCCGCAGGCGTCGGGAGAGCCGTTTCGGGCGCCGATGGCCGACGCGACGCCCCCCCCGGAAAAGCCCCGCTTGTCAGTGGAACCTCGGCGCCCGTGCCATCGTCTAAGGGGCC
>JBHIEF010000067.1:0-19792 GCA_046760465.1 Armatimonadota bacterium | reverse complement strand
AGCGCTCCCTCCACGCCATTCGACAGGTCACCAAGGACCCCAATGCCGATGGGCCCGCGATCCTGTACCGCATGTACCGCAACATGGGCCGCAGCGACCCCGACAGCCGCAAGCTGGCCCGCGTGCGCGGGCTGCGCTACGACATCAGCGTCTTCGACCACGGCACGCTGGGCGACGAGTGGTTCAAGACCTCCGGGCACTACCACCCGCCGCTGCCAGGGGTTGAGGACATCAGCTACCCCGAGGTCTACGAGGTCATGTACGGGACGGCCATGTTCCTGCTTCAGAAGGTGGACGACCCGCGCGCGGTCATGGAGCCGGGCGCCATCCCGCCGGTTACCGACGTGATCCTGATCGTCGTGCGCGAGGGCGAGCGCGCGGTCATGCCGCCCAACTACGGGCATGTGATGATCAATGCCACCGACGATGTCGTGGTGACCTCGAACTGGGTCAGCTCTCTCTTTAACTCGCAGTATGGCCCCTATGCAGCGGCGCGGGGGGCGGCCTACTACGTGCTCAAGGACGGCGACGGCGTCGCCCTGGAGCCCAACCCGGCGTATGGAGACGTGCCCCAGTGCCGCCGGGGGCGGCCGCGGCAGGACCTCCCGGCCCTGGGCATCGAGTCCAAGACCCCGTTGTACACCAGCTTCTACTACCGGCCGGAGCTGTGGACGTATGTCAGCCGGCCGGACCTATGTCTGGACGAGCTGGCGCCGGAGAAGGTGATCGAGTTTGCCGAATAGCGGCGGGGAGGGCCGGGGCGCGGGGGTCAGCGCGGGGGACTTCCTCTGCGAGGAGATCGAGGTGGAGACGGAGGGCCAGAGGCCCGTGGCCCTGGTGTGGCGGGGAGAGCGGCACGAGATCGCCGAAGTGCTGCGCATGTGGTACGACGTGAGCTTTGGGTCCACGCCTCCTCGGGGCAGGAAGGCGTGGTGGCAGCGACGCCATCGCACGTGCTACCGAGTGGCGACCAAGGCGGGCGAGCGCCTGGAGATCTACTGGGACCGGGGGAGCATTGGGCGCAAGTGGTTCATCTCCCGAAGATGGAAACGGCCCGTAGTCGGGCAGACACAGACTGGAGGTGAGCGCGAGTGAGTGACCGTTTCGAGCGGGAGGGGCTGTCCTTCGATGACGTTACGCTGATTCCGGCCAAGTCGTCGGTGCTGCCGCGTGACGTGGACGTGCGCACGCGGCTGACCAAGCGCATCTCCCTCGA
Organism: Armatimonadota bacterium; assembly: GCA_046760465.1. Classification (GTDB taxonomy): domain Bacteria; phylum Armatimonadota; class Zipacnadia; order JAUWAU01; family JBHIEF01; genus JBHIEF01. Next base: position 18,576 of record JBHIEF010000067.1, on the reverse strand, counting down.
CATCCCCATCATCAGCGCCGCCATGGACATGGTCACGGAGTCCAGGCTGGCCATCGCCCTCGCCCGCGAGGGCGGGCTGGGTGTCATCCACAAGAACATGCCCATCGCCCGCCAGGCCGAGGAGGTGGACCGGGTCAAGCGGTCGGAGAGCGGGATGATCACCGATCCGGTGACCCTGGAGCCGGAGCGCAAGGTGCGCGAGGCGCTGGCCATTATGGAGAAGTACCACATCTCGGGTCTGCCCATCACCAACGGCAGGCGGCTGGTGGGCATTCTCACCAACCGCGACCTGCGCTTCGAAACTGAGTTGGATCGGCCGGTGTCGGAAGTCATGACCAAGGACAACCTGATAACCGCGCCGGAGGGCACCACCCTGGACCAGGCCAAGGTCATCCTGCACGAGAACCGCATTGAGAAGCTCCCCGTGGTGACCGACGGCAACGAGCTGGTGGGCCTGATTACCATCAAGGACATCGAGAAGGTGCGCGCCTTCCCCAATGCGTGCAAGGATGGTCTGGGCCGGCTGCGTGTGGGCGCGGCGGTGGGGGTGGGCGGGGAGGCCATGGAGCGGGTGGCTGCCCTGGTGGAGAAAGGCGTGGATGTGATCGTGGTGGACAGTGCCCACGGGCACAGCTCCGGGGTGTTGGCGCAGGTTGAACAGGTCAAGCAGCAGCACGCCGATCTGGAGGTAATCGGAGGCAACGTCTCGACGGCCGACGGGGCCCGGGACATGGTGGCGGCCGGGGCGGATGCCGTCAAGGTGGGCATGGGCCCGGGGGCCTCGTGCACCACGCGGGTCATCTCCGGCGCCGGCGTGCCGCAGATCACCGCCATTGACGATTGCGCGCGCGCCACGGCAGAGCAAGAGGTTCCGCTCATCGCCGATGGCGGCATCCGCTACAGCGGCGACATCACCAAGGCCCTGGCCGCCGGCGCCGACAGCGTCATGGTGGGCATGCTGTTCGCGGGCACGGAGGAGAGCCCCGGCGAGACCGTGCTGTACATGGGCCGCACCTTCAAGGAGTACCGGGGCATGGGGTCGCTGGCCGCCATGAAGGAGGGCAGCAGCGACCGCTATCTCCAGGAGCACGTGACCACCGAGGCCAAGCTGGTGCCCGAGGGGCTGGAGGGGCGCGTGCCCTACAGAGGGCCGGTGTCGGGCGTGGTCTACCAGCTGGTGGGCGGCGTGCGCGCGGGCATGGGCTACTGCGGCGTGAGCAGTATACCGGAGCTGAAGGCCAAGGCCGAGTTCCTGCGCATAACGGGAGCCGGGGTGCGCGAGAGCCATCCCCACGACATCACCGTGACCGAGGAGTCCCCCAACTACCAATTGGGCCGTATCGAGTGAGCCGTCGTCAGACGTGGTGAGGTGACATGGAGGAGCTGACTCCCAGGGAGATCGTCGCCGAGCTGGACAAGTACATCATCGGGCAGGACGCGGCCAAGAAGGCGGTGGCCATTGCGCTGCGTAACCGCTACCGTCGGGCGAAGCTGGGCGACGAGATGAAGGACGAGATCATCCCCAAGAACATCCTGATGATCGGCACCACGGGCATCGGCAAGACCGAGATCGCCCGGCGCCTGGCCGCGCTGGCCCGCGCGCCCATGATCAAGGTGGAGGCGACCAAGTTCACCGAGGTGGGGTACGTGGGGCGAGACGTGGACGCCATCATCCGGGACCTGACCGAGGTCGGGGTCCACATGGTGCAGACGGAGCGAATGGCCGAAGTGGAGCAGCAGGCGCGCCAACGCGCCGAGGAGCGTCTGCTGACCATCCTGTCCCGGCAGGAGGCCCCGTCCCCAGAGGCGGCGCCGCAGCAGCGGTCGCCCTTCGCGGTCGGGCCCGGAGGCGCCGTGCCGCCCCCGGCGGCGCAGTCTCCCGAGGATGCCGACCGAGAGAGGCGCGAGGCGCGCCGGGCTCAGAGGGTGCGGGAGTTCACGCGGCGGCGGCTGGAGGCCGGTGAGCTGGAGGACGAGCTGGTTGACATAGACGTCGAGGAGGGCATCACCAAGAACGTCCAGATCTTCAGTGCCATGGGCGTGGAGGAGCTTGGCTTCAACCTCCAGGACATGCTGGGGAACATCCTGCCCCGTCAGCGCAGCAACAAGAAGGCACCGGTGCGGGAGGCGCGCGAGATTCTGGCCTACGAGGAAGCGCAGAAGCTCATTGACCGCGATGAGGTGCAGCGCGAGGGCGTCCAGCGCGTGGAGCAGCACGGGATAGTGTTCCTGGACGAGCTGGACAAGATAGCCGGGCGCGAGAGCGGGCACGGGCCCGAGGTGTCGCGCGAGGGCGTGCAGCGCGACGTGCTGCCCATCGTGGAGGGCTCCACCGTGCTGACCAAGTACGGCCCCGTCAAGACCCACCACATCCTGTTCATCGCCGCCGGTGCCTTCCACGTGTCCAAACCCTCGGACCTAATCCCCGAGCTTCAAGGGCGCTTCCCCATCCGGGTGGAGCTCAACGACCTCACCGAGGAGGACTTCCGGCGCATACTCACCGAGCCCAGGAACTCGCTGGTGAAGCAGTATCGGGAGCTGCTGGCCACGGAGAACGTGGAGGTCGAGTTCACTGAGGACGGCATCGCGGCGGTCGCCGAGGCGGCCGCGCGGGTCAACGAGCAGGCCGAGAACATCGGCGCGCGTCGGCTGCACACGGTGATGGAGCGCGTGCTGGAGGACGTCTCCTTCGAGGCGCCGGACATGAAGGAGGCCAAGCTGGTGGTGGACGCCGACTTCGTGCGCGAGCGGCTGGCCGAAGTCCTGGAGGACGAGGACCTGAGTCGCTACATCCTGTAGCCCTCACCTGCATTCCAGCCCAAAGGCGCCCCGGCCTCGCCCGGCCGGGGCGCTATGTGTAATCAGCTCTGACTGGCGGGGGGGCGTCCTACGCCTCGGCTCCGGTTGCGGCGGCGGCTCCCTCGGGGGCAGGGGCGGCCGCGGGCAGACCCTCAACGGTGACGGGCAGATCGAAGCCGATGGCCAGGGGCACCTGGTAGTTGGTGTCGGCCACTATGTCCTGGCCCTCATCGTTGAAGACCAGCGTGTACCGCACCTCGAAGTAGGGCTGGTCCCAACGGCGCAGGTCGTGGATGAAGGTGTCGGACCCCTCCTTGGCGCCGATGGCGATGGCGGGGGTGTCGGGAGGGGCGATGCCGACCTGGTTGGTCTTGCCCTGGAACAGGACGAAGTTCTCGGCCTGCTCCTGGGCCAGCGGCACCTGGCGGACCGCATCGCCGGGCATCGTCACCTCGGCCTGTCCGCCGCGGTAGAGCGCCTCCGGCATGAGCAGGGAGACCTGGATGGCGTTGAGCGTCACGTCCTGCTCGCACGTGATGTCGTAGTCCACGAAGAAGCCGTTCTCCGCTCCCTGGGTCTTCTGGACGAAGGCCAACCCGGCCTCGCCTCCGGGAATGGGCAGCGTGCCCTTGTGGACCAGCACCGGCCCTCCTTCCCCCTGTTCCACCGCTGACTGCGCCCGGGCTCGACTCTGGGCCACGTGCGTCCAGCCGGGAGTATGCAGGCTCAGCTCGATGATGCCGATCAGGCGTCCGCCCGCCAGCATTGAGATGCGGCCGCTGGGGTCGGCGCGGACGGTGATGCCCTCGTCCTGTCCAAGCGCGGTGCCGGCCAGGGCCAGCAAGACTACCACCGCCAGACATGGCATGAGACCTCGCACTGTCACTGGGGCTCCCCCCTTTGCTCAGGTTCACCAATGCAGAACGTCCGGCTGCGGCAGTCTGTTCCAGCGCCGACCAGCCGGGGCGCCGGGCAGGCACGAAAAAGGGCCCCCGGGGTCGGGACCGGGGGCCCAGAAAACGCAGCAAGTCCTGGCGCCTGCAGCGCACCCGTGGTGGCTCAGGCTGCTACATCGCCGGCCGCAGCCGGTGCCTTCTTCGGCCCTTCGGCCGCAAATAGAGGGCTGCGCTTAAGGTGCCAGCGATGCAGACAGTACCTGGCCAGGGTCAGCAGGGTTTGAAGGCCATAGACCATGCTGCGTTTCAAACCGATGGAGGAGGCCTCCGGCATGTACCGGGCGCTGACCGGAATCTCGGCCAGCCGGAAGCCGAAGTGACGCACCTGCGCTATGACCTGAGAGTCGAAGACGAAGTCGTCGGAGTTCTGCTCAAAGGGTATGGTCTCCAGTACCCGGCGCTGGTAGGCGCGCAGCCCCGTGTGCAGCTCCGTGTGGTTGGTGCGAAACACCAAGTTCTCCAAGGCCGTCAGGAAGCGGTTGGCCACGTACTTGTATAGGGGCATGCCGTTGGCCAGGGCGCGGCCGTCGGCCAGGCGTGAGCCCAACACCACGTCCGCCCGATCCGACAGAATGGGCTCGACCAGCGCCGCCACTCGCCGGGGGTCGTACTGGTAGTCGGGGTGGAGCATGACTACGATGTCGGCGCCGCGCCGCAGGGCCGCCTGGTAGCAGGTCTTCTGGTTGCCGCCGTAGCCGCGGTTGCGCGGGTGCACGATCACGTGCAGGCCCAGGCGTCGAGCGATGTCGGCGGTGCCGTCAATGCTGGCGTCGTCAACGAGGATCACGTCGTCGGCCCAGCGCTCGGGGAGATCCCGGTAGGTCTTCTCCAGCGTGGCGGCGGCATTGTAGGCCGGCATGATGACTGCGATCCGGCGCCTGGCGGCCAAGGCGTGCTCTCCCACCTTCTTGCGGGCAGCCAGCAGGGCTGGCATGCGCGACGGGCGTTTCCGAGGGTTGTATATGCCATGCGGAGCGGTGGATGTGCGCGCCTTTTCTGGGGCTGTGGGGCTCAGAGGCGGTCGGCGTGGACTTCGATGCAGCTCCCGCGGCCGACCAGTCCGTCCACCAGGTGAAGCAGCCCGGCCAGGGGGGCGATGACGGGGAGCAGAGCGACGTTGGCGGCCAGCTGGAGGGCGCGGCGAGGGCCGCGCAAGCCGCGCGGCGCCCGGGCCCCAGGCGTCTTGAGGGAGTCGTAGAGCAGGTTGGGCTCGAAGCCGAGACCGTTCAGAAGGCTCTGGGCCATCCCGTACGGGCCGTACTGTAGGGAGAAGCGCTTGAGCCGCGTGAGGCGGAAGCCCAGGTCCTCCAGAAGGCTGGTCAGCGTGCGCGTGGAGAAGTGGACCGGGTGCCGGGGCACATCCAAATGGAACCAGGAGGGCCCGACCAGGGCGGCCTCGAGGCTGTCTATGTTGGGCACGGCCACCACCAGGGCCCCGCCGGGCCGCAGGAGTTGGTGTGCTGTCTCCAAAACGTTACGTGGCTCCAGCAGGTGCTCCAGCGTGTGGTAGAAGGTAATGACGTCGAAGTGGCCCGGCGGATAGGGCAGGTCGCGTAGGTCGGCTGTGTGCACCTCCAGCCCCAGACGCTCGCGGGCATGGCGCGCGGCCATATCGGAAACCTCGGTGCCGATGGCCTCCCAGCCCGCGTCCCGTAGGCGCGAGAGCATGATGCCTCGGCCGCAGCCCACGTCCAGGATGCGGCCTGGCGACCGCAGTCGGCTTATGTCTCGCGCCCGCAGCCCCCGACACCAGACCTCGAAGGCCTCGAAGGGCCCCCCGAAGCGCTTGCTGTCGCGGCCGTAGTACTCGGGCTGGTAGTGCCGGGACAGTGCCTGCCCGTCGGGTGGGGGGCTGAGGAAGACCAGCGAGCACTCTGCGCACTGCCAGACGGGCCACGCCGTTCCCTCGTCCACGGAGTCGGGGATCTCATACAGCAGTTGGCGCGTCCGGGCTCCGCATAGGTGGCAGTCAATCTGGTTCATTGGCCGTTTCGGTGCTGGCTGCGGCTGTAGCGGCGTCAGGTACTGCCAGGAGAACATAGTCGTTGGCGGACCCAACGACGCGGCAGGAGGCCAGGAAGGGGGCTAACTGCTTGTCCTGCACTTCCGTTGATATGTAGCCGAAGTTGTCTCTGAGCAACTGGACGGAGATGCGGTCGTACAGCACGTGGGTGAAGCCGTCCGCGCGCAGGCGTTGGGCGACCGCCTGGGGCGTGCTGGCTCCCTCCAGGTAGCGCAGGATGATGGGCTCGTTGGGGCCCGCGTCGGCCGCGAAGGGCACGCGCAGGTAGAAGGTCCGCCACTCCCCGATGAGCAGGACTCTGCCCTCGGGCCCGAGCGTCTCGTTGGCCAGGCGCACGATCTGGTAGGAGAGCACGTGCTCGGCCAAGTAGTCCTGCCGCGCTCGATTCCCCAGGATCCCGCGCTGTGGGGCGAACTCCCTCTGCTGGACAGTTGCGAACCAGGCCAGGTGGCACACTGCGGCCAGGATGAGCACCAGGTGGGCGGCGCTGCGCGGCGTGCTGGGCGGACGATCCACCAGGCGACCCATGGCCTCCACGATGATCAGGGAGCAGATGGTCAAGGTCGGCAACAGGTAGCGCAGCGATTGAACGGTGAGCGCCCACACGAGATAGAGCACGAGGGCCAGCCAGATTAGCCCTGTTGCCAGGCGAGGCCGGTCGCGGCGGAGCAGCAGTGCCAGCGGCAGAGCCAGCAGGAAGAGGGGGCCGATGCCAATGAGCCGGCTGCCGAACGCGGCGTGGTCCCACGCGGTGCCTACAAGGGGCCAGATGACGCCGAACAGGCCTCGCGTACGGTGGCCGAACTCGCGCATGTGCTCGAAGTACGCGGCCGCTCTCTCCGCGGGCCACTGGTTTCCATCGAGCACGGAATAGGCCAGCGGGAAGACGGGATTGCCAGTGTAGACAGCGTTCTTCACCAGCCAGCATCCTGGCAGCAGGAGCGCCAGCGCGGCCGCGGCGACGACGGGCCGCCAGGGGCGCGGGGCCTGCCCGGTGGAGCACACTCGCCAGGCTCCCACGGGCAGCAGCGCCAGCCACACGAAGCCCGTGTACTTGACCGAGCTGGCACACCCCGCCAGCAGTCCAACCAGGATGAGCCAGCGCGCCTCCCCCTCCCGCCACAGGTTGACGAACGCGAACAGCGCACCGAGCGCGTAGGCGATCAGGGCGAACTCGTTGAGGTTCGTGCAGTTGAGGATGGCCAGCAGCGGGATCGAGCCGACCAGCAGAGCCGCCGCGAGCGGGTTGGCGCGTGGGAAGTGCCGCCGGCAGAAGAGCGCCGTCGCGGCCAGAGCAAGTAAATAGAATGTGACAACGAACAGGCGGGCCAGGGTCTGGTTCATCAGCCCTAGACCGAGGGTGTACAGCATCTCCGTGAACAGGGGGACGTTCGTCCACAGGTTCTCGGGGATGTAGAACAGGCCGTGGTGGTCCAGGTAGCGCTGGGGGGCTGCCAGGTGGTAGAGCAGCGTGTCGTTGTCCGTCGCGGGAGCGAGAGCGCCGAGCAGGCCCAAGAGCAGGAAGAGGCCCAGCAGTGCGAGCATGACGGTGGACTGGTGCCCGGGCTCGCGCAGCGAGCGCAGCCAGGAGCGCAGCTCTAGGCCGTCGGGCAGCAGCTCTGTTCCGCCGAAGGCGGCCAGGGCCGCCAGAGCGGTCATCAGTATGCCTAGCACCAGGGGGTACAGGAGCTGCGCCGCGCTCAGGCCGAATACGGCGAAGGACAGCACGCCGAAGCCAATTAGCGTGGCGAACAGGCAGTGCTGGCCGGGGCGAGGGCTCAGGCCAAAGGCCGCCAGCAGCCGCGCCCCCACGGGCGCAGCCGACGCCCAGATCAGGACGATGCCGGCCAGGGGCAGGAGCGGCGAGGCCTCGGCGGCGTGCCACGATCCGCGCGGCGCCAGAACGCGAAAGGCGGTCCAGAGAGGCCAGAAGGTGAGCGCGAGGTAGGCGACCCGTCGGCCGGTGAGCCAGGTGGAAGGCCAGGGCATGGGGCGCTCTCCCGCGGCGCTCTGGGGCGGCAAACAGCGGGATTATACCTTGCCCGTGGGCCTTGAGCAAGGGCCTCCAGAGACGCCGAAAAAAGTGTGTCCCGCTCATCGGGCCTGTGGTATAAGCCTTTCGAGTCGCAAGGGGCTCCGGTCCGGCGACCGAACAGAGACAGACCGAAACCAAGCTGTGACGGACGCCGAGGTCGTCCGCCCCCAAAGTGAGAAAGCGACCGAGGTGCAAGGAGGTAAGGAGAATGAGGTCTCGCCGCAAGGGTTTCACGTTGATTGAGGTGCTGATCGTAATCGTCGTCATCGCCGTGCTCGCATCCATCGTCATCCCCCGGCTGCTCGGTGCAGGCCGCCAGGCCAAGGAAGCTTCGCTGCGAGCTACGCTGCAGGAGCTGCGCAACTCCATCGGCCTGTTCCAGTCGCACACGGGGACGTATCCGGCCGCTCTGGGTGACATTATGGCAGCGGCTACTGCTCCGCCCGCGACCGGCCTGGACGTCACCGGCGCCAGCGTGGGCATCAACGCGACGGACTACCAGGGACCCTATCTGACAACGGCCGACGGCAACCTCCCCGACAACCCCATCACCGGAGGCAACGTGGCCGGGACGGACTGGATCTACGGCACGACCGCACCAGATGTGGGATCAGTACACGCCGCTGCCGGCTCGGCGCTCGACGGCACGGACTACTCGACCTGGTAAGTGTGGCGGCAGGAAGCAGACACGGTGAGAACGGCCCGCTCAGGCGGGCCGTTCCTTTTTGTTTACAGTTACGTGCCTGCCTCCATGTTAACGTCCTGTGGTATAATCTCGGCAGAATCGGGTCGCGCTCTGCACTTGCAGAGGGCAGCAGTGGACTTACATGGAGGTTTGGCATATGCACAGGCGACTCCGAGGACGGATGAAGAGCCAGGCGGCCTTCACCATGATCGAAGTGCTGATCGTGATCGTCTACATCGGCTTGATCGCATCCATCGTGCTGCCACGAGTAACCGGCGCCTCGCGCAAAGCCAAGGAAGCCAACATGCGGGCCACCTTGCAGGAGATCCGCAAGGCCGTCAACTCCTTCCAGGCGGAGACGGGCCTGTACCCGGCGCGGCTGCAAGACATCGTGGTTAACACTGCTCCTGCGACGGGGCTGGACCCCAACGGCACGCCCGTCAGCATCATCCCGGCGGACTTCCGCGGCCCCTACCTGCGGGTGCGGGGCCAGGCCCTGCCCAAGGACGCCATCACTGGCGCGGCCGACTGGAGTTACTCGACCAGTCCACCCGTCGGCCAGGTCAACAGCAGCGCGACGGGCAACTCCATGGACGGAGGTCCATACTCGCTGTTCTAGATGGCAGAAGGAATCGGGGATCATGAGCGCACCGCGCCCGGGCGCGGTGCGCTTTCGCATGGCCCAGGGAGGACCTGAGGCCGCCGCACAGGAAATGGGCGCATCATCGCCAAAGGAGGACGAGGTTGAGATACGCTGCACGGATGCATCGCGTCAAGGGCGAGGGGGCCTTCGCCGTGCTGGCTCGCGCCAAGGAGCTGGAGGCCCAAGGGAAGGAAGTCGTACACCTACAGATCGGGGAGCCCGACTTCGCCACGCCGGAGCATATCCAGGACGCCGCCCGGCAGGCCATGCGCGACGGCTACACCAAGTACGGCCCTGCGCCCGGCTTCCTGGAGGTGCGCGAGGCGATCGCGGCCGACGTGTCCGCCAGCCGGGGCATCCCCGTAGACCCAGACGAGGTGGTGGTGACCACCGGGGCCAAGCCGTTCCTGTTCTTCTCGGCGCTGGCGCTGGTGGACGACGGGGATGAGGTCATCTACCCCGATCCCGGGTTTCCCATCTACGAGTCTGTCATCGGCTTGGCCGGGGGCAAGCCCGTCCCCGTACCCCTGCGGCAGGAGAACGAGTTCCGCCTGGACCCGGAGGAGCTGGCCTCGCTGGCCACCGACCGCACCCGCCTGGTCATCCTCAACTCGCCGCAGAACCCCACGGGCAGCGTGCTCACCCGCGACGACCTGGAGCGCATCGCCGAGGTCTGCATCGCCAAGGACATCATGGTGCTGTCCGACGAGCCCTACAGCCGCGTGATCTACGACGGCCAGCACCTGAGTATCGCCTCCGTACCTGGCATGAAGGAACGCACTATCCTGGTGGACGGCTTCTCCAAGCGTTACTCCATGACGGGCTGGCGCCTGGGGTATGGAATCATGCCCAAGAACCTTGCCGAGAACATCGCTCTGCTCCAGGTCAACGACACCTCCTGCGCGCCGGCGTTCTCACAGATAGCGGGCATGAAGGCGCTCCAGGGGCCTCAGGACTGCGTGGCCGAGATGGTGGCCAAGTTCAAGGCCCGCCGAGACCTGATAGTGCAGGGGCTGAACGAGCTGCCGGGCGTGAGCTGCGTCATGCCCAAGGGAGCCTTCTACGCCTTCCCGGACGTGCACGAGACGGGCCTGGACTGCGAGGAGCTGGCGGAGGCCCTGTTGGAGGAGGCCGGCGTCGCGCTGTTGGCGGGGACCTCCTTCGGGCGGCAGGGCGATGGGTTCCTGCGCCTGTCGTACGCCAACTCCCGGGAGAACATCCAGAAGGCACTGACGCGCATGGGCGACTACCTGGCCTCGGCACGGCGGTGAGCGGCGGTGAGTGATGGCTGGGGGCCCGCACGTCGTCACTGGCCAGCCCTGTTCGCGGCGCTGCTGGTGGTGGCCCTATCGCTCGGCCCCACCCACAGCATTGACCTGTGGATCCACCTCGCGGTGGGGCGGCAGATAGTCACCCAGGGCGCCATCCCCACCACCGACAGCTTCTCCCACACGGCCGCCGGCGCGCCCTTCGTGGCCCACGAATGGCTGTCGCAGGTCATCTTCTACTGGCTGTACCTACTGGGCGGCAAGCCGGCCATGGTGGCGCTCAAGACGGTGCTGGGCCTGGCCGCCTTTGCCCTGCTCTACGTGCTGGCCTTCTGGCGCAGCCGCGAGCCGCTGGTGGGCGGCGGCTTGGTCGTGATGGCCGCCCTGTGCGCGCGCTACTCCCTGGACTACCGGCCCATGATGCTCTCGCTGGTCTTCTTTGCCGGACTGCTGCTCCTGCTGGAGCACATGCGCAAGCGCCCCATGCGCCTGCTGTGGTGGGTGGTGGTCTGCGTGGCGGTGTTCTGCGTCTGGATCAACCTGCACTCGGTCGCCGTCGCCGGGCTCATGGTGATGCTGGTCTTGCTGGTCAGCGAGGCCGTGTGCTGGTGGGCGGGCGTGGGCGAGCGCGATGAACAGGCCAACTTGCTGCCCCTGCTGGCCGCCGGGCTGCCCGCGGCCGCGGTCGGCTGCTGCCTCAATCCCCGGGGTTGGCAGGCGCTGGCCTACCCTCTGCGGTTGGGCACGAGCGACCTGGCGCTCAAGGAGATCGTCGAGTGGTTCTCGCCGAACTTCCAGGACTGGCAGATGCGCCCCTTCGAGGTCATGCTGCTGCTAGGGCTAGTGCTGCTGGTGCTGCCGCGGGCGCGGCGGCGGGTCTCCGACATCTGCCTGCTGGTGGCCTTTGCCCATGCCTCCCTGATCTCCCAACGTCACTCGGCGTTGTTTGCGCCCATCGCCGTTGGGGTATACGCTGGGCTGTCGGCGCAGGCCGTCCAGGACCTGCGCAGCCTGCTGACCGGTCCCTGGGGACGCACGGCCTGGGCTGGCCTGGGCGTGACCCTGGCACTGCCCTGCGTGGTCTACTCATGGGCGGCGGTCCCCAAACGGGACCTGGTGGACACTGCCATGTGTATGCGATACCTGCCCGTGGAGGCGATCGATTACATAAAAAGGGAACGTCCGCGCGGTCAGGTGTTTAATGTATATACGTGGGGCGGATACCTGATGTTCTTCGCCCCCGAGATTCCGGTGTTCGTGGACGGGCGGACCGATGTCTACGAGGGCCAGCCCTTCCGCGACTACCAGGCGCTGGTGAAGGGGCGTCCCGGCTGGCGGAGACGGCTGGACCGGTACGACGTCGGGTTCGCCCTGCTCAAGCCGGATTCGTGGCTGAGGGTCGCTCTCCGCGAGAGCGACGACTGGCGAGAGACCTACGTGGACGAGGTGGCCGTGGTTGTGGTCCGCGAGGGAGCACCGGCCCAGGGCGAGTGAGGGCGACACTATGGACACCACCAAGCTGGGGGAGATACTGCTGGAGGCGGGCAAAGTGACGGCCGACCAGCTCCGCCAGGCGCAGCAGCGCCACGAGCGCACCGGCGAGCCGCTGGGGGCGGTGTTGGCGGAGTTGGCCTCGGTGACCGAGGGCGACCTGTTGGCCATGTTGGGTGAGCACATGCGGGCCCCCGTGGTCTCCTTGGAGTGGGCGCAGCCGGAGCGCGAGGCCCTGGAGCTGCTGCCCCGCGAGCTGGCCGAGAGATACGGCGTCTTCCCCGTGCGCATTGACGGCGACGTGCTGGAAGTGGCCGTGACCGATCCCACCAACGTGCCAGTGCTCGACGAGATTCGGCACCGTGTGGGCATGCGGGTGCGCCCGGCGCTGGCGCTGGCCTCCGATATCGAGGCGGCCATACAGCGGGCCTACGCCAACGGGGAGGAGGCCCAAGAGCAGGAGCGTGCCGACGACACGCCGGCGCCCAGCGGCCTCAGCGTGCGTCAGTCTGTCCTGGCCGACCTGGTCGAACGGGCCCCCGTTATACGTATCCTGGACTCGATCATGGAGTCGGCCGTGCGCGAGCGGGCCAGCGACATCCACGTGGAGCGGCAGGAGGAGGGGCTCTACATTCGGTTTCGTGTGGACGGGGTAATGCACGACTACCTGACGCCCGATCCCGCCCTGCATGCGCCGTTGGTCTCTCGCATCAAGATCCTGGCTGGCATGAACATCTCCGAGCGTCGCCTGCCCCAGGACGGTCGCTTCACCTTCGAGACGCAGGGCGAACAGTACGACATCCGCGTCTCCACCGTGCCCAGCACCATGGGCGAGAAGGCAGTCCTGCGCCTGCTGCCCAAATCACACGAGATTCTCCAGCTCGACCAGCTGGGCCTGGACCAGCAGAGGCGCCTGCTGTTCGAGGACCTGATCCAGCGGGCCTTCGGCATCATCATCGTGGCCGGGCCCACCGGCAGCGGCAAGACCACCACTCTCTACGCGGCGCTGGGCAAGATAGACGCCGTAGAGAGAAACGTCATCACCATCGAGGACCCGGTGGAGTACGAGTTCGAGCGGGTGGCTCAGCCGGGTCACCCAGATACAGGTGCACCCCAAGATCGGGCTCACCTTCGCCTCCGGGCTACGCTCCATATTGCGCCAGGACCCCGACATCGTTCTGGTGGGGGAGATTCGCGACGAGGAGACCCTCCGCATGGCCGTGCAGGCCTCCCTTACGGGCCACTTGGTCTTCTCCACGCTCCACTGCAACGACACCAGCAGCGCGGCCGCCAGGTTGATGGACATGGGGCTGGAGCCGTATCTGCTGACCTCCTCTGTGCTGGGCTTTCTCTCGCAGCGGCTGGTGCGGCGCGTGTGCCCGCACTGCAAGGAGCCCTTCGACCCGCCCGAGGACTTGATGCGGCGCCTGGGCGTGGAGGACGCGCGCGGCATCTTCTACAAGGGCCCGGGCTGCGAGAAGTGCCGTCACACCGGCTACTACGGACGGATTGGGGTCTTCGAGGTGCTGCCGGTGACGGAGGCGGTGCGTCAGGCCATTCTGCGCGAGGCCCCGGCCAGCGACATCCGGCGCATAGCGGTCAGCGAGGGCATGCAGACCATGCGCGACGACGGTCTGGCCAAGGCCAAGGCGGGTATCACCGCCCTCGAGGAGGTGCTGAGGGCCGTCTACATCGAGGACGAGTAGGAAGGGCTATTCCAGCCAAGGCGTGAGGCCGAGCCAGGGAACTTGACTCGGCCTCGCGTTGTGTGTATAGTGTGAAAAGTATGATTTGCGGGGCACGTCTAATCGAGTGGGAATGCTGCCATGGGTAAAAGCGTCTTTCACATGAGGTACTTCGGTTCGGCCACGGTGGGCGAGCGGGGGCAGATGGTCATACCTGCCGAGGCGCGCAAGGAGCTGGAGATCGGGCAGGGGGAGAAGATGATCATCTTCGGCCGGGGCAAGGGCCGCCTGCTGATCGTCAAGGCGGAGATGGTCACCGAGTTCGTGAGCCGTTCTCTGGCGGGCCTGACAGACTTGGAGCGCCAGTTGAGGGAGGAGTCGGAGGCTCCCGTGCCCGGGGGCGACGACGAGGAATAGGGCGGCGAAACCTCGGCCGTGGCGAAGCGTAGTCAATTGGTGGCAGCTCCCTGTCGCTAACGCAGGCAGGGGAAGGGAGCAAACAGGCATGTCGTGGCGAGCTGTGCTGCTCGTTGGCGGACTGGCAGTGGCCTGCACGGTGGTGCTCGGGCAGCCTTTTGGGGGCGGTCGCCGCGGGCCCCGCGCTGGCGGTGGTCGCGGCTTCGGCGGGCGCGTGCAGTACGGGGAGATCACCGATCTCAACCCTGAGCGGCACTACATCCAGATTCGCTCTGCCCTCGATGGCTCCGACCAAGTGGTGGTGGTGACGGAGGACACCCGGATCCTCCAGGACGAGGCCATCCAGCCTGCCGACCTTCAGGTCGGCGATACCGTCGTGGTCACGGGCGTTCCGCTGGAGGTGGAGGCCCGCTCCATACGGGTGTCGCCTCCCGAGGAGGAGGCGCAGGAGCCCGCTGAGGAGCCGGCCGAGGGCGAGACGGCTTCTGGCGCGGAGCCGGAGAGCGACGCCGCAGACGAGACGGACGAGGCGAGCCCCGCGCCGGAGGCCAATCCGACGGAAGAGACGGAAGGGCGGACTCCCGAGCCGGAGGGCGAGCCCGACGGCGAGACGGGCGAGGCAGAGGCCGAACCGACCGAGGGGACTGACCAGGAACCCACTGAGCCGGCGGCTCCCGAGCAGGAGGGCCCGCCCCCGGCGAACGCGACCCTGACCGGCGTGGTGGTGGGCACCGACCCACTGTGTGTGGAGGTGGCGCCCGGGCTGGTGGTTCGCGTCAAGGCGGCCGAGGACGTTGAGGTCAGCAAGGCCGGGCCGGCTGACTTCTCGGTCTTCGCCCTGCACACCGAGATTGCGGCCGTCGGCCAGCGCGACATGTTTGGGCTGCTCGAGGCGGACGTCATCCGCGTGGGCGGCTCGCTCATGGCCATGGTCGGCGAGTTGATGCGCGGGCTCCGCGGGACCGGCGGCGGCTTCATGCGCGGCGGCGGCGGGGGGCGGCCGGGGATGGGGATGCCCCCCATGATGTCGCCCATGGGCTTCCCGGGCGGGGCCGGCCCTCTGGCGCCGGGCGGCCCCCGTGCGGAGTGACCTCCAGTCGGCCGGAGGACCCTACAGTGAACATGCAGCGGCGTGACGAGATAGCCCAAATCCTACTCAGCTCCGGTAAGATCAACGAGGAGCAGTTCGAGCGGGCCGTGGCCGACCACGAGCGGTCGGGCAAGCCCATTCACCAACTGCTGGTGCGGCTGGGGTTCTGCTCCGAGGAGGACGTCCGCCTGGCCACCGCCAAGTCGCTGGGCATTCCGCTGGTGGACCTGGACAAGGTGGTGCCCGACGAATCGGCGCTCGAGTCGGTGCCCGCCGAGCTGGCCTACCGGCACCTGCTCCTGCCCCTGTCCACCTCCGACGGGACGGTGACCGTCGCGGTGGGCGACCCCCTGGCCCTCAACGCCCTCGACGACGTGCGCTTGGTGACCGGGCTGACGGTGAACCCGGTGCTGGCCGATGCTGAGCAACTGCGGCAGCGGGTGGAGGAAGCCTACGTCAGCGCCCTGAGCGAGGAGGGGCAGGACGAGGACGTGGAGGTGCTGGAGGGTGAGGAGGAGGACATCGCCGACCTCCAGCGCATGGCCCGCGAGGCCCTGGTCATCCGGCTGGTCAACTTGATCCTCCGTCAGGCCGTGCAGGACCAGGCCAGCGACGTGCACATCGAGCCCTTCGAGGACGAGATGAAGGTGCGCTACCGGATTGACGGGGTGCTGCACGAGGTGCCGGCCCCGGCCAAGCGATTGCTGCCCGCCATCGTATCGCGCGTGAAGATCCTGGCCGAGCTGGACATCGCCGAGCGCCGCATGCCGCAAGACGGGCGCATCAAGATGCTCATCTCGGGGCACGAGATTGACATCCGCGTATCCGTGGTGCCGACTCTGCACGGCGAGTCGGTGACCATGCGCCTGTTGGACCAGAGCAGCATTCTGCTGACCCTGGAGCAACTCGGATTTGCGCGCGCCGACCGGGAGCGCTATGAGCGGGTGATCCTGCGCCCGCACGGCATGCTGCTGGTGACGGGGCCGACGGGCAGCGGCAAGACCACCACACTCTACGCCTCGCTCCAGAGGATGTACACGCCCGAGAAGAAGTTCCTGACCATCGAAGACCCCGTCGAGTACCAACTGGAGGGCGTCAACCAGATTCACGTGCGCGAGCGCATCGGCCTGACCTTCGCCCGAGGCCTGCGGCACATGGTGCGGCAGGACCCGGACGTCATCATGGTGGGCGAGATTCGTGACGGCGAGACGGCGGACATCGCCATCCACGCCTCCCTCACCGGTCACCTGGTGCTCTCCACGCTGCACACCACGGACGCGGCCGGGGCCGTGTCCCGGCTCCTGGACATGGGAGTGGAGCCGTACCTGGCCGCCTCTTCGGTCATCGCCATCATGGCTCAGCGGCTGGTGCGGCGCATCTGCCCGGAGTGCCGGGAGGAGTACGAGCCCGCTCCCAACATGCTTCAGCTCATGGACAGCGAGGTGGAGGGCGAGGTGCCGCGCGTGCAGTGGCGCGGCGCCGGGTGCAGCGCCTGCCGCTACACGGGCTATCAGGGGCGCTGCGGCATCTTCGAGCTGCTCACCGTGGACGAGCGCGTGCGCTCGCTCATCATGCAGAGGGCTCCCGCCAGCCAGATCAAGGCCGTGGGTGTGGACGAGGGGATGCGCACGCTGCGACAGGACGGCTGGGACAAGGTGGTGGAGGGCGTCACCACCATAGAAGAGGTGGTGCGGGTAACGGCGCAGGACGAGGTCTAGTTCCCCGGGTCACAGGGACACCATGCCGAACTTCAGCTATGCGGCCATTGATGAACGCGGCCGCGAGGTGCAGGGCACCGTCTTCGCGGACACGCCGCGCGCGGCCAGCGAACGCGTGCGCGAGATGGGCTACTACCCCACGGCCGTCAGCGAGCGCGAGGCGGAGGTGGAGGAGACCGAGCGGCGGCGGCCGGGCCTGCTCACGCGCATCACGGGCGATGACCTGACCATCTTCACCCGCCAGCTGGCCAACCTGTTCAACGCCGGGCTGCCGGTGCTGCGCTGTCTGGACATTCTGGTCGACCACACCGAGAACCCCAAACTGGCGCTCGTCCTGGAAGAGGTGCACGAGCGGGTGCGCGCCGGGCAGAGCCTATGGGAGTCGCTGGGGGAGCACCCCAAGGCCTTCTCGCCGCTGTACGTCAACATGGTCTACGGCGGCGAGCTGAGCGGCGAACTGGGACCGGTGCTGGGACGCTTGGCCGACTTCATGGAGGCCGAGCAGGAGAAGCGCGCGCGGCTGAAGTCGGCCATGGCCTACCCGGCAGTACTGGTCGCGGCCGGCACCGGGGCCGTCTTCTTCCTGATGACCTTCCTGATCCCTCGCTTCTCGGCCATCTTCGCCGATCTGGGTCGCGCGCTGCCCACCCCCACGGTCGTGCTGCTGGGCATCGCCGACTTCCTGGGCTCCTACTGGTGGGCCGTGCTGCTGGGCGTAGCCGGGCTCTGGCTTGGCGTGCGCGCCCTGGGCCGCACCGAGCGTTGGGGCTATGGCCTCGACCGCATCAGGATGCGAGTGCCCATCTTCGGCCCGCTGGGCAGCAAGATCGCGGTGGCCCGCTTCGCCCGCACGCTGGCCACGCTGGTCCGAGGCGGCGTGCCCCTGCTGCAATCCTTCGAAGTAGTGCGGGGGGCGCTGGGCAACAAGGTGCTGGAGCGGGCCATGGACGAGGTGTATTCGGGCGTGCGGGAGGGCGAGAGCATCGCCGAGCCGTTGGCCAGGACCGGCGCGTTTCCGTCGTTGGTCGTCAACATGATCGCCGTGGGCGAAGAGACCGGCGGGCTGGAGGAGATGCTCAATCGCATCGCCGACGGCTACGACGCCGAGATCGAGAACCGTACGCGTCAGCTCATCTCCATGTTGGAGCCCCTGATCATCCTGGTAATGGGGGTCATCGTGGGCTTCGTCGTAATCTCCATGCTGCTGCCCATCTTTGAGATGAGCACGGCGCTCTGAGGGAGGCGACGATGGCAGGAATGCTGCGCAAGCGACGAGCCGGGTTCACGTTGATCGAGCTGCTGGTGGTGATGGTCATCCTGGTGCTGCTGGCGGGGTTGGTGGCGCCCAGGTTCCTGGGTCGCACCAAGGAGGCGCGCCGCAAGAAGGCGATCGCGGACATCGCCAGCATCGGCGATGCGCTCGACCTCTATAGCTTCGATGCGGGGCGCTACCCCACCACCCAACAGGGCCTGAAGGCGCTGCTGGAGGAGCCAACCACCTCGCCTAAGCCCAGGAGCTGGAAGGGACCCTACCTCAAGCAGACGGCCGATATACCGGTGGATCCCTGGGGCACGGAGTACCAGTACGAGTCCCCAGGCAAGCACAGCGAGGATTACGACCTGTGGTCCTATGGTGCGGACGGCAAGGAGGGCGGCGACGACCTTGACGCCGACATCCAGAGCTGGGACCTGCCCGCGCAGTAGCCCAGGCGGGCGCACGCTGCTGGAGGTCATCCGCGACGAACTGGAGATGACGGGCACCAACG
>JBHIEF010000066.1:0-19847 GCA_046760465.1 Armatimonadota bacterium | reverse complement strand
CCCACCCTCCGTTCGCCGTTTATGGCGTGGATGCCCTTTGTGGAGTGCAACGTCTTCTGATGTTGCCACGCCTTTGTAGGAGCCGCGTCCTCGCGGCGACTAGCACTGTCACCCTGAGCACAGCGAAGGGTCTCGCCCCAGGCCCCCCGCCGCCAATGGTGGTCTCGGCAGCAAGCCTGTCCTGAGCCCGCCGAAGGGCTGCCGAAACACCCTAACGGATTCACCCCCGCCCGCTAGGGGTAGAGCAAGTCAAAGAGCTTCCCGGCTAGGTCCTCGTTCAGGACCTTCAGAGTCCGGTACTCGTCCAGCGCCCGCCCGCGGTCGTTGACATAGATCAGATACGCTAGCCCCAGGTTGAAGTGCGCCTTGGCGTCGTCGGGCTTTATGCGGATGGCCTGCTTGTACGCCTCGATCTCCTCCTGCCAGCGCCCCAGATTGCCGTAGGCCACGCCCAGGTTGAAGTGCGCCTCGGCGTCGTCGGGCTTTATGCGGATGGCCTGCTTGTAGGCCTCCAACTCCTCCTGGTAGCGCCCCAGCTGGCCGTAGGCCACGCCCAGGTTGAAGTGCGTCAGGGGGTCGTCCGGCTTCAGCCGGATGGCCTCTTTGAAGGCCAGGATGGCGTCCTGATGCCGCTGCGCGTGCAGATACGCTGCCCCGAGGTTGATGTATGCGTCAACGTATTCAGGATTCCACGTGATCGCGTGTTGGTAAGCGCCGATCTCCTCCCCGTTGCGTCCTAACCGACCGTAGCTCAGCCCCAGCGCGTACTGCACCTCCGCCAGTCGCCCTCTGTACGCGTGCCTCAGAACATCATAGTCGGGCGGGGGGCCGAGCCCTTCCCACGGCTCGTTCGTCGGTTCCGGCGGGCCCTTGCCAACCAACAGCTCGAAGACGCGCTCATACGTGTCCAAGGCTTCCCGGTACCGTCCGGCCTCGTAGTACGTCTGCCCCAGGTCTGAGATCGGCGCTGTCCACTGGCGCCTGAGTTCGGCTGCGCGCTTGTAGGCCGCGATGGCTTCGTCGTAGCGCCCGAGTTGCGACAGGCAGGAGGCCACCCAGAAATGAAACTTGGCCTCGTCGGGCGCGGCTCTTGCGGCGGCCTCGAAGAAGCCAAGAGCCACTTGGAAGGCCTCTTCCGCGCCAGGTCCCTCCCAGTCCTCCGGCAGCGCGCGGAAGCCCTGGCCATACAAGGCCCAAGACCTCGTGAGCGCCTGCGGGGCGACCGCATGTTCTCCAGGCCCGAACGCCTGCTCCAAGGCGAGCGGCTCGCGCCCGGGCTTGAGCTTGTCCTTCACCTCGTTCATCGCCACCGCGAAGTTGAGCGCCTGACCCTCCACAAGCTGGAAGCTGGTGATGCCCACCACGCGCCCCTGCATGTCGAGGAGCGGCCCGCCGCTGCTGCCTTCGGAGACCGCAGCGGTCGTCTGGATTAGCCTCCGGCCGTCCGGGAGCTCGCGGATGGCGCTTACGATGCCCTGAGACACCGTGTTCTCGAGGCCCTTCGGGCTCCCCATCACCAAGACGCTGTCGCCCTGCCTAAGTGCATGCGAGTCGCCCAGGGGTATTGTAGGGAGGTCCTTCGCGGCGACTTTGAGGAGGGCGAAGTCTCGCTCGAGATCCCAGGCCAGCAGCCCCTCGACGGGGAAGAAGGCCCCGTGCTCCTGCTTGACGAGTGCCGATTGCGCGTCGGCGATCACGTGCCAGTTGGTCACCACCAGCCCGTCAGGCGACACGATGAACCCGCTTCCCTGTCGCCCCTCCTCGCCCTCGCCCATATTCACGACAACGGTCACCACGGCTGGTCGCACACGGTCCAATATGTCAGCGATGGGCTCCTGGGCCGAAGCGCGTACTGCGAGGGCCAAGAGCGCGGCAAGTGCAAGCTCACTGCGCACCAAGCTATGCCTCACTTGCGGCCACCTCCCGTCCTTGATGCCCTTTATGGAGCAACGATTATCGCCGCGAGGACGCGGCTCCTACCTGGCGCCGCTGCGCGGCGGTGCAAAATCAGGGGATTTTGCACTCCAAATGATCACGCCAACGCCTCCAGCGCCGCGCTGACCCCCGCTCCACGCTCGAACTCGTAGCCCACGTCGCTGAGCGCCGCCTCCAGACAGGAAATGGCCGTCAGCACCTCCCGCTCGGTGACCGCTCCCATGTGCCCGATGCGGAAGATCTGGTTCTTGTAGTCGCTCTGCCCGCCCGACAGCAGCACGCCGTACTTGGCCGCCAGGTGCTTGCGCATGGCGTCCGGGTCATCCAGTCGGCCCTTCTTCAAGGCCGTGACCGTGTTGGACTCCGCCCCCTCCTGGGGCAGCAGCTCGAACCCCAGCGCCCGCGCCGCCGCTCTGACGGCCCCGGCCAGCCGCGCGTGGCGGGCGATGACGTTGTCCAGACCCTCCTCGAAGAGCATGTTCAGGGCCTCGTCCAGCGCGAAGATCATGCTGACATTGGGCGTGAAGGCGGTCTGGCCCTTCTCGGCCGACTTGCGCATGGCGCCCAGGTCCAGGTAGTACCTGGGCGACTGGCACTGCTCGCAGGCCTCCCAGGCCCGGTCGCTCACGCTCACGAAGGCCAGCCCGGGCGGCAGCATGAAGGCCTTCTGCGACCCGGCCACCACCACGTCCAGCCCCCACTCGTCGCTGGCGCAGGGGATGGCTGCCATCCCGCTGATGGCGTCCACGATGACCAGCGCGCCGTGCTGGCGCACTACCTTGGCCACTGCCTCGATGTCGCTGGTAACGCCGGCCGAGGTCTCGTTCAGCGTTAGGTACACGGCCTTGACCTTCTCGTCCAAACGCGCGGCCACGTCGTCGGGGTTGACCGGCTGCCCCCACTCGTACACGATCTCGTCCACCTCGGCCCCGTAGATCCGCCCCAGGTCGCCGAAGCGCTCGCCGAACTTGCCGCCATTGGCCACCACGATCTTGTCGCCCGGCGAGACGATGTTCGCGACGGCAGCCTCCATGCCGCCGGTGCCTGACGACGTCAGGATGAGCACGGGATTCTCGGTCTGGAAGATCCGCTTCAACCGCGCCTCGCAGCTCTTGTGCAGATCGGCGTACTCGGAGCTGCGATGGCCAATCATGGGCCGCGACAGCGCCCGCAGCACGCGGCTGGGGATCTCCGTAGGCCCCGGGATCATCATCAAGGTGTCGAGGTCAGGTGTCATGGTGTTGCTCTCTCCGTTGCTGGCCGCCGTGATCCTGGGCTGCGCGCCGGCTTCAGTCGGCACAGCGACCGATCTCGTCACGCCCCCATCAAGCCGACCGGGGCGGCTCCGTCCCCTCCTCGGGGACGATGTCGCCCGGCTGAAGCTGCGTCCCCTCCGGCAGACGCGCGCCCGCGCAGACGATGGCCCCCTCCACCTGCGACCCCGCACCCACCTCTACGTCGTCCCAGAGCACGCTGCGCTCGATTCTCGCGCCCGACTCAATCCGGCAGCCGGACCCCACGCTGGCGTAGGGCCCCACCACGGCGTCGTCGGCTGCCTCCGCATCCTGCGCCACGAAGCTCGGCGCCCGCAGCGCTCCCCTATGCCGGCGAATCAGCGCCTCCGCGTCCGGAGGCAGGAGCGTGTCGGCCTCGCCGTCCAGCAGGTCCCAGTGTGCCTGAAGATACTGCGCGGGACGCCCCACGTCCAGCCAGTAGCCCCGGTGCAGATAGCTGTGCACGCGCGCGCCGGCGGCCAGGAGTCGGGGGAAGAGGTCGTACTCGTTGGACTGCACCTTGCCTGCCTCGATGTAGTCGAGCACCTCCGGCTCCATCACGTACGCGCCGGCGTTGATGGTGCGCTCATCAGATCCGCGCTGCTCCTCCTTCTCTGCGAACTCCAGCACCCGCCCCTCCTCGTCCCGACGCACGAGGCCGTATGCAGAGGGGTCCTCAACCTCGTAGACGGCGATGGTCGCCATGGCCTCGGCCTCCTCATGGGCCTCCACCAGGGCGGCAAAGTCGAGGTCCCGGATGTAATCCCCATTCATGGCCAGGAAGGCGCCGCCTATGAGGTCCTCCACGTTCTTGATGGCGCCCGCCGTGCCCAGCGGCTCGGGCTCCTCAGCGAACTCCAGCTTCACCCCATACCCGTGGCCGGTCCCCAGGGCTTGGCGCAGTGTCTCAGCCTGGTAGCCGGCGGCCAGCACCACCTCGGCGATGCCGTGCCGCGCGAGCTGCCTCAGCTCATAGCCCAGCAGCGGCTGGTTCAGGACCGGAAGGGCCAGCTTCGAGCGCCGGTCGGTCATCGGGCGCAGGCGAGTGCCCAACCCGCCCGCCAGGATCACGGCCTGCTCAACAGCCATCTATCCAGACCCAGCCACCGGGGCGTCGCCGACCGACGCCACGACGTTGACGCGGACCGTGCGCGTGCGCGGGCCATCCAGCTCCAGGAAGAAGAGGCGTTGCCATGTGCCAAGCTCGGGCCGTCCGCCGCTTACGGGCAGGACCACGGAATTGCCGATCAGCGTCGCCGCGAGATGCGCCTCCGCGTTGCTGTCCACGCGGTTGTGCTCATACGACCCGCCCAGGTCCAGCAGCCGCTCCGCCATGGTCACCACGTCTCGCCGCAGGCCCCGTTCGTTCTCGTTCACGTAGAGGGCGGCGGTGGTGTGGCTGGTGGATACGCACACGATACCCTCGGCCACGCCCGACTCGCGCACCGCCTCGGCCACCTCGCCGCTAATGTCAATGGGCTCGACGCGAGACCGACTGCGGACACTGAAGGTCTGGCCCTCTCCGGGCATTGCTTCCTCTTTGTCATTCTGAGCGCCTGAAGGGCGCGAAGAATCTCGTTCCTCGCTCTATGCCGGCCCGCGCAGCACGAGGTCCTTCGGCGCTTCGCGCCTCAGGATGACAGCGGTTCGGGGCGATCAGGTCGTGCTGGCCGCGTACTCGAACATGGCCCGCACGTTCTGGCGAGGCGTCCCCGGCGGAACCTCGCACCCGGCGGCCAGGATGTAGCGCTCCCCCGCGAGCTCGTGGCACTCGGCGCAGGCCCGTTTGATCTGGTCGGGCGTCCCGTGCTCTATTACCCGCACCGGGTCCATGTTCCCCAGCATGCACACCTCGGGCCCCAAGGCCGCGCGGGCCCGGGCGAGGTCCACCGGGTAATCCAGCTCGACTTGGTCGGCCCCCACCCTCGCCATGTGCTCGATCAGGTGGTTGGTGTTTCCGCAGATGTGCAGGCGCACCTTCGCACCCGCCTGGTGGATCGCCTCGGCGATGCGCCGCTCGCCGGGAAGGACGAAACTCACGTATAGCTCTGGCGAGACCAGCGAGGCGGCGGCATCGCCAATGCCGACCACGTCCGCCCCGGCGGCGACCTGCGCCTGGGCGAAGCTGATCTCCATCTCCGTGGCGAAGTCCAGCACGTCCTGCGCAAAGCCCGGGTCCAGCATGAGGTCTTCCAGGATCTCGTTCAGGCCCCGCAGGTCGGCGGCCTCCGCCAGCGGCCCCTCCACCCAGCCCAGCACCGGCACCTCGCCGCCCACCTGCTCCTTCAGCAGGCGGACGCCCTGGATGCGGTCGCTCATGCGCGGCCCGCTGGCCGGATCGGGAGCCCGCAGGTCGGCCAGGGCCGACTTGTCGGCCAGCAAATGGCGCTTGGCCGCCGGAGGCTGAGCCTCGAAGTAGATCAGCTCGGTCCCGCAGTCACCCGCCTCCCGCCACGGGTCCGAGCACAGGCTCACCATGTCCACGCCGAACTCCTCGACCAGGTTGAGCTGCGCCTCGGCGCAGACGCGGTAATCGCGCACGTAATCCTCATACGTGCGCCCGATCAGTTTGGCCGCCAGCAGCATGAAGATGGGCTGTGCCGGCAGGCGATCCACCGGCTCACCGGCCAGCCGGGCCATGGTCCGCTGGTACGAGTTCATCGGTCGCGTGCCGCCTGCGCCGGGCGGATGTCGTGCAGGCGTAGCTCCAGGGAGCATTCCCCTGCGAAACTGTCCAGCGCAGGATAGAAGCAGGCGTCAACCACGCCGGCCGCCTCGACCCCTTCCGCGAGATCGCCCATCCCGAACCCGATGGCCGGAAGCACGCGCCCGTCCGCCGCCAGCCGCAGCTTCAGGTGCTGATCGTCGCTGCCCACCACGCGCGAGTCAATGAGGTCCAGGCCCCGGGCGCAGAGCACCGGCTCGCGATTGCCCTCCCCGAAAGGCGCCATCAACTCCAGTTCGCCCACCAGTTCTGGCGTCAGCTCCTCCGGACGGACCTCTCTGTCCACCGACAGCCGTGGATGCAGCGTCTCGGGCGTCAGTTCGGCCTCCGCTATCTCGTTCAGCCGCGCTCGCAGCCCGGCGATTTGGCCCTCCTCGGTGAGCAGGCCGGCCGCCCCGGCGTGGCCGCCGCTGCGAGTGAGGTGCATGCCACAGCCCTCCAGCGCGCCGGCAATGTGGAACCCCGGCACGCTGCGGGCCGAGCCCTGGTAGCCGCGCGGCGTCTTGGTCAACAGTACCGTCGGCCGCCCGAAGGCGTCCACCAGCTTGGAGGCTACGATGCCGATGACGCCCACGTGCCAGTCCGGCGCGGCCAGCACGATGACTCTCTCTCGCTCTACGTCCACTTCCTCCTGGACGCGCTGGCGTGCCTCGCGGAAGATGCGCGCCTGGAGTTCCTGCCGCTCCCGGTTGAGGCGCTCCAGCCTGCGGGCAATCCTGCGCGCCGCCTGGGCATCAGAGGTAACTAGCAGCTCCAGCGCCTCGCCGGCATCGCCCAGCCGCCCGGCCGCGTTGAGGCGTGGCCCCAGCCGGAAGGCCACGCTGCGCGCCGAGGCGGACTTGCCCATCTGGCAGGCGTCCATGAGGGCCCGCAGGCCCAGCTTGTGCGTGTCCGGCAGCGCCGTCAGCCCCGCCTTGACCAGGGCGCGATTCTCGCCCACCAAAGGGCACACGTCTGCGATGGTGCCCACACAGGCCAGGTCCACATAGGCTCTCCGGTACGAGTCCACCGGCATGCGGAGGCGGTCCACCAGCGCCTCGCCCAGCTTGAAGGCCACCCCCACGCCGGAGAGCTGTCGGTTGGGGTAGGCCGACTCAGGCAGCCGCGGGTTCACGATCAGCGCCCCAGCGGGGTCGTCATCGTCCCCAGGCTCGTGATGGTCGGTGACGATGACGTCCAGGCCCAGTTCGCGGGCCTGGGCCAGCGCCTCCGAGTCGCTGCTGCCGCAGTCGGCCGTCAGCACTACGCCAATGCCGTCCGCCGCAGCCTGCCGGACCGTCTCGGGCCGCAGGCCGAACCCGTCGGTGAGGCGACTGGGGATGTGGCAGCGCACGTTGCCGCCCAACCTGCGCAGCAGACGCAGAAGCAGCGCCGCTGCCGTCAGACCGTCGGCATCGTAGTCGCCGTGGACCAGGATCGGCTCGTCGTCCTTCAGGGCTGCTGCCAGGCGCTCGGTTGCCTCGCCTGCCGCCGGCAGCAGATGCGGATCGTGGGTATCGTCCAGCGAGGGGTGCAGGAAGCTCCGAGCCGCGTCCTCCTCAAGGACCCCGCGGGCCGCTAACACGCCCGCCAGCACCGGCGATATGCCCAGAGCGGCGCACAGGCGGCGCTCCGTGGCGGAGTCGCGTGGCGCCATATCCCAGGCCGATGCTGGCAACCGAAGGCCCTCGCTCATGGTGCTGGGGACCGGCCTGCCGATGCGCACGGATGGGGCAAGGAGCCAGGCCAGAAGGTAGGGCAAGTATACGGGAAAGGTGAGGCAGTGTCAACGGCGCCTGCTGGGCTGTCACGGGGACACAGAGCAGTCGTGCCAGGCCTCAGGCGCCGGGGCCGCCGAGGCTTGACTTTCCGCTGCCGTGCAGGTAGTATATGCGGCTACTTTGCCAAGTCGAGCACCACAATGGACTACAGAAAGACGCTCAATCTGCCACGTACCGGCTTCGCCATGCGAGCCAACCTGCCCCAGCGTGAGCCCGAGATCCTGAAGAAGTGGCAGCAGATGGACATCTACCGCCGGGTCCAGGAGGCCCGCGCCGGCGCGCCGCTGTGGGTGCTGCACGATGGGCCGCCCTACGCCAACGCCGACATCCACCTGGGCCAGGCTCTCAACAAGATCCTCAAGGACATCCTGGTCAAGTACAAGACCATGCGTGGCTTCTGCTGCCCCTACATCCCCGGCTGGGACACCCAGGGACTGCCCACCGAGACCTCCGTGGCCAAGGAGTACGGCCTGGACAGGCACGAGGTGGACCCCCTGACCTGGCGGGCCAAGTGCCGCCAGCTGGCCGAGAAGTACGTGGGCATCCAGAAGGAGCAGTTCCAGCGCCTGGGCGTGCGCGGCGACTGGGACAACGCTTACGTAACCTACGACAAGTCCTATCAGGCCCGCGAGCTGGAGGCCTTCGGCAGAATAGCCCTCAAGGGGCTCATCTACAGGGGCCTACGCCCCGTCTACTGGTGCATCCACTGCGAGACGGCTCTGGCCGAGGCCGAGATCGAGTACTACCAGCGCGTCAGCCCCTCCGTCTGGGTCGCTTTTCCCCTGGAGGGCCCGGCCTCCCAGGTGTCCCCGGACCTCCCCGATGACGTTGAACTGAGTCTGCTGGTCTGGACCACCACGCCGTGGACCTTGCCCGGCAACACGGCCACCGCCGTGCACCCGGCCTTCGACTACGTGGTGGCCAAGGCCCATGGCCGCCACCTGGTGCTGGCGCAGGGCCTGCTGGAACAGAGCATGTCCGCGCTCGGCCTCCAGGACTACCAGGTGCTGGCCCAGGTCAAGGGCGAGGCACTCGCGGGGCTGAAGTACCGTCACCCCTTATACGACCGCGTGTCTCCGGTGGTCCTGGCCGACTACGTGGACCTGGAGCAGGGCTCAGGCTGTGTCCACACGGCGCCGGGCCACGGCCTGGAGGACTTCGAGACCAGCCAGAAGTACGACCTGCTCATCCTCAGTCCCTTGGACGACCAAGGCCGCTTCACCCAGGAGGCGGGACCCTTCGCGGGCATGGTCTGCGAGCAGGCCAACGACCAGATCGCCTCCCGCCTGCGCGAGCTCGGCGCGCTGTTGGGGCAAGATGACATCCGCCACGAATACCCCCACTGCTGGCGCTGCAAGAACCCGGTGATCTTCCGCGCCACCGAGCAGTGGTTCATGGACATTGACAAGATCCGCCAGGCGGCCCTGAAGGAGATCGAGAAGGTGCAGTGGGTGCCCGGCTGGAGCCGCGCGCGCATCACCGGTATGGTCGAGAACCGCCCCGACTGGTGCATGTCGCGCCAGCGCCTGTGGGGCATCCCCCTGCCCATCTTCTACTGCAATGGTTGTGACCGGGCCCTCATCACTGAGCAGTCGCTGAACGCCGTGCGGGACCTGGTCGCCGAGCAGGGCGCCGACGCCTGGTTCCGTATGGAGGCAGCGGAGATCTTGCCCCAGGGCACAAGCTGCGCCCAGTGCGGGGGCGCCGACTTCCGCAAAGAGAGGGACATCCTCGACGTCTGGTTTGACTCCGGAGCCAGCCACTACGTAGTGGTCCAGGGCCGCGATGAGCTGCGACACCCCTCTGACCTCTATCTGGAGGGCGACGACCAGCACCGCTGCTGGTTCCAGATGTCCCTGCTGGTGGCCGTGGCCCTGGGCGGACCGGCGCCCTACCGCACGGTCCTGACGCACGGCTTCTTTGTGGACCCGGAGACGCGCGAGAAGGAGTCGAAGTCGTCGGGCAAGGCCATCAACCCGGCCGAGGTGGTCGAGCGCTCTGGCGCCGACAGCCTGCGCTGGTGGGGCACCTACGTGGACTACCAGAAGGAGATGCCCGTCTCCCGGGACATCTTCGGGCAAGTCGCCGACGCCTATCGCCGACTGCGCAACACCGCCCGCTTCGCCCTGGGCAATCTGAGCGACTTCGATCCGCAGACACATGCGCTGCCTGTCGAAGAGATGGAGGAGGTGGACCGTTGGGCGCTGGATCGCCTGGCTCGGGTCGTCGAGCGCGTGACCCAGGCCTACGAGACCTTCGAGCTGCACCTCGTCTATCACGATCTCAACCAGTTCTGCGCCCAGGACATGAGTGCGCTGTACTTCGACATCATCAAGGACCGGCTCTACACCTCCCCGGCCGGCGCCGCGGCCCGGCGCTCCGCTCAGACTGCCCTGTGGCACATTCTGACCGCTCTGGCGCGTCTGGCGGCGCCCGTGCTGACGTTTACCAGCGAGGAGATCTGGGGTAATCTGCCGGGAAACGCCCAGTTGCCGGAGAGCGTTCAACTAGCGGATTGGCCCGAGGCCGGCGCCTGGCGGATGCCCGAGGAAGAGCGACGCCGCTGGGACAGGTTTCTCGAGCTGCGCCGTGAGGTAAGTAAGGCACTAGAGCTGGCCAAGCAGCAGGATGTGTTCAGCAACCCCCTGGAGGCCGCCGTTGACCTGTACGCGGGGCCGGAGGAAAGGGAGCTGTTGGCCAGCTTCGGGTCGAACCTGCGCTATCTGCTAATCGTCTCACAGGCAAACGTGGTAGAACTGGCAGAGGCGCCGTCGGAGGCCTATGAGGCCGAGGGTGGACTGGCACTGAAGGTAGTTGCCAGACTGGGCGAGGGCGAGAAGTGCGAGCGCTGTTGGCTGCGGGAGCCGACTCTGGGAGAAGTCCCAGACCACCCCACCATCTGCCGGCGCTGTCACGCCGCGTTGTTGGAGGCGCATGCCATCTCCGGGTAGCCCGTGTGAGAGGCTGCGGCGCCCGGCCGGGAACCGGGCTGGAGCGAGGAGGACGTCGAGTGTCCGCCAAGAAGGCCAAGCAGAAGAAGAAGTCGTCCGCCGCCAAGAAGACCGGCAAGGCGCGGGGGCGAACCAGCACTGGTACACGTCAGCGCAAGCTGGAACTCAAAGTCTTCCGCGACCTGCTGCACGCAGAGCGCGACCGGCTCACCAAGGAGCTGGAGGAGATTGAGAACCGCACCTCCCGACGGGGGAGGCTGGACGCTGCCGTGGAAGAGCAGGACTTCGATGAGAACCCGGGCGACGCGGCCAGCGAGACGCTGGAGCGCGGGACCGAGCTGGCCCTGGAGCGCAATATCGTGGACCTGCTAGAGCAGATCCAGCTCTCGCTCAGCAAGATCGAGGACGGCAGCTACGGCGTGTGCGACTACTGCGGGCGCGCTATCGCCGAGCGGCGCTTGAAGGCCCTCCCCTACGCCACCTTGTGCATCCAATGCAAGGACCGCATGGAGCGCGGATAGACCCACCCCCCGATCAGCCGGCTGCGGATTCCGACAGCCCACCGCCGCCAGTTGCCGGCCGCGAAGCGGCCAGTCGTAGTCGTGGCTCCAAGTTCCTGTTCTTCGGGATTGCCCTGGCCGTACTGGCCGCCGATCGGCTGACCAAGTGGGCGGTGATCAACAGCTTCGACGAAGGCGACTCACAGCCCCTGCTTGGCTCGGTGGTCAGTCTCACCCGCCGCCACAACACCGGCGCCGCCTTTGGCCTCCTGCCCACCTGGACGATGCTGTTGGCCGTCGTGGCCGCCATCGTCATCGTAGTGCTGCTGGTCTACGGCGTCAGCGGCCTGCTGCGCAGTCGCGCCCTGATCGTGGCCGTGGGGCTCCAGCTCGGTGGCGCCGCCGGCAACCTGTACGACCGCCTCCTCTACGGGTACGTGGTGGACTTCCTGGACCTGCACTTCTGGCCCGCCTTCAACGTGGCCGACGCAGCCATCACCGTGGGCGCGATTGTGGTTGCCCTCTTCCTGCTGCGCGGTGGCGAGAAGGATGAAGGCCCCCAAGGCCCGAAGCACACTGAACCATGAGGCCAACCCTCTTCAACATCGGCTCCCTCGGCATCCACTCCTACGGCGTCATGTTGGTCCTGGGCTTCAGCGCGGGCCTGCTGTTGGCCATCCGCGAGGGTCGCCGCCGCGGCATCTCCAGGGACGACATCATTGACTGCGCCCTGTGGGTGCTGCTGAGCGGCATCATCGCCGCCCGGCTGCTCTACATCTTCCTGGACTGGGATTACTTCGCCGGCCAGTGGGGCAGGTGGATACAGATTCAGAAGGGCGGCCTCAGCTTCCACGGGGCCCTGCTGGGCGCCGCCGTCGCGGTTACCATCTTCGCCTCTCGGCGCAAGATCGGCATCGCCAGGCTGTACGATGCCTTGACGCCCTCCTTGCCCCTGGGCTACGCCATCGCCCGCATTGGCTGTTTCCTCAACGGCTGCTGCCAGGGCACCCCCACCCACCTGCCCTGGGGCGTCGCCTTTCCCAAGGCCCTCGAAGGCTCGGCGCTGGTCGCCCAACCAGTCCATCCCACGCAGATCTACGCCAGCCTCCTCAGCCTGGTAGTGTTCGGCGTCGTCCTGCTGCTGCGGACCAGGCTGCACTGGCAGGGCCAGCTCTTCTTGTCGTATCTCGCCCTCTACAGCGCGCAGCGGTACGCGGTGGAAATCTACCGCAGTGGCGCCAGCGCCCACGTCTTCCCTCCCCTGGCTCCCCTGACGCAGGCTCAGGTGGTGAGCCTGGTCATTGCCTTGGCGGCCGCCGCCGCGCTCATACTCACGGAGCGCCGGCGGCTCTCACAGCCCGAGCCAGAGCCGGAGCCCGAGCCCGCCCCGGCCCCCGAGACAGAGCCCACGCCCAAGAAGAAGCGCACCCACCGGTAGGCGGAGGCGCACCGTGTCGCAGCAGGGGCAGGAGGGACAGGTCCAGCGGCACCCGGTCGGCGCCGAGCACGCGGGCCGGCGGCTGGACGTGTTCGTGGCTCAGGTGTGCCCGGACCTCTCCCGCGCGGCAGCACAGCGGCTCATCCGCGAGGGCCGAGTGCTGCTGGATGGCGAGCCCGCCAAGCCCAGCAAGGCGGTCCCGGCGGGCAGCGTCGTGCGCGTGGAGATCCCGCCGCCGCGTCCCTACCGTGCCGAGCCCGAGGACATCCCCCTCGACATCATCTACGAGGACGCCGACCTCATCGTGGTCAACAAGCCCTCGGGCATGGTTGTGCATCCCGCCGCGGGCAACTGGGAGGGCACGCTGGTCAACGCCCTGCTGGCTCACTGCGGGGACCTGGCAGGCATCGGCGGCGAGCTGCGCCCCGGCATCGTGCATCGCCTGGACAAGGACACGTCGGGGCTGATCGTCGCCGCCAAGAACGACCACGCCCATCGCCGCCTCCAGCGGCAGATCAGCCAGCGCTCCGCGGAGCGCGCCTACTGGGCTATCTGCTGGGGTACGGGCCTGGCCCAGGAGTTCGCCGTGGACGCTCCCATCGGCCGCGATCCGCACCATCGCAAGCGCATGGCCGTTGTGCGGCAAGGCGGGCGCCCGGCGCGCACGCTGTTCAGGCTGCTGGAAGCCCTGCCGCCCATGTCTCTGGTCGAGGCACGCCTGCGCACCGGCCGCACGCACCAGATCCGAGTCCACCTGAACCACCTGAGACACCCCGTCGTTGGCGATCCTACCTACGGCAGAGCCCGGCAACTGCCCCGGCGGGCCCCCGCCGCGCTCCGTCAGGCCCTGCGGGGCCTCCACGGACAGGCCCTTCACTCGCGCCTGCTGGTTCTAGAACATCCGCGCACCGGAGAGGAACTGACCTTGGAGGCCGAGCCGCCTGCCGACTTCCGCAGGCTGCTGGAAGCGCTCAAGAGTGGCCGCTGACCGCGCCGCCGTGGCCTTCGTTGACCGTCGCAGACCGATGTGATAGAATCCTCGCTGCCGCGCCGAGGACGCGAACCTGCTTGCCGCGCCTGACGCCGGGCCGGCCGGCGTGGGGGGAGCGATCGGGCACAATGAAACGCAGGGCGGGGGCGCTGTTGGCGGTGTTGCCGTGTCTCTGGGCGGCTGGATGGGCTCAGGCGCCTCGATCAGCTCAGGCCAATCTCGAGCAGCTCCGGCAGGACGTGGAGCTGCTCATGCTTCTGGACCAGCTGAACCTGAGCGTGCAGCAGATGCAGCAGATCGTGACCCCCCTGGAGAACATCCAGCGACGCCTGGTTCGCATCGCTCAACTGCGCCAGAACATGTATGACCGCAACCGGTCGGTCCTCCATCGCACTCGGCGGTCAATGGCCCTGGGCCGGCAGCCCAGCCAGGCGGACGAAGGCGTCCTGAGCCGGGCGCTGGAGCGACTCCAGAGGCGCGTCGCTGCCGAGGAGAAGGCCATTGACCGGCTCACGGCCCAGATCGAGGCGGTCTTCACCCCGCGCCAGTTGGCGCTCATCGAGACCCAGGAGCAGCGCGACCTGCGCCGGGAGCGACTGGAGGCCCTGCGCGGCCACACCTCCGCCGCCGGCTTCATCGTGGAGCAGATCGCCTGGGCCAAAGACCTCCCCCAGGACGAGTATCAGCGGCGCCGGCAGCCCATCGCCATAGACATCGCCGACCGCACGGAGGGCCTCGAGTCGTCGCGCCGCGCCGCCTTCATCGAGCGCCTGCTTGGCTTGATGGACGAGCTGTACGCCCTGCCCCCGGCCGAGTTCGCGCGCCGACGGGTGAACCTGGAGACCGAAGTGGCGACCCACCTTGATCTCCGCCCCGAGGCCGACGTGCCCAGCCTCGTGGGCAAGATCGCCCGCGAAGACTATACCGATCTCCTGCGCAACAGGCGCACTGCCGTGCTGCTGCGGGAGATGATAGACGAGCGCGGCTAGAGAGAACGGTGATCGCGTCATGAAGAGACAGTGGGTATTGGTCATTGCACTGGGCCTGGGCGCGGTCAGCCCCCCAAGGGCCAGTGCCGACCAGTTGCAGAGCGCGCTGGACGCCCTCACCGCCCTGCACGTGTTCAACACGCTGGAGTTGGACGAAGGCCAGATGAGGCAGTGCCTGGCTCTCACTGACAGCATCCAGCGCATGCGGGCCGACCTCGAGCGCAAGCAGAGCGAGACCCTGGCGCCGGCCTGGCGCGCCCTGGCCGACAAGCGACACTTGGCCGTGCGCGGGCTGCGGACCAGCATGGAGCTGGACGAGGCGGTCAGCAAGGTGCTGGCGGAGCACGACTACAACCAGCAGGTCCACGAGCAGGCGCTTACCCGCCTGTTGCTCACGCTCCAGGACATACTCCACGGCCAGCAGAACGCTCTCATAGACTGGGGCGAGCCGGCCGAGGAGGAAGAGGAGCTGGCCGCGGGTGAGGATGAGGCCCTCCGCTACTCACTGCACATCTACGCCCTCCAGACCATTGACCGGGCCCGCTCCCTCGGCGGCCAGTATCAGGCGCGGCGCATCGAGGTGGCCGACGACTACCTGTCCGCCGTCGCCCCCCCGGGCACTCCTCTCTACGACGAGCTGCTGCCCTACGTGCTGGATGTCTTCCGCCGCGCGCGCCTCATGACGTGGCTGGAGTGGCTCCAGTATCGCGATGTCCTGGCAGCTCAGCTAACTGACCTCGTGGGGATCGGAAGAGAGCCGCCGCCCACCACGCGCCCCTTCAACCGTGAGTTGATCAGGCAGCTCTTCGAGAGCCCGGTCACGGGCGACGTGCTGCGAGAGATGCTGGCGGTCGCCCGGGGCGGCTAGGAAGTGGTCTCATAGCCTCCTGCACGAGCGGGCCCACCTCCCAAACCTCGTAGGAGGGGCGTCGCGTTCATCCTGAGTTGTTCGAAGGGCCCTGACCAGAACGTCCGTCACCGGGTCGTGAAGCCGCTCCTAGCCCCATGACCACGGAGAGAGTGCTCAAGGGCCCGCCAGCGGCGGGCCCTTTTCTCGCAGGAGCCACCCCCGTCATGGATGCAGACCGTCCAGAGCGCACGGCCGAAGACCTGTGGGTGGAGGGCCTGCGCCGGCAAGGTCGCGCCCGCCTCGCCGTGCGCGGCGACTCCATGGCTCCTGCCCTGCACGATGGCCAGGAGGTCGAGGTAGACAGCGTTTCTCCCTCGGACCTCGGGGTCGGCGAGGTCGCCGTCATCCGCACCGCCGGCGGCCTGTTGACGCATCGTGTCGTGGGTCGGGGCCGCCATCGCGGCGCGCCGGTGCTCCTGCTCAAGGGCGACGCGGCGGCCGAGGTCACCGTTGCGGAGGCGGCTGACGTGGTGGGGCGTGTCTGTGGCGTGGAGGGATGGGCCTGGCGTCGGCAGCACCGCGCCATGCTGGCGCTGTGCCGCGCCTTCGCGGCGCTGCTACCTGTGGCGATGCCTCTCCGCCAGAGGCCGCCGGGCCACCCCCTCAGGCGTCTGCTGTCCCGGGCCCGGCGCGCCGCTGGCTGGTTGGCCTCTCGTGTTGGCTGATCCCCTCATGGCCCGCCCTCGCCCGGCTCGGCTGTCGGCGGCTGCTGATCGGGCCGACAGACGGGGCAGGGCCTACTTTCGCCCGCCGCATACTCGATCATTGTCGGGTCCACCAGTGCGCGCCGCTCGGCCGGCGGCAGCTCCGGGCAGTCCTGGCGATGGTACGTCAGCTTCTCGCGGTCTACGATGAGGTAGGTGGGGTGCTCATCCGTGGGCAGGGGGGCGTGCTGCTCGGGTTGGCCGGCCGGTTCGACGGGCGCTGCCCGCTGACAGCCCGCCATGGCCGCTCCGCTCACCAGCAGGCTCAGTAGGATGGCTCGCATGTGGGAGAATGGCCGGGCGGCTCGGCCGCCGCGCAGCCAACTGCGCCCGAAGAGGTTACCACCCATGCGCGGATGGTGCAAGGAGAAAGTAAGGCCGGGCCGAGAGTGAGGGAGAGGAACCTCGGCCCGGCTACCCAATGCTCGCTCATCGTCTAGGGGAACCGAGGGCTGCGAGCGATGAGCGAGTGGAGGCCTGTGATGGGAAGTTCAGTTTGTGCCGTGAGCTAGCAGCTTCGTGCTTTCCTGCGATGCTCGTGCACTTTGAACTTCGTGCCATCCCGCCTTGGGCGCCCTGGTCTAGGGATGTACAGAGAAATCCCGTATCTTTGCACAGGCCTCTACGGGGGCGTAGTATAACAGAGGCTGTCTGTCCTGTCAAGCGCGACGGCAAAATCGTTGGGCCGCAGGGGCTTGGTGGTGGATCCGGCCGAGTCTGGGCGGGTGGGCGCTCTCCGTCGGTGCTCAGAACTCCTCGAGCTCCGTCTGGATCAGACGTCTCGAATCCTCGAAGATGATCGGCCGCAGTCGCATGCGGTCGTGTTGCTTCTCCAGCTCGATGTTCAGCGGCAGGTCAATGGTCACCGTGGTGCCGTGGTCGGGCGAGGTCTCGATACTCATGCTGCCATTGTGCTCGCGCAGAATGCGCGCGGCGATGGGCAGGCCATAGCCGGACCCACCGGGCTTCGTGGTGTAGCCGGGGTGCAGCACGCGGGGCCGCTGCTCGTCCGGGATGCCGGGCCCCGTGTCGGCGATGCGCAAGCGCACGCCGCGGAATGAGGAGGGGCTGGGGGAACTGGTGTCGGGCAGCGGCTCGGCCGTCAGCCGCAGCTCGCCGCCCTCGGACATGGCCTCGTAGGCGTTGCGCACGATGTTGGCTAGGGCCTCCGCCAGGCGCGAGGCGTCGCCCCGCACCTCGGGCAGGCGTGGGTCGGCCTCCATCTTCACCTCCACCCCCTCGGGCCGCTGCTCCCGCGTCTCCCCCAATACCCGCTCAAGCACCTGCGGCAGCTTG
Source organism: Armatimonadota bacterium (assembly GCA_046760465.1). Lineage (GTDB taxonomy): Bacteria > Armatimonadota > Zipacnadia > JAUWAU01 > JBHIEF01 > JBHIEF01. The sequence goes on along the minus strand of JBHIEF010000066.1, from coordinate 2,374 downwards.
ATGATCTCCCAGCGGATCTCCCTCCGTTGCAGAGCGTCGAGGTAGCTGGTTACGCCCTCGAAGACCGAGGCGTGCAGGGAGCTGAGGTGCTCCAGCTCCACCTCCACCCGCTGGTGGTCCGGGTAGCGCGCGGCCAACTCCTCCCACAGGCCACGCATGCGCGCCCCCAGCAGCGCGATCAGGTTCTTCAGCTTGTGGACGGCCTGATAGCTCTCCTCGTAGGCATCGGCCTTGGCCGTGTCCACCATCTCCAGTAGCAGACGCGTCAGCACTCTCGGGCTGTCCTCGTGGCCGCGAGTCACCAGCTCGCGGAGTTGGCTGGTGAGCATGACGTCTGGCTCGTCATACAGCAGCTCGCACAGATTGTGGTAGGCGCTCTCGTAGTGGGGATCGGCCAGGATGGCCTCGCAGAAGCTGGCGGCGGCCTCCTCGGTCTGCTTCGCCCTCTGGAGCAGGATCCCCCGGTTGTTGAGAGCCGGCGCGAAGCTGGGCGCCAGCTCCAGGCAGCGCTCGTAGCACTCCAGGGCTTGGTCGCTCGTCTCCGGCGAATCGTCGTAGAGCGTGCCCAGGGCGAACTGCACCAGGTGCGCGTCGGGGAACAGCTCGGGCAGCGATGGGTCCTCGGCCAGGGGACGCAGGGCCTCGATGGCGCGCCCGCGCGCCGCGGGATACCGGTACTTGGCCTTGGCGTAGAGCACACCCAGCCGGAAGCGGGCCTGGACGTGATGGGGGTCCAGCCACAGGGCCCGCCTGAAGGCGGCCTCGGCCTCGCTGTCGGGCGTGTTGACGTCTCGGGCATGGGCCAGCCCCAGGTTGAAGTAGATGTCGGCGTTGGTGGGCTCCAGCTCCGCGGCCCGCTCGAACCACTTCTCCGCCTCCGCCCAGTTCTGAGCGTCCGCGTTGGCCACCGCCAGGTCGTAGGCCACGTCGCTCTGCTCTGGGTCACGGTCCAGGGCCCGCTCGAAGTCGGCGATGGCCGACTGGTTGTTGCCCTGCTCGTAGTAGGTGGCGCCCCGGTAGCGCAGGGCGACCACCAGGTCCGGGTCCAGTTCCAGGGCGCGTCCGAAGGCCGCAATGGCCTCTCCGTAGGCGCGCCCGTCCTTGTGGATCAGCCCCAGCGTGAAATGGAAGTCGGCCAGCTCGGGCCTCAGCTCTATGGCCCGCCGCACCTCGTCCGCGGCCTGCGCGAACAGACCCATCTTGTAGTAGGCCACGCCCAGGTTGTGGTGGGCGCGAGCATACTGCGGCTCCACCTCCAGGGCCTGGCGGTAGGCGCGCACGGCACGGGGGAAGTCCTCGCTGGTGAGGTGTTGATTGCCCAGGTCACAGAGGCGGCGTGCCTCCTCCGTGGAGGGTTCGCCGATGGATGGCGTGAGCGATTCGTCAGCCATCGCGACCTCGTACCAGTGCCAGTGCGTGGAGCGGGCCTTCCCGCGCGGCTCTGACAGGCAGCCCTCGCCGCGCGGCACGAGCCCGACGCCGATGCCCTTCGGTGGGAGACACGTCGTCGCGGAGCTTCCTCCGGCCGCCGGGCTATACCTCCATGCCCAGGAGCTGCTGGAACATGTTGGCGTTCACGACGGCCTTCGACTGATAGTGGTTGTTGAAGAACAGGTAGGTGCGCTCAGTTTTCTCGGCCAGGTCCTTGACCTTGTCCACCCACTCGGCCAACTCGTCCTCGGTATAGAGATAATCGTAGCGCTCCCAGGCCTCTTCGTGCTCGAACCACTTCTCGGCGTTGCGCCCGTGGAAGCGCACGTAGCCTACCTCGGGAGAGGTCGCCACCGCCACCCCCGGCATCAGCCCGCGCAGGTCGGGCTCGTCCACGCAGCAGAAGCCGAAGCTCAGCTCCTCCAGCAGCTCGAAGGCCTTCTCGTGCACCCACTGGCTGTTGCGGAACTCCACCACGGTCGGCAGCTCCGAGGGAACCTGCTCGCGGAACCACCGCAGGTACCGCGCCCCCTCGCGCGTGGGCTTGAAGGAATAGGGGAACTGCGCCAGAATGCAGCCGAACTTCTGCTGCTCTCTCAGCGGGGTCAGCGCCTCCGCGAACTGCCGGAAGACCTCTGGGTCCTCGGCGCGCTCGTGCGTCATCTCCCGGTTGGCCTTGATCACGAACTCGAAGCCCTCGCCGGTCTTGGCCGCCATCTGCGACAGCGTGCGCGCGTTGGGCAGGCGGTAGTACGTGTAGTTGACCTCCACCGTGTCGAAGTGCTCCGCGTAGTACCTCAGCATGTCGCTCTTCTGGATGCCCTCAGGGTAGAAGTGCCCCACCCAATCGTCGTAGCTAAACCCGGACGTCCCCAGGCGTATCATGGCCTCATCTTCCTGCCGCCGTGCCTACTCACCGGTGTTTCGGCAGCTTGCTGCCGAA
>JBHIEF010000065.1:0-19872 GCA_046760465.1 Armatimonadota bacterium | reverse complement strand
GGCCCATCGGCATTGGGGTCCTTGGTGACCTGTCGAATGGCGTGGAGGGAGCGCTCGGCCAGCGATGGTGCGTCGCCTTTGCAGTCCACCTCCTCTGGGTCGAAGGCAAGACCCAGGCGTTCCTTGTCCAGCAACAGCTCGTATCCGAGGCCAGACTGCTTCTGCAAGTCCATCAACGGTGTTCCACCTGTGCTATCGGCATCCGGGTCACCTAGCCAGATGCCCGTCGCGCGTCGAGAGTTTCCACCAACTGCGCGGCCAGGGCTACCGCGCCCATCACGCCCGCGTCGTACCCCAGTTGTGCGCTGACTACCTCTGCCTCGGCGGCCCTGCCGAGGGCGACTCTCCTGATCTCTTCCCGCAGTGGCTCCAGCAGTATGTCGCCCGCCTCACCGACTCCCCCACCCAAGATCACCATCTCGCTGTTGATGAGGTTGAGCGCGTTGCCAATGGCCAGGCCCAGAAAGCGCGCCGTCTCGTCCACGATGTCCTGCGCCAACTGGTCCCCGGCGCGCGCCGCGGCGAATACCGCCTCGGAGATCACCTGCTCAACGGGCCGATCGCGGAGCCGCTCCCTTGCCCGCCGGGCGATTCCCGGACCGGCACACAGCGCCTCCAGGCAGCCCTGCTTGCCGCAGGTGCAGACCGGCCCGCCCGGCAGGACCACGCAGTGGCCTATCTCGCCGGCCATGCCGCCCGCGCCGTGGTGCAGGCGACCCCCGATGATGACTGCCCCGCCGATGCCCGTGCCGATGTTGACGTAGAGGATGTCGCTGCGGCCGCGGGCGGCCCCGTAGTACAACTCCCCCAGCCCGCCCGTGTTGGCGTCGTTGTCCACAGCCGTCGGGGTAGAGAACTGCTCCTCGAACCACGCCTTGAGGCCCATGTTCTCCCACCCGGCCACGTGGTGCGAAAGGTGGACCACACCGGTCTCGGGGTCCACCGGCCCGCCGAAGCCAACCCCCATCGCCGCCACCACGAGCTCCCGCGCCTCCGCCTCGTCCAGCAGCTCCTGCGTCATCTCGGCCAGCTCGCGCAGGGCCTCTCGCGCAGTCCACTCTGCTTCGGTGCGCCGGCGCACGAACTTACGCACGGTTCCGGCCGTGTCGGCCAGTGCCGCGGTGAGCTTGGTGCCACCGACGTCAACGCCAATGACGGTCTGCGTCTGGTGCGTGCTCATGAAGCCGATATGTGCGCCTGATATTAGGGGGAAACGGGCGCCACGTCAAGGCTTGCCTTGGCCCAGCCCGGATGGGCAGGGCTCCGCGCCGGCCGAGCCGAATACCACGGGGGCACATCAGCCCTGCGGAGGCCCATCATGTACCGGCGCGCCTACTTCACCTGTCATAGCTGCAAGTGCGAGTTCTTCCTGGAGCTGAATCAGCTTCAGGCCAATCCCGACCGCGCCTGCCCCAACTGCGGGCAACGCTTCGACCTGGTCGGCATGTCCAACGTGGCGCAGGCCCTGGCCCTGCTGGAGGAGGCCCGCAGCGCCGTCACCTTCCAGCTCCAGGAGGCTCGGGACCTGCGGCGGATCATGCGCGTGCTGCAACTGCCAGCACTGGCCCAGGGGCAGCTTGAGCAGACTGTGTGACCACGCCGGCCGGGGTGGCCCGCCATCGGGCGCGCTGGGCGCACTGCCTAGTGGCCGCGTCCGGCTCGCTGCTTGGGCGTGACGATGCCCCGCACTGTGTCGTTGGTGGCGATGGCGCCCTTGCTCTCCAGGACCTTCGCCGTGGCGTTGTCCCGATCCACCTCGGTGACCTTCACCCGCCCTGCATATTCCATCTCCATCCGCCCCAGCTCCCGGTTGTATACTCTCCGGTAGACGGACAGAACCGCCCCCTTGACCAGGCCGTCCTCGCGGCCGATGTCCAGCAGCACGCGCTTCCCGGCCATGGCCATGTAGATGATGCCCACCACCGCCTTGACCTCGTTGAGGTCGGCCGCCATCTGCGCGGCTGCCGCATCCAGCGCGCGCGTGGTCTCTGCCTGCAAGTGCGGCGTCACGTCCACCCCCCAGGCAATCTGGCCGACCCCCCTGGTCTCGAAGCGCGGCTTCTCATCCTCCGGTGTGTACAGACGCGCGGTCAGCAGCACATGCACCATACGCTGCTGCTCGTGCACGCGATACAACAGGACCTCCCCCATCACCACCGCGTCCGCCTTCATGTCGCGCGCCAGTGCCCGCACCTCGCCGTGCCGGAACGGCTGCGTCATGTGCCGCGCGGCCACCTCGCCCCGCGCCTGCTGGGTGGGCAGAGGCCGAAAGGTGGCCGAGTCGTGCAGCGCAGCCGCCAGCGCGTCGGCGGCCTCCCACGACAACAGGCCCTGCTCGGACTTGGTGCGATCCTGGAAGTCCAGTATCAGCAGCGAGGCGCGACGCTCGCTGGCTGCATCCTGTGCCTGCACCGGCCGGCAGCAAGCCAACAGCGCAGCGGCCAGGGCCATAGCGGACCCGCCACACAGCGCCAACCGCTTCCCCGATCTGGTCGTCAGCATGTGTCTCCTTACTGGCGCCTGCCCCTACCGGGGCTTGAGCACCGTCGAGCCCATCGGCCCGACACTTACTCCTGCCTTGTCATACCCATTCTCGCCGAAGTTCACGACGATCTGCGTCCCGTTCACGAAGGTCGTACGCTGCACCGTGTGGTCTGGAGTCAGGAACTCGTGGTTGACCATCTCTTGATCAGCGACCTCGGCCACGGTGGGGCAAATGGCGTTGTAGCTCTGCACAAACCGGTCCCTGTTGGCCGTCCAGATGTCCTGGTTGAACATGAACATGGGCGGAGTGCCATAGAGCAGGTTGAACAGGTCGCGCCGGTCCCAGACAGCGGGCACCTTGTTGTTGTAGTCGCCCCAGTACCACATGGAGACGGTGCAGTCGTGATACACCAGCTCCCACAGCGGCACGCGGTAATAGTGTCCCACCTGGAACTTGACGATCCTCTCGATGGGCTCCGCCGGCTCCAGCATTCTCCGCCCCGCGTCCGGCACGCGGTACGGGCCCAGGCTCAGCATGCCCTCGTAGTAGTGCACGAAGGGGACTGAGGGGTCAATCCCCGTCTCGGTGCCCGTGACCAGCTTGGCCTCTTCCGAGACATAACGTAGCAGCTCCATCTTGAACTTGCGGCTGTCCGACCGGGTCATGGGGTGGTCGGGATGGTAGCACTCGCGCCAGGGGCTGGCGGTGGTGGTGTCAATGAACCGCGCCTTGTAGTTGTTCGTGGCCAGGTCCTCCGTGATCCGCTTCCGGGCGTAGGGCACCGCCTGGCGGTCGCACAGCACGGCGCAGGGGAAGCTCTGGTCGCCGCGCTTGACCACCCATCCCTTGACCCAGTCGCCGTTGGGCCCGGTCATGATGTCATCCGGCCAGGCATCCTGGGTCCAGTCTGGATGGCGCAGGTTGTGCTCCTCGGCCACCTCCGGGGGCTGAAGGTCCTGGTAGATGTCGTAGCGCCCGGTCAGGAATCCCAGCCGGTTGAGCTCGTCAATGACGACGGTCTTCCTCTCGGCGGGCAGCCATCCGGACACGTTGAACAGCGCCCGCTCCATGCCCAGTTGGCGGAACTCCTGACCCAGATTCACGAGGTCGAGCCCGCCACCCATGGGCCAGACGTTGACCGCGCCGTACAGCTTCTCCACGTTGGGGTTGAACTCGGCTTTCTCGCGCAGTCTCTTGAACTTGCCCACCTGTTTGGCGTACTCACGGTAACGCTTGGCCTGCGCAACGTAGCTCCCCATGTCGAAGAGCACAAAGCGCAGCTTGCGCTCGTAGGCGAACTGCCCCTTGGACGACTCCCACTCCGGCCGCACCGTCAGCATGCCGTCGCCGCCGCGGCCGATGCGAATGCTGGCGTCGTCCGGCGTCTCGACGATGGCCATGAGGCCCCGACCCATGTCCGTCACGCCGTACCAGCTCATGCTGATGCCGTGCCCGCCGTAGCCTATCAGCCGCATGGGCCGGATGCTCTCATCGTCCACCGGGTACAGGATCCCCTCGTTCATGGGGATGACCAGCCAATCTCCCGCCTTCGTCTGGGCAGCGCCCGGGAAGCGCAATGGCCGAGGCAGGTTGCCGTCGGCCCTCAGTGCCAGCGACAGCTCCGCCCGCTCAGCCTCCAGCGACGCCTCCATGTTCACCCTCAGGGCGCTGGCCGCATCCAGCAGCTCGGCCCGGAGCGCCCGCCCCACCTTGCGCGCCGAGGTGACGATGGGCCCATCCGCGGCTCCCTCGATTGCCCATTCGCGCCCACTGCGCAGATCGCGCAGGCCCAAGCTCCCCTCCCGCGGCAGGAAGTTCACCTCAACCAACGCGTTGGCGATGGTCAGGCGCTCCGGCAAGTTGGCCTGCTCCTGCATGGCGCGCACGTTCCCCTCCTTCACCAGCGAGATGTCGTCCACCGTGAGCGTCAGGCGGCCCCACCCGGTCACGCGGGGCCGGACCTTGGCACAGCCATCGGGCATGACCATCCGCGCCGTCGTCTGCTGCCACTGATCGCCCTTGGCAATCTCCCCCGCGCCCCATATCCACTCCATGGTCTTGCCCTGCGCGTCCATGGTGACCACGCTCAGGGAGGCGGCGCCCTCTCCGGCCGCCTTGGTCCACGCGCGCATGACCAGGATGTCGCCCGGCTCCACCGATACCTCGCTCTCCAGGTGCAGCGACCAATCCCGCGCGCCTGTGTAGGACATCAGGATGGCGCGCTGGCCCGAGTGGGCGTCGCCCGTCACCTTGGCCTCCCCCGCTCCCTCCTCCCGCATCCACATACGCGCCCAGCCCACGGGCCAGCCGTCCGCGAGTTGCTCGAAGCCGCCGTTGGGGATCAGCTCCGGCTGAGACGCTGCGGGGCCGAGACAGCACACGAGGCAGAGGACGATACCGCAGAACCTGTGGGGCATCGCGCTTTCCCTCCCCCTGCAAGCAACCCTCACCCCTTGCCCCTCTCCTGCTGCGAGAGGGGTTGGGGTGAGGGCTGTATGGTCTCCCAAATGCGACTCCTCTTACCCTTTCTTCCCCAGACTGGCTATCTCCTTGATCTGCGCGGCGCTGAGTGTCTCGGCGCCCTCGGCGGTCACACGCACGCACTTGCCCTCCACCACCAGCGCAACCTCTTCGCCCAGGCTGAAGAACTTGCCCCACTCCGGCCGCGCCGCCAGCAGGTCGAAGTAAGCCTTGCCGTAGGCCTTGATCTTGTAGGTGGGCAGGCCCTGCTTGTAGTCGCTGTGCAGCCAGGTGTGACCGTCGAAGTAGAAGGTCTCGCCCGCCACGTGCTTCACGAGCCCCGGCGCGGTCTCAACCGTGGTGTCCTCGCCCTTGAGGCCGTCTATGGCCAAGCTGCCGCTGATGGCCTTGGCGCCCGTGCGCGCGTCCAGGTCCCCGTAGTGGCGCCCCGTGCCCCACCCAGCGCCGCCAGGCATCCCGTAGCCATACGCCGGCCCCGCAGGCCCGCGCTCGCCCGCGGCGCCCTGAGGCCCTCGCGATCCGGCATACCCGCCACCATAGCCACCGGCGCCGCCAAAGACCAGAGCCCTATCCTGGGGCTCCCCCAGCCTCTCTCGCACCGCCTCGCTGGCCTCCAGCACCGGCACGCGCCGCCCGCCGGCCTCCGAGTCCTCGGTGACCAGGTACGAGGTGTAGGGCGTCATGATGCCGTAGGTGGTGCTGAGGTGGACGATCTCCTCCTTCAGCTCCTTGTTCTCGCCCTTGAGCCGGATCTGGTCCAGCAGGTAGCCGATCCGCCGCGTGGCCCACAGCCGCGGGATGAAGTCGTTGCCCTCTTCCTCCTCCGGGAAGTCGGCGTCGAAGGCCCAGCGCTTGTCCTCGCCACCGACCTGGCCCAACAGCTCAAGCGCCAGGTGCCCGTGGCCCCGGTAGCGTCCGAACACGGTGAGTTGCGAGCCCTTGAACAGGTCGGGCAGCTCCTGCGGGTAGTAGTCGTATACGTAGATGTCGGCGAAGTCCACCGCCACGTTCGAGAGCACCGGGTGCGCCAGCTTCTCGTACAACGAGCTGACCTTGACCTCGATGTCCTCTTCGGGCTGCACGTAGGTGGTGACCCCACCGTTGTGCCCCGAGACCTTGTCCAGCAGGTGCGTGTTCACGTCATTGCCGACGCCGAAGGTGAAGATCCTGGCTTTCCGTGTGGCCGCGCCCTCGTCCGCCACCACGTTGTAGTAGCCGTCTGGCGCCGGCGGAGCGTACAGCGCGCGGTGAATGGTCGCCTCGGCGGTCGTGGTGATGGTGTTGAGCTTGTCAACGTTCTCGACGATCTCCTCCTCGTCCACCTCGCCCACCGTGGGCAGGCCGTCGGTCAGGAAAACCACGATGGTGGGTCGGGCGCCGCCCTCGATCATCTTCAGCGCCTGGGTCAGCGCCTCGTTGATGTTGGTGCCCCCCACCGCCTTCATCTCGTCTATGAACCCCTGCGCCTTCTCGCTCTTGGCCTCCTGGGCCGGCAGCAGCTTGGTGCTCAACATGTCAACGCCGGTGCTGAAGGTAATCAGGCTGAACCGATCCTGCGCGTTGAGGTTGTTGAGGCAGAACTTCAGCGCCCGCTTGGCCTGCTCGATCTTCTGGCCCGACATGCTGCCCGACTTGTCGAACACGAACAGCACGTCCTTGGCCTCGATCTCCCGCTGCTGCACCTCCTCCTGCGGCGCCAGCAGCAGCAGGAAGTGCCCATCCTCGCCCTTCTCCTTGTGCGTCACCAGGCCCAGCCCGAAGTCCTCCTCGGCCAGCGTGTAGTAGAGCACGAAGTCCTTGTCGGGCTTGACGTCCTTTTCCTCGAAGCCCACCGTGACCTTATGGTCGCCGTCGCGCGTCTCGTCCACCTTGTGGCTGGGCGAGTAGACCGACTTGATGGGAATGCGCGACTCCACCACCGCGGCCATGCTCACTTCCTCCAGCGGCGTGGGCGAGAACTTCTCCGTGTTCAGGGGGTACACGTACTGGCAGGTGTGGTTGTCGAAGGGGACTACCTGCGAGTACTCGATCTGGATGCGGGTGTCGCCCTTGGGCGGCACCGGGAAGACCCGCGCCTTGAACATGTTCCGCCCCACGTACTCCAAGAGGGCCGGGTCCCGCATCTTGCGCACGATATCTTCGTAGGTCTTGCGCGCCTCGTCCTTGTCCAGCAGGGCGCCGGCCACCCGCTTGCCGTCCATGAACATGGCGAAGTCCGAGATGGCCGCTTCCTCGGGCAGCGGGAAGATGTACTCCGCCTCCAGTTGGCGGCCATGCGGGTTGGTGAAGGCCTGGTCTATGCTGGTGGTCGCCACCTGGTCCTTGATGGCCACCGAGACGCGGTGGTACTTGACCGGCAGCGGCGTGGCCTTCAGGATTTCGGGCCGCGGGCGGACGATCAGCATGCCATCCGCGCTGGCCACTGCGCACACCGCCAATAACCCCATTACGGCCACGCTCACCTGCATCGAATGTCGCATCTTCATCCTGACTCCTCCTCGCCGTTGCCGCTACTGCCTTGGACGAACGGTGCGCCCCTTTGTTCAGTAATCGTCAACGGGCCCAGGTGGAGCGCACACGCGCTATTCGGCGTTCGCTTCTGCCGCCGGCGCCTTGGGCACAATGCTCCAGGCGTTGCCCTTCTGCACGGCCACGGCATCTGCCTTACGGGAGAGCGTGTAGAACACCAGCGGCACGGCGGTGTCGTGCGCCTTGTAGGTCACCTTGGGGTTGGCCACGTTCTTGCCGATGGTCACCTTGGCGCCTGCCTTCTTGCCCACCTCCCGAAGCGCATCGTGGAGGGGCTGGTTCTCGAAGGACACGCTGATCCGCTTGCGCACCGCCATCGAATCGGCCCGGACGTAGGACCCCGGTGCGGGCTCGGGGGGCCCAGCGCCCGCGCCGAAGCTGAGGTCCCGGCCGGGCTCGCGTGCAATGGCCCCCTGGCCGGGCGCGCCCGCCGCGTGGTCGGCAGTCATCATCTCGCGCATGGCCACGCCCGGCACGGACCTCTCCGGCTCCGTCGGGCCGGGGGGACCTGCTGGCCCTCGAGGTCCGGCCGGTCCGGCAGCGCCGCGCGCCCCTGCCGGCCCGCTGGGCGCGGCCGCCATGGCCAGGCCCGCACTGGCCGGCACGCGCACGTGCTCGGACCGGGCCAGAAGCTGCTGCCCCGAGCCTCGCCTGACTTCAGCCTGGGCGGCTATGCTGGCCCCGTTGAGCGGCACGGCATAGCTGAACTCCCGCTTCTCTCCCCTGGCCAGGGGGCCCATGTACAGGTACACATTGCGCAGGTCCTGGTCCGCCTCGTCTATCCCCAGCGAGACCGAAGCGTCCGGAATGTCCTCGTTGGCCTCCACGACCGCCAGCATCCTGAGCTCCCCGCCCCCCTCCGCGCTGCGCACCGGCTGCACCGTGAGCGCAGCCACGGCCTCGCCCAGCGCCTCCGGAGCCTCGGGCGGGGCCTCGCCCGACGGGAATCGCCCCGAGGGGGGGATCACCTTCGCCGCGTACCGCAGCGGTGCCGGCTCCTCCGGCTCGGGACCCTCCTCCACCACACGACGCTCCTGCGCCTCCTCGTCACCGGCCTCCTCGAGATCCTCCTCAGACACCTCAGCCGCCTCGTAGGTGGCCCCACCGACCACCCGGCCCCGCTCCGGCGCGAGGGCCTCGGCCGCCGGTTCGCCCATGCTCTCAGGCGCCTGCGCCAGGCGTGCCCCACCGCCGAAGGGCTGCACGCACACTACTACCAGTACCAGCACGGCCGCCGCTGCCGCAGCGCCTATGCCGGCTCCCAGCCACACGCGGACGCGGCGCTTCCGCTCGGCTCGCGCCTCGCTGAGCGCGGGCGCGTCGGCTGCGGCGGCGTAAATGGCCTCACGGATCCGCTCACGCAAGTGCGCCGGGGGGTCTGCCAGCGGCAGCGAGCGTGCCGCCACCACTGCGTGGTCGAAGGCCCGCAGCTCCTGCGCGCACGCCGGGCACTGTTCCAGGTGCTCCAGCACGGCCGCGCGCTGGCCTTCGGGCAAGTCGCCCTCGACGTGGTCCGTGAACAGCTCTCTGACCTCTTCGCACCGCATTTCCACTCACTCCTGCGTGCCACAGGCGTGCCGCAGGACGCTGATCATCCGTTTGACGTCATTGCACGCCGAAAAGTTCCAGGTGCGGCTCAATCTCGTCCTTGAGGGCCATTCTGGCCCTGTTGAGCCGCGATTTCACCGTCCCCAGGGGCAATTCCAGCACCCCCGCAATCTCCTCGTAGCTCAGCCCGTTGATGTCGTACAGCACGATCACCGTCCGGTGCTCTTCCGACAGCCGCTGTAGCCCCAGCTCCACCAACTGCTGCCGCTCCGCCTGTTCGGCCCACCCGGCCGGGTCCGGGGAATCGTCCGGGATGTCGCGCACGCCCGGCTCCTCGCTCTGCTCCTCGTTGACCAGGCGCAGGGAGCTGGGCCGCCGCTTGCGCCGCCGCAGTTGGTCCAGACAGACGTTGGTCGCGATCCGGTACAGCCAGGTGGTGAAGGAGGCCTCGGAGCGGAATCTGCGGATGGCTCCAAAGGCCCGCACGAAGGCCTCCTGAGTGGCGTCGCAGGCTTCCTCTTCGTCCGCCAGCATCCGATACGCCGTGTTGTAGACCAGCGGATAGCACTGATCCACCAGGCGGTCGAAGGCGGCCGGGTCACCCGCCTGCGAGCGCTTCAGGACGTCCTCATCTATCTCCAGCACCGCGATGACGGCTCACTCCTGACCCGTCCTCGTCTCCTGCACCAGCTCGTCGTCCACGTAGACCCTGACCACGGCGCTGCCCTTCCCCGCGACGGTCTCGGTCACTTGGTCGCCGGCGGCGTGCAGCTCCGAGTAGGCCATGCGGGTAGCCCCGCCCTCATCCTCCACGTCAATGCGCACGCGGTGTGTTCCCTCCCCCGGCGGCACCCGGACCCGCACCTTGTAGGAGTACATCTTGTCCGGGTCGAGCTTGGGCAGCTCCTCGGGGCCCTCGCTCACCACCAGGCTCACCGTGCTGCCCTCGGGCACGCGGCTGCCGCCCTCCGGCTGCTGCCGCAGCACTCTGCCCTTGGGCGTCATGCTGTTGTGCTCTTTGACAACCTTGCCCAGGGGAAGGTCCGCGGCCTTGAGCTTCTCCTTGGCGCCGTCCAGGTCCAGGTCCACCAGGTAGGGCACGGGCAGCTTGCGCTCTCCCCTGCTCACCGAGACGCGCACCTGCCGCCCGCGGCGGACCTTCTTTCCCGCATACGGGGTTATCATGCGCGCGATGGCGCCAGCGGGCACCTCGTCGGAGTACTCCTCATCCGCGGCCACCAGGTCCAGGCCCAGCGGCTCCACTAGTTGCTCGGCTTCCTCCAGGGACATGCCCGTCACGTCGGGCACGCTGACCTCAGGCTGCGGCGAGGCCAGCACCAGGAACACCAGTGAGGTGGCGCCCAGCGCTCCCGCCAGTATCACCAGCAGCCCCAACACCCCCCGCCCCAGCACCCAGGTCACGCCCCTGGCCGCCTCCTTCCACTCCAACGGCTCCTCGGGCAGCTCCGCCACCACCTGCGCCATCTGCGCCTCCGCCGCTGCCTCCTCCCGCTCCAGGTCCTCGGCAATCCGCCTAAGCTCCAAAAGCAGCTCCTTGGCCGAAGCGTAGCGGTGGGCCGGGTTCTTCTCCAGCGCGACGATAATGCAGCGCTCCAGCGCCGCCGGCAGGCCCGGCGCCCACTCCGAGGGTCGCGGCGGCGGCTCCTGGCAGTGCGCCCGGGCCACGACCAGCGGGTCCCCGCTTGTGAAGGGCACTCCACCCGTTGCCATCTGGAACAGGATGACGCCAAGAGCGTAGATGTCGGCGCTGGCGCCGGGCGGCTCCCCCCGGGCCTCCTCCGGCGAGATGTAGGCCACCCGCTGCCGGCGCACGTAGGCGGCAGCGCCGCGGTGCCGCGACAGGGCGCCCCAGGTGCCGAAGCCACTCACCTCCGCCTGTTTCTCGCCCGAGGGGTGGATGTGTGCCGGACTGAGCGCCCCGTGGCACACCCCGCGCTCGTGAGCGTAGGCCAGGGCCTCGCATACGTGCGTGCCCAGTCTGGCCACCGCGCTGGCGCGCATGGGGCCGGCCTCCAGCGCCGACTCCAAGCTCTCGCCGCGCGGCAAGCCGCTGATGACGACCGGCCGGCCCTCCTCGAAGCGGACGGCCCGTGTGGCTACGATGTGCGGATGCAGCAGCCTGGTGGCGTACTCGGCCTCCTCCGCCACCTGTCGCAGCTCCGCCTCGGCCAGCCCACAGGTCTCGCGCAGGACGTGCACCAGCACGGGCTCGCCCGTGTCCCGGTCGCCGCCCTGGACGACGTCGAAGAAGGCGTCCGACGTGCGTTCGCCGCTGGTTTCGTACCGCGGACCCATTCCCTTGCCCCAACCCAGCAGACCTCGGGGTGTCCTCCCTCCAGGAGCTGACCGCACGAATCTCCGTCGCGTCCATCGTCCTGGCGGGGCGCCGCCTAGCCGGACGCCAAGGTGCCCGCCGCCCACTCCAGCTCCTGCGGCGACACGTCCGCCACCAGCTCGGCTCGGCCGATACCCCTCGGCAGTGTCACCCGCAGCCGCCCGTGCAGGCGCTTCTTATCCACCAGGCACGCCCGGCCCACGGCTGCCGCATCCAGCTCCGCCAGGCCAACGGGCAGGCCCAGTCGCTCCAGCAGGCGCACCAGCCGGCTCAGGTCCTCCTCGGCGAACATCCCCCGCCGGACGGCCAGCCTCCCCTCGGCCACCATGCCCAGCGACACGGCCTCCCCGTGCCGCAGCGTCCGATACGAGTATACCTGCTCGAGCGCGTGCCCGATGGTGTGGCCCAGGTTCAGCAGCGCCCGCAGCCCGCTCTCACGCTCGTCCTGCGCGACGATCCCGGCCTTGACGAGGCACGAGCGCCGCACGATCTCCGTCAGGTGACCCAGATCGGCGGCGAGAACGGCCTCCGCCTGCTCCTCCAGGAGACGAAACAGCTCGGGGTCGGCGATGACCGCGTGTCGCACCACCTCGGCCAGCCCTCCGCGCAGCTCTCGCCGGGGCAGCGTACGCAAGGTGGCGACGTCCGCCAGCACCGCGCGAGGCTGCCAGAAGGCGCCCACCAGGTTCTTGCCCTGGGGCAGGTCCACCGCCACCTTGCCGCCCACACTGGCGTCCACCTGGGCCAGCAGCGTGGTGGGAAGCTGCACGAAGTCAATCCCGCGCATGTAGGTGGCGGCCGCGAACCCGGCCAGGTCGCCAACCACCCCGCCGCCCAGCGCCGCTACGAAGCCGCTGCGGTCAATGCCCGCCTCCAGCAGCCGATCATAGAGCTTGCGCGTCTGTCCCAGGGTCTTGGAGCGCTCGCCTGGAGGCACGACCACCAAGCTGGCCCGCAGGCCACCGCGCTCCAGTCCAGACAGCGTCTGCGGCCCATAGAGGTCGGCGACGCGGCGATTGGTCACCAGCAGGCCCTCGCGCCCCTGCAAGCTGTCGCCCAGCAGCTCCCCCGTGCTGGCAAGCAGGCCTGCCCCCACCACGATGTCGTAGGCCGCCTGACCCAGCTCTACTCGCACTCGCTGCTGCATGCCTATCCTGCCCCTGATACGAACGAACGGCACAAGTGAATCGTGCCGTTCGCGTCCGTGCCTGTTGGCAGCCGTCTCGCGGGGGCGTGCCCTACTCGAAGGCCACACCCATCTCTCGCACGATCCGCGGCGAGATGAAAATCAGCAATTCCGAATCGGTGCGCGTCACGTCGTCGCGCGTGAACAGCTTCCCGATGAGCGGCAGATCGCTCAGGAACGGTATGCCGGTCGTGGTGAGCGTATCCGACCGTCGGATCAGGCCCCCGACCACCGCCGTCTCCCCATCGCGCACGCGCACCAGCGCCGAGACGCTCTGGTAGGTGATGATGGGCACCGTCCCGATCTCGGGTATCTCCACCTCGCCCACCTGGTCAGACAGCGTGGGCAGGGCGAACACCGTGATGGAGTCGTCGGCGTTCACTCGCGGCAGCACGGTCAGGCTGTTGAGCACGTTCACCGAGTCAACGAAGAAGTCCACCGACCGGTTGCCGAATTGGTCGAAGGTGATGGTCGCCTGCGCGAACGGGATGGTCGTGTTGACCTGGAAGGTCGCCGGCGTGTTGTTGAGGGTGACCACCCGCGGCTCATTGATCAGCTTGGCCTTGCGACGCGACAGCAGCGCGTTCAGGGTCACGCTCAGGATGTCCGTGCTGAACCGCGCGGTCAGCGCCCCCGTTCCCGGGGCCAGCCCCTGGCCGAAGATCTCCAGGAACCCGTTGTTGAGGAAGAAATCGAACCCGAAGGCGTGCTCCTCGCCGGTCTCGATCTGCACGAACTTGGCGGAGATCTCCACCTGCTTCTCGGCCACGTCGAGCAGCGCCACCAGCTCGCGGAAGGCGTCAATGTCCTCGGGCGTGCCCTGCACGATCAGCGTGTTGGTCGGCTCGTAGGCCACCGGTGGCAACATGCTCTCGGGCAGGAGGTCAATCAGCCCCCCGCCGCCAAAACCGCCGAAGCCGCCGCCGCCGAAGCCGCCATACCCACCACCCAGCCCTCCATATCCGCCGCCCCCGTACCCTCCTAGGCCACCATAGCCGCCGCGCCCGCCGTAGCCGCCACCGCCCCAGCCGCCGCCGAACTGCTCACGCTCCCGGCCGTAGGGGCCGCCCGGCATGCCCCCAAGGCCCACCAGATGAGACGGGGCGGGCGTGCGACGCCCGTAGCCCCGCGAGAGCGGGCCTCCCAGACCGGGGAAGGCCGGCGCCAGCCCGACCGACTCCCACGGCCCGGCGGAGCACACCGTCCCCCCGAACAGCAGCGCCAGGGTGCGGCAGGAGGCGTAATTGATCGGGATAACGGCGTCAATCAGCTCCGGCGGCGGAGGCGGAGGCGGGGGGCCGGCCGGCTCTGGGGCAATCACCGGAACCGGCAACTCGTCGGTGGCCGGAGCCGCCGGGCCTGGGGCCGGCGTGGGCGTCTCCTCTACCGGCGGCTCGACGGTGACGTAGTAGATGTTCCCCTTGCGGCTCACGTGCAGCCCCATGGCCATGCAGATGGCCTCCAGGGCCTCATCTACCGTCACCGCATTGAGCGTCATGGCCGGGACCGTGCCCTCCACGCCCTTGCCCACAACCACGTTGACGTTCGCGATGGTGCCCAACATCCGCACCGTCTCGATCACGTCCTCGGCGCGGATCTCCAGGCTGAAGAGCGCGTCGCCCTCGGCTTCTTCCACCTGTGGGGATGCCACTGGGGCCGCCACGAACAGTGCTGCGACTACTGCCAGCAGCGCGGGCAGTCTGCTACGGGCGTGCTGTGATCTCATGATACGCCTCCCCTGACTCGGTTGTCCGCTCGCGGCCAATCCGCCAGCGAACGCCGTCCCGCTCCGGCGCGGGTAAGAGAATCCAATGATGGCTAGCCAGGCACTAGCGGCCAGGCAGCGGCCGCGTGGGCACCCGTGGCCCCGTGCGCGGCGACACGCCGGTGCGCCCCGGCGTCCGCCCCGGAATGGGCACGCCGCCGGTCGGCCCGCGCGGGCGCGCGCGAGGCCCGGTTGTCGTCTTGGCCTCGATTATGTACGTCCCCTGGTCCACCTTGTAGGTGGCGTTCACGTCTTCACATACCTTGCGCAGCGCCGTGCGCAGGTCGGCGTTCTCCATCAACGCCGTCACCTTGCCCTTGACCTCCGGCTTCTTCACGAAGCGGAAGCCCGGCATCAGCCCCTGGAAGGCACCCAGCACGTCCTCGATGGGCGCGTTGCGCAGGTCGAAGCTGAGCACCGGCCCCGCCAGCGCCTGCCCGTAACTGGGCAGGGCCGCAAACGCCGTCAGCGCCACCCCCAGCATCGTCGTCATCGCTATTGCCCTCGTCAATATCCCCACCTACCATTATCGAATGCCCGCCTCACGCCTCGGGCGGATGTTCCTTCCACATGACTCGACCGTCAACGGTCCGCAACGGCTACGCTACCAGCCGCCGCCGAACCCACGGCCACCGAAACCGCCGCCGAAACCGCGGCCACCGAAACCGCCGCCGAAACCGCGGCCGCCGAACCCGCCGCCACCCCAGCCGCCACGGCCACCGCCGCCCCAGCCGCCGCCACCCCAACCGCCACGGCCACCGCCGCCCCAGCCACCGCCACCCCAACCGCCACCGCCACCGCCACCCCAACCGCCACCGCCCCAGCCACCACCGCCCCAACCGCCACCACCCCAGCCTCCTCCACCACCACCGAACCCGGCTAGCTGGCCCATGCGGCTGCTCACGACCGTGCCGCCAAACACCAGGGCCACGTCAACGGGATCGGCCCGCTTCACGCGAATGCGACGAACAACCAGCTCCTCCTCGCCCTCGCCCGTGGCCGGAGCTGCCGTCACTGCGCCCGTTCCCGGCGCCGGCGCCGGAGGCGGCGTGCGCACCGGAGCCCGCAGGCCCGTCGGGCCCAGCGGCAGTCGCCCAGTCGGCGCCACCATCGGCTTCGGCTCGATCACATAGGTGCCTTGGTCAATGCGATAGGTCGCCCCCACGCTGCTCAAGATCAATCCGAGGGCGGCGTTGATGTCAATGTCCCGTAGCGAGACCGTGACGTTGCCCCGCACCGCCGGGTCCAACTGGTAGTTGAACCCCGGCACGTCCCGCTGAAGCACTGCCAGCGCCTCGGCCAGGGGCTGGTCCTTCAAGTCAATGCTTATGATGCCTTGCACCTGCGCCTGAGCGGCAATGGCCATCAAGGCCACTGCGACCAACACTCCCAGCACACGTACTGCCGTCCGCGACTTGACGCTCGCCATGCAGACCGCCTCCCGCCTGCGCTCGAGGCGCAGCTAGTTCGTACCGGATTATAGCATACTTGCTGACCCTTGCCAAACCCTCAGGCCCGTTACTCCTCCCCAAACCCGTAGCCGCCATATCCGCCGTAGCCGCCGTACATGCCGCCCATCATCCCGCCTTGCAGCAGCTCCATCGGCGGGCCGGGGCTCGGCGGCGGGTTGTCCTCCTCCGACTGCAACGGCACTACGATCTCCTCTCCCGTACTGCGGTCGCGCAGGATCACCCTGTAGCGCTCGACGCGCTCTACCACCGTGTTGTCCCCGGTGAACACATCGCCCGGGCGCAGCACCTGGGTCTCGACGTCGCCTTCCTCGCCCCTCTGGAGAATCGCCACCGCCGACCCGTCCGGCGTCCACACTACGCCGGTCATCCGCCGCCAGGTGGGCAGTGGGGGCGGCACTACGTCCGCCGGCACGCCCCGACCGGGCCGCAGCTCGGCCAGATGAGCACGTGACGGCGGAGGGTTGGCGCTGCCTGCCTGTGGCCGCGGGAAGTTGTACTTGGCCGTGATGGGCACCTTCCCCCACTGTGGGCCAAAGTACCCCCCCAGGCCCCCCTCGATCCCAGTGGGTGGCTCCAGCGGCATGAACGGGTTCGGCCTGGAGCGCTCCAACGGCGGCCCTTCCTCCACTCCCACGCCGCCCGCCGCTGCGCCCGGCGCACCCGGCGCCGCCGGCGCACCCGGCATCCCGGCCGGGCCGCCCATCCCGGGAGCCCCAGGCGAAGGGCCGGCACCGCCGGCCACGTTGCCCTGGGCGACCCTGATGCCCTGGACCCCGGCCCGACTGGGCGCGCCGGCCGCCCGACCAATTCTGGGAAGGCCGAACACGACAAACAGGCACACGGCCGCCGCTATGCCGATGGCCACCGCGGCCGCCCGCTTCTGTTGCTCACGCGCTTGGTCCATCCAATCTGCCTCCGACGGGCACGCCGGTCACCCCACCGTCTGGGCGCGCCTGCGATTATTCCTCCTCCTCGTAGACCTCCTCCTCCTCTTCATACTCCCCCTCCTCATCCTCGTCGTACTCCTCGCCCATCTCCCCCTCCTCCTCGTACTCGTAGTCATACCCCGCGGCCCCGTAGCTCGGCATCGCACCGGTCGTGGACACGGCCGCACCGGCTCCCGCGCCGCCGCCCTCCGGCTGCTCGACGATCAGGAAGGCAGTCATGGGGATGCTCGCGATCACCTGACTGCCCTGCGCCTGGAAGCTGATCTGAGGCACGAGCACGGTGGCGCGGTCGAAATCCGCCAACATCAGGATGAACTGCTTCACGTCCTCATAGTTGCCCACCACCTGGAGCTGAAGAGTGGGCAGTGGTAGGAACCCTCCCTGGAGCAGCCCTGGCGGCGACATGGGCATGGGGAACTGGGCGCCCTCAGGCAGCGGCGGCGAGATCAGCTCCACCGGCGCCTGCGCCATGAAGGCATCCAAGCGGTCGGCAAAGTCTTGGTCGAACTCGTGCCACAGAGCGACCATGTACAGGGGGTACTTGGAGTTGTTCAGCGGCACCGTCTTGGTGCGCGTGTAGACGTGGTAGTCGGCGATGGTGCGCTGAAGCTCCGCCTCTGCCGTGGCCCGCGCCTTCTCGGCCGCCTCGCGCTCCAGGCACTGCTGTTTCTCCGTCTCCAGCTTGCCTTCCCACTCCGCCTTCACCTTCGCCTTGCTGTTGCTGCCCAGGAACAGCAGGAAGGCGAAGACTACCGAGATGATGATGATCACCCCGATGCCCATGGCCATGATGTGCAGCGGCTTCAGCTTGCTCATGACACCTATCCCCAATGGACGGCGCGCTCGTCAATCATCCGGCTACATTCCCACCGCCGGCCCCGGCCGCCCCACTCGACCCCGCCGGGGCGCCAGGCGCGGTCGGGGTCGGCCTGGTCGGCATGCCCGGCGCCGCGCCGCCGGCGGCCGCGGCCGTGGCGCCCGGCCCGCTGGGCAGCGAGATCGGCTTGGCCAGGGCGGCCGTTACCGTGATCGGTATCAGCCCCGCTCCCGCCGACGCTGCGCCGCCGCCCGGGCCGCCCATGCCCTCGCTGCCGCCCGAATACTGAGCCGCGCTTATGCCGCCGCCGCCCGAGCCCACCTGGATGGTCACGTTCTGCAAGGCCGGGCAGCGCAGGATGTTCAGGTAGAACCGCCCCGCATCGCTGGTGCTGGTGGTGGACACCTGCATGGTCACGTTGCCGCCCGCTATGTCCAGGCCGTTGATGCGCGCGTTCTCGTAGATGTACGGCTCAATGCCCTCCAGCGCGTCCACATACTGCTGCGGCACCTTCTCCAGTGCCTCAATGAAGTCAACCCGGACGCCGTAGGGCTTGCGATCGTCCTGTAGCTTCTGCGCTTCCGCCTCTATCGCCCGCACCCGCTCGGCCTCGGCGTGGTAGCCGTCCTCGGGCATGTCGGCCGGCATACCCTCCGTCTTGGGCCCGTTGTACTGCTGCTCGAGGTAGGCGATCTGTCGGGACAGGTTGACCGAGAGGAACATCCAGCCCACTATGACCAGCGCAATCAGCCCGGCAAACAGGAACATCATCTTCTTGGCTGCTCGCGCCTGGGCGAAATGCTCCGGCAACAGGTTGATGCGCAGCACTGCTATCACCCCGAGCGGGCTGCTGGTTTCCTACTCGACCATGTCCCGCATGGCCAGGCCGGCCGCCACCGCCGTCACCGGCCCCACGTCTCGCAGATAGTCCGGCGCTGCCACCGACGGGTCGCTATGCACCCACGCATACGGATCGCCCAGCGTGCTGGTGATGCCCGTTTCCGCGCCGATGAACTCGGGCAGGTTGGGGATGTTGGCCGTCCCCCCCACCAGCAGCAGCCGATCAATGTTCTCGTTCCGCCGTTGTCGGCGGTAGAAGTCCAGCGACCGACGGATCTCAGCGGTCAGCTCGTTGAGCACCGGGCTGATAGTCTCCACCACCTGGCGCCTGGTGTAGTCCGCATCCCCCTCGGCCGCCGCCGGCGCGGGCGCCGGAGCCGGAGCCGCCAGGCCCTCCTCACCGATCTCCAGGTGGGTGGTCCGCTCGCCGCTGAGGTCGGGCGTGGTGGCGGCGTCGGGGCTGACCTCGGGCGCCCCGCCCAAGTCCGGCCCAGCCGGCGGCGCCATCTCGTACTGGGCCGCCCCGCCATTGCCCAGGTTGGCGTAGAGCTTCTTCAGCCGCTCGGCCTCGTCGTCCTCCACGATGAACCCCTGCCCCACCGCTCGCGTCAGCGCGTCGCCCGCGATGGGGATGGGCCGCACGAAGCTGAGGATCAGGTCCCGCACGATCACGATGTCCGTGGTGCTGGCGCCCACGTTGATGATGACCACCGTCTGCCCCGCCATCTGTTCCTGGGGCAGGTTCACCAACGCGCGGCTGACCGCCAGCGGCTGCACGTCTATCGCCTCCGGCTGTAGCCCGGCGGCCTGCAAGGTCTCCACGTGCGCGTTTATCATGTCCTCCTGCGCTACCGCCAGGAGCACTTCCATGTTCTGCGACTCGGCGTCTGCATCGGGGCGCTCGATGGCCTGGTAGTCCACGATGATGGACTCAGCCGGGAAGGGGATGTGCCGCTCCACGTCCCACTGCATGGCCTCCTTCAGTTCGGAGGGGGACATGCGCGGCACCTCGGTGATGCGCACCACCAGCGAGGACTGCCCGCCCACCGCGCTGGTCACGCGCGTGGTGCGGATGCCCGCCTCGCGCAGCATCTCCCGGATGGCCAAACCCAACGTCTCGGGGTCAATGATGACGTCGTTCTGGATGGAGTCGGGCGGCGTCAGAGCTATCGCCGGTCGGCTCAACAGCTCTATGCCCTCGCGTCCGGACCCCAACTCAACTGCGGAGATAGTATGAGTGCCAATGTCAAGCCCCAACATCGGCGCGCCGGCACGAGCCATGGTTCCGGCCTCCAGTTGCGCCCATGTGCGGCAGGCTGTGAGCCCAGCTACTGGCCGCATTCTACGCCATGAAGGGCCCGTTGTCAAGCCGTAAACGGCGATTTGACGGCAGATACAGCCTGTCTAGCTTTCCAGCGGGAAACTTGCCCCGGTCCCTCCCCCCAC
>JBHIEF010000064.1:0-20169 GCA_046760465.1 Armatimonadota bacterium | reverse complement strand
ACGGCAGCGGCGGGCCGGCCGTGCCGCTGTACGTGCCCTGGGAGCGGGCCATGGAGTCAGTGCGCACGGCCCTGGGTGACGCCGTGGCCATGGCGCCGGACTCGGTAGAGATCGAGGCCATCTCAGGGTCTCTCCCCTGCGGAGCGGAGGTAGTCCACGAGGTTGCCCGTGAGAATGGCTGTCCCGTGGAGGCCGTATGGTCCGTAGACGAGGCGGTGGCCTGTCTGGCGGCGGCGGGCAAGAGCCGCGGTCTGGTCATTATGGCCGGCACGGGTTCGTTCGCCGCGGTCGTGGACGACAGCCGGCACGTGACCTATACGGGCGGCAAGGGGCCGCTGCTGGGGGATGAGGGCAGCGGACACGATATCGGGGTGGCCGCCCTGCGGGCCGCATCGAGGGCTCTGGACGGCAGAGGGCCGGAGACGCAGCTCAACCAGCTTATCCGCGCCCATCTGGGCATAGAGGGTGTCTGGGGGCTCGTGGGCAAGGTCTACAACCCGCCCTTGGCCAGGCACGAGATAGCGGGCATAGCCCCCTTGGTCAGCCAAGCGGCCGACGTCGGTGACGAGACGGCCCGCCGCATCCTGGAGCGCGCAGCTCGAGAGCTGGCCAGGATGGCCGAGGCGGCGCTGCACAGGGCCGAGTGGGCCGAGAACCCAGTGCCCGTGCTCCTGGCGGGCGGGGTGCTGGCCGGCTCGCGTAAGCTACGACATGCCCTGGAGGCCGAGCTGGCGGCCAGGATACCCCAGGCGAAGATCACCCTCGCCAGCGTACCACCCGTTGTTGGCGTGGCGCTGGAGGGAATAGCCAGGACCAGGGGCGAGCGCACGCCGGCCACGCTCCAGAGGCTGCTGGACACGGCTCCGACGGAGTGGCGAGTCTGAAGGGAGGGGCTATTGCGGGGAGGGGGCAGCATGATGGGCTGGCGTGAGCATGCCGGCGGCTTCACGCTCATCGAACTGCTGGTGGTCATTGCCATCATCGCCATCCTGGCCGCCATCATCTATCCGGTCTTCGCCCGCGCCCGGGAGAAGGCACGCGCGGCCAGGTGCCTCTCCAACCTGCGGCAGATAGGCATGGCCTTCCAGCTCTACGCCGACGACTACGACGGCCGCTTTCCCTACGGCGTGGACCCCGTGGACGTGCAATGCCCGTACATCTGGAACCTGTATCCGCAGTGGCAGGTGCTGATCCCTGACATGCCCTACTACTTCGACATCGTCCAGCCCTACTGCCGCAGCCGGGAGCTGTTCCGGTGTCCGTCCGACCACGGTTTCGACGACCTGGAGATTGCCAGCGCGCACCTTCCCACCCACCCCTCATCGTATGAGAAATGGGGCACCAGCTACGTGTACCGCACTGAGCTGGCCTTCAGGCACGTCAGGCTTTCAGCTTTGCGGCGCCCCAGTGAAACGCATGTGCTTGCCGATGCCGTGGGCAAGTGGCATGGCGGGCACACCGTGCCTCAGGGCCGCTACAACGTCTTGTACGCGGATGGACACACCAAGAGCGCCAACGTGGAGCAGTACAGCGACGCGTGGGAGGTCCCACTGCCGTGAACGACGAGGGCCTGGCCCAGGCCTACCTGAACGCCATCAGGCACGTACTTGAGCAGATCGAGACCACGCAGATGGACGCCATCCAACGGGCGGCGGACACCATCGTCGAAAGCCTGCTCAACGACGGCGTGGTGCACCTGCACGATACGGGGCACCTGGTGCAGCGAGAGGCCGTACACAGGGCCGGGGGCCTGCTGTTGATGACGCCGCTGGAGTACGGCTTCTCCGTGCACAACGCCGGTCCGGCCACGGCGCGGCGGAAGGCTGAGGCGAAGCGGCCCGATCGCGTCCTGGGCCTGGCCCAGGTGGTGCTGGAGAACTCCAAGGTGCGCTCCGGAGATGTGCTCATCTTCGGGTCGGTATCGGGACGCAACGCCCGCGACGTCGAGCTGGCTCTGGCGGCCAAGGCGCGCGGTGTCAGGGTCATAGCCATCACCTCCGTGGCTCACTCCTCCGCCGAGGAGTCCACGCATCCCAGCGGGAAGCGGCTGTTTGAGGTGGCGGACGTGGTCATTGACAACTGCGGGATCGTGGGCGACGCCGCGCTGGAGGTGGAGGGTCTGGACGCACGGTTCGGCCCCACCTCGGGCATTGCCGCCGCCACCATCGTCTGGATGCTGTCGGCGGCGGCCATCCAGGGCTTGCTGGCGGCGGGGAAGAAGCCCCACGTGTACAAGACCGTGAACCTGGAGGGCGGGGCGGAGTTCAACCGGGCTGCCGAGGAGGAGTTCCGGGACACCGGCGTGTAGCCAGGGAGGGTCTGCGACGAGATGCCTGAGGCCTGCTTTCAGTGCGTGCTCACGGTAGCCGAGTCGAAGCGCCTCATCGCCAAGGGCGTGGCCAGCATGGCCGAAGTCCAGCGGGCCATGCAGGAGGGCATGGTGGCCGTGGGTACCGGCTCCACCAACGCCTACCTGTTGGAGGAGCTGCTGGGGCGCCCTCTTGACAAGACGCTGTACTTGACCGGCCGCATCCAGCCCCAGGGCGAGGGGCGCGCCGAGGCGCTGCCGATGCGGGGCATGCCCGACGTCGTCTTCCGCCAGGGGGAGCCGGTGGAGGGCCTGACGGTCATAGACTCGGTCAAGGAGATGAAGGCCGGCGACGTGGTCATCAAGG
This sequence comes from Armatimonadota bacterium, assembly GCA_046760465.1. GTDB lineage: Bacteria > Armatimonadota > Zipacnadia > JAUWAU01 > JBHIEF01 > JBHIEF01. Next base: position 17,494 of record JBHIEF010000064.1, on the reverse strand, counting down.
GCGCCAACGCGCTGGACTACGCCGCAGGCGTCGTGGGGATCCTGGTGGGCGACCCCATGGGCGGCACGGTGGGCGCCACCTTCCCGCCTGCTGCCGCGCGCAAGTGCAAGTTCATCGTGCCCGTGGGTCTGGAGAAGCAGGTCAGCGGAGACCTGTTCGAGGCCAGGCGGCTGGTCACGGCTCTGGGCGGCAGCGCCCAGGGGGCCGACCTGACCACGGTCATGCCCATCGTCCCCGATGAGATCATCACGGAGATCGAGGCCTTGGCGCTGCTGACCGGGGTGCAGGCCACGCAACTGGCCGCCGGGGGCATAGATGGGGCCGAAGGCGCCGTGTGGCTGGTGGTCTCCGGCGAGGAGGACTGCGTCGCCCGGGCGCGCGAGCTGATTGACACGGTTCAGGGCGAGCCGCCCTTCACGGAGGCGCCCCGGCCCAAGCCGAGCGGGAAGTAGGGACGGGATGCATGGCGCAGCGCGACTGCATGCACTACGTGGTCAAGGACGGCAAGCTGCTCTGCAAGCTGTGCCCGCACCGCTGCGTCATCGAGGACGGCCAGGTGGGCAAGTGCCGCGTGCGCAGGCGCGAGGGCGACCGCCTGGTACCGCTGACCTATGCCGAGGTGACGTCCGTCCACCTCGATCCCATCGAGAAGAAGCCGCTGTATCACTTCTATCCGGGATCGCTGGTGCTGTCTCTAGGCACGTGGGGCTGCAACATGCGGTGCGACTTCTGCCAGAACTGGAGCATCAGCCAACTCCAGGTGCCGACGCAGCGCCTGGAGCCGGAGCAGGCGGTGGAGCTGGCGCTGTCGCGGGAGGGCAACATCGGGCTGGCCTATACCTACAACGAGCCCTTCATCTGGTATGAGTATATGTACGACACGGCGCAGTTGGCGCACGAACGAGGCCTTAAGAACGTGGTGGTGACCAACGGGTTCATCAATCCGGAGCCGCTGGAGGAGCTCCTGCCCTGCCTGGACGCGCTCAACATAGACGTGAAGGCCATGTCCGATGACTTCTACCGCCGCTTGTGCGGCGGCCGAGTGCGGTGGGTGCTGCGGGCGGCAGAGCTGGCGGCCCAGCACGCCCACGTGGAGATCACCAACCTGGTGATTCCCGGCGAAAACGACTCGGAGGAGAGCCTGCGGGAGCTGGTGGACTGGGTGGCGGAGGCGCTGGGGCCGGACACGCCTCTACATTTCTCTCGGTATCATCCGGACTACAAGCTGACCGCGCCGGCGACGCCCCCGGAGACGCTCAGCGGGGCCTACGGGATGGCTCGGGAGAGGCTGAACTACGTGTACGTCGGTAACATCGCCATGCCGGAGACGCAGGACACCGTGTGCCCCTCGTGCGGGGCCACGCTGATCTCGCGGCACGGTTTCGGGGCCCGCATGGTGGACTTGGCCGGCGGCCAATGCGGCAAGTGCCACACGGCAGTCAACGTGATCTCCGAGAACGGAGGCTGATGAGGCCGGTGCCCTCACTGGCACGAGGTAGAGACTTTGCCCGGCGTATCTCTCAGGTCATCCTGGTGGCCTCCAGGTACGGGTTCGGCCACACGGTGGACCGGCTGGGGCTGTCGCGCTTCGCCCCCAAGGGGCAGCGGCGCGCCGCCGCGGAGGCTGATCGCGTGGGTCTGGCCGCGGCCGTGCGCGTACGCATGGCGCTGGAGGAGCTGGGGCCCACCTACATCAAGCTGGGGCAGGCGCTGGCCTCCCGCGCCGACCTGTTCCCCGAGGAGTTCGTCACCGAGCTACGCAAGCTGCAAGATGAGGTGCCGCCCATCCCCTTCGACCAGGCGCGGGAGGTGGTGGAGGGCGAGCTGGGTGCGAGGATTGACGACCTGTGGGAGACCTTCGAGAGCGAGCCAGCGGCTTCGGCCTCCATTGGCCAGGTGCACCACGGGACGCTCAAGTCCGGTGAGGAGGTGGCGGTCAAGGTTCAGCGGCCGGGCATCGAGCAGGTGGTCGAGGTAGACCTGAACATCCTGCGGACGGTGGCGCAGTTGGCGGAGCGCCGCTTCTTGTGGGCCGAGCGCAGCGATCTCGTGGGCCTGGTGGAGGAGTTCGCCGAGAACCTGAGGGGCGAGCTGGTCTATACCACGGAGGGGCACAACGCGGACCGGCTGCGGGAGAACCTGAAGGACGAGGAGGGCATCTACGTCCCGCGCACCTTCTGGGCCCTCACCACGGACCGAGTGCTCACCTCCGAACGCCTGGTGGGCGTCAAGCCCACCGACGAGGACGGCATGGCGGAGATGGGTGTGGATCGGCCGCGCCTGGCCACCAGGGTGGGCCGCAGCATGCTGCGCCAGATTCTGCTGGACGGGTTCTTCCACGCCGACCCTCATACCGGCAACCTGCTCGTCGTCGGCCCCGCGCGGGCTGCCTTTGTGGATTTCGGCTCCATGGGCTGGCTGGGGCGCGAGCTGCGCGAGGAGCTGCTGCGGCTGTTGGTGGGCCTGCTCGAGGAGGAGGCTGGGGTCGTGTGCGAGCAGCTCGTCAACATCGGGGCCATTGGCCCGGACACGGACCTCCAGTCCCTGGAGCGCGAGCTGGACGTACTGGTGGCCAAGTACCGGCACATCGAGACGGGCGAGGTCAAGTTCAGCCGCATCATCAACCGCCTGATGTCATTGCTGTGTCAGTACCAGATCAGGATGCCGTCGGAGTTTGCTCTGCTGATGAAGGCCCTGGTGCTCACGGAAGGGCTGTGTCAGGTCATTGACCCTGAGTTCGACTTCCGCAAGGTGGCGGAGCCTTTCGCGCGACGGAGCCTGGAGATGCCGTCGCCTCGGGCCGTGGCGGAGGAGCTGGTGCGGGTGGCCAGAGATCTGCGCCACTACGCCCGGCTGCTGCCCAAACAGGTGACCCAACTGCTGTCCAAGCTGGAGAGCGGCAACCTCAAAGTGCGCGTTGATTATGATAGAATGGAGGAGCCGCTGGGCCGATTCGACGTCATCGCCAACCGCCTCGCCTATGCGATGATCGTCTCGGCCATAGTCATCGCCTCGGCCCTGCTGGCCCAGAGCCAAAGGCCCGTGGAGATGTTCGGCGTCAACGTGCCGCTGGGCGTGATCGGCTTCGTCATGGCGGCGGTGATGGGCCTGTGGCTGGTCTGGGCCATCGTACAGTCTGGCAGAATATGACGCAACGCTGGTGAGGAAGACCAAGCAAGCCAAAGAGCATCGGATCATCCTGGCCTCGGCCTCGCCCCGCCGGCGGATGCTCCTGGCGCAGATCGGCCTGGCCTTCGACGTGATCGAGAGCCGCACCGCCGAGCCCCAGGAGCTGCTGGCGGACGCGCCCAAGGATCACGTTCAGGAGGCGGCCGCCCTGAAGGCCTTGGACGTGACGCGGCGGGCCGGTCACGGACTGGTCATCGGCGCGGACACGGTCGTGTGCGTGGACGGACAGGTGCTGGGCAAGCCTCGTTCGGCCCGCGAGGCGCGCAGTATGCTGCGCCACCTGAGCGGCAAGACGCATACGGTGTACACCGGCATTGCCATCGGTCGGGCGGGCAATACGCCGGCGACTGAGGAGGCGGACGGCCCGGTGCCCGCCCGCAAGCTGATGGCCCTGACGGATTACGAGGCCACCAAGGTCACCATGCGCGAGCTGGGCCGCCGGGAGATCAGCGCCTACGTGGATACCCGCGAGCCGATGGACAAGGCGGGAGCGTATGCCATCCAGGGCCGTGGGGCCGTGCTGGTGGCAGGCATCCGAGGCTGCTACTTCAACGTGGTGGGCCTGCCGCTGGCCAAGCTAACCGAGATGCTGGCCCAACTGGGAATGCGGGTGCTCTGAGACATGCGCATGTGGTCCGGTGTCCGCGAGACGGTGCGTGGGCTGTGGTCGAGGGGCCTGTCGCACTTCTCCACGGCCATGGGCATTGACCTGGGCACGGCCAATACCCTGGTCCACGTCCACGGGCGGGGCATCGTCCTGTGCGAGCCCTCGGTGGTGGCCATAGATACCGAGACCGATCGCATCCTGGCGGTGGGCGCGGAAGCCAAGCACATGGTGGGCCGCACCCCCAGCCGCATCGCGGCGATACGGCCCATGCGCGACGGCGTAATCGCCGATTACGACGTCACCGAGGCCATGCTGGCCCACTTCATCCGCAAGGCCTGCGAGAGGCGGTTCGCCACCTTCCCCCGAGTGGTGGTGGGCGTGCCCTCGGGCATCACCGAGGTGGAGCGCCGGGCCGTGGAGGAGGCGGCGAAGCACGCGGGCGCCTGGCGCACGGACATCATTGATGAGCCCATGGCCGCCGCCATTGGCGCCGGCATGCCCGTGGCTGAGGCCACCGGGAACATGATCGTGGACATCGGCGGCGGCACTACCGAGGTGGCGGTCATCTCCCTGGGCGGCATCTGCACCCACCGCTCCATCCGCATCGCCGGAGACGAGATTGACGACGCCATCAGCGCTCACATCCGCCGCGAGTTCAACCTGGCCATCGGCGAGGAATCGGCCGAGTCGGTCAAGATCGCCATCGGCTCGGCGTACCCGCGGGACGAGGAAGCGGAGATGCAGGTGCGGGGCGTGGACCTCATAAACGGCCTGCCCAAGAGCGTCAACATCAGCTCCAGCCAGATTCGGGAGGCCATCGTCGAGCCGCTCTCGGCCATCGTGGAGGTGGTGAAGCAGGCCTTCGACGGCGCGGCGCCGGAGCTGGCCGCAGACGTGATGAACCGCGGCATCGTGCTGGCTGGGGGCGGCTCCCTGCTGCGCGGACTCGATCAACTCATCAGCGCCGAGACGAACATACCGGTGTACGTCGCGGAGGACCCCATGTCCTGTGTAGTGCTGGGCACGGCGCGCTACATCGAGGAACTGGACGGCGTGGGCTAGGGGGGTGTGCGATGCTGTACAGGCCGGCCTGGGCCAGTCGAGACAACCGCACCATCGCCGCCCTGGTGGTGGCCGCGATTCTGCTGACCGCCTGGCACCATGCCGCCGGTGACGCGCGCAGCGCACCCGAGCGCATGGCCAGAGCCGCCCTGGTGCCGCTCCAGGCCGCGGTGAGCGCGACCTGCTCCAAGACTGCCAAGGTGTGGCAGTCGTTGATGTCGGCGGGAGAGCTGGCCGAGGAGTTGGAGCGGCTGCGCCGCGAACGGGACGCTCTAGCCAACCGGAACCTGAAGCTCCACGAGATGGGGCGCAGGAACAAGCTCATGTTGGAGCAGTTGGGCTTCCAGCCGGAGGCTGCTCCGCCCGAGCTGCCGGCTATGGTGATCGCGCACTCCAGTAGCTCCGCGCAGCCACGCACCATCACCATCAAGGTGAGCCGAGCGCGAGAGTTGCACGAGGGCGATGTAGTGGTGGTCGGGACACCCAGGGGGAACTCCCTGGTGGGCCGCGTCACTTGGACCGACGGCGCCGTGGGCGAGGTCACACTGCTGCTGGATCGCTCTAGCTTCGCCGCCGCCATCTTGCAGCGTTCGCGTTACCGCGGGATGATACAGCCGCCGGACGCATTCGCACCCGACTCCGACGATCTGCGCCTCATCTTCCTGCCCAAGGAGGCTGATGTGCGCATTGGCGACGTGGTGCTCACCTTCGGCGAGGGCGAGGTCTACCCCCCGGGCCTGCCCATCGGCCAGGTGACCTCGGTCGAGCCCTCGCGCCCCAGCGACGTGTCGCGGGCCGCCGTGGTTGAGCCCTTCGCTGACTTCGACCACCTGGAATACGTGCTGGTCGTCCGAAGGTAGCTCCCCTATGCTGCCAGCGATCATCCTGGGGCTGGCCATCGTCGTGGCGGTGGCGCTACAGACCTCCCTGCTGCCGGCGCTGGACATTCGCGGCGTGAGTCCGGCTCTGGTGGTGCTGTTGACCAACAGCATAGGCCTGGTGCGGGGCTCCAAGGCGGGCGTGGGCGCGGGGTTTGTGGCGGGGTTGCTGGTGGCATCGGTGGAGGGGAGCGGCGCTCCCTTCGGCGGCATCATGACTGCGCACATGCTGGTCGGGTTCTTGGCCGGCAAGCTGCGAGGCGGGGTCTTCGCCGAGCGCTCGGTCATCGCAGTGGTGGCTGCGGGCGCGGCCGTCATCCTGGCCAAGCTCGTCATCATGGCCTTCGCGCCGCCGCCGGCGTTGGGGGGGTGGCTGCTGGAGGTGGCCATTGCGGTTCCCTACAGCGCGGCGCTGGCCGTGCCCGTGCACCTGTTCGTTCGTCTGGTTGACTACCGCTTCCCACAGGAGGCAGCCGAATAGGGCGCTTCGCCATGGGCGAGGTCATCACGCGCGAAGGCCTGTCCGAGGTGGTTGCCCGCCTGCGTGCGCAGGGCAGGCGCATCGCGCTAACGAACGGGTGCTTCGACCTGCTGCACGTTGGCCATGTGCGTTACCTGACGCAGGCCAGGCGGCTCGCCGACGTGCTGGTGGTTGGCCTCAACTCGGATGACTCGGTCCGCCGGCTGAAGGGCCCGGCGCGTCCGCTCACCGAGGCGGGCGATCGGGCCGAGACGTTGGCCGCGCTGGCCGCGGTGGACTACGTGGTCATCTTCGAGGAGGATACGGCCATCCCGCTGCTGGAAGAGGTGGCGCCGGACGTGTACGTCAAGGGTGGGGACTTCCGCGAGGAGCAGGTCCCGGAGGCGCCGGTGGCCCGCAGGCTGGGGTGCGAGGTGCAGATGATCGGCCTAGCTCCGGGTCGCTCCACCTCCGATCTCATCGAGAGGATAAAGCGTCTGTGAGCGAGGGCGCAGAGCGGCAACCGCGCAGTGAGGAGGCCCGCGCCGGCTCGGGGCCGAGGGTGGTGGGGATCATACCGGCCCGCTACGCCTCGACGCGGCTCGACGGCAAGGCGCTGCTGGACATCGGCGGCAAGCCCATGATCCAGCACGTGTATGAGCGTACGGCTCAGGCGGCCACGCTCGATGAGGTGATGGTGGCCACCGACGACGAGCGCATCGTGGCGGCGGTGGAAGCCTGCGGCGGCCGGGCAGTCATGACCTCGCCGAACCACAGGTCGGGCACGGATCGCGTGGCGGAGGTAGCCAACAGTCTCGACTGCGATATCGTGGCGAACGTCCAGGGCGACGAGCCGCTGATTGACCCGGAAGCGGTTGACGCGGCGGTCGGCCCATTGCTGGCGGACCCCGAGGTCGGCATGTCCACGCTCGCCACGCCGGTGGAGGATCAACACGAATACGAGGACCCGGCGGCGGTGCAGGTGGTCGTGGACAGGCGGGGCTTCGCACTGTACTTCTCGCGTGCGTCCATTCCCTACCTGCGCGTTGACAGTGGGGACAGTGCGTTCGGCGCCGAAGTGCGCCATCCGGAGAGCGGCTTGCGCCCCCTGCGCCACGTGGGGCTGTACGTGTACCGTCGGGAGACGCTCCTCTGGCTGGCGGGCCTCTCCCCCACGCCCCTGGAGATGACCGAGGGCCTGGAGCAGCTCCGCGCGCTGGAGAACGGCTGTCGCATCATGGTCATCGAGTGCGACTACTCGCCCATCGGCGTGGACACGCCTGCGGACCTGGCGCACGTACGCGAGCTGTTCGCCGCACAGAGCGCAAGCTCGGGGGCCGAATCATGACGCCTGCGGTCGAAGTAGGTGAGGTCCGGATCGGCGGCGCAGAGCCCCTGGCGCTCATCGCCGGCCCGTGTGTCATCGAATCGCTGGAGGTGGCCCTGGAGACCGCCGAGGGCCTGAAGCAGCTCTGCGCCGAGCTGAGCTTGCCGCTGGTCTACAAGTCGTCCTTCGACAAGGCCAACCGGTCCTCGATTGACTCCTACCGGGGCCCGGGGCTGGAGGAGGGACTTACAGTCCTGGCCGAGGTGAAGGCGCAGACGGGCCTACCCGTGCTGACTGATGTGCACGAGCCCGGGCAGGCTGCTGCGGTGGCCGAGGTGGCCGACGTCCTGCAAGTGCCGGCCTTCCTGTGCCGGCAGACGGACCTGCTGCTGGCCGTGGCCCAGACCATGACGCCGGTCAACATCAAGAAGGGCCAGTTCATGGCCCCGGCCGACATGCGTGGCCCCGTCGAGAAGGTGCGGGCGGCCGGCAACGAGCGGGTGATGGTGACCGAGCGCGGCTTCGCCTTCGGCTACAACCGGCTGGTGGTGGACATGGCCGGGCTGGCGCTCATGCGCGAGCTGGGGTGCCCATTGGTCTTCGACGCCACCCACTCGGTCCAGCTTCCCGCAGCCGCCGGGACCGCCAGCGGCGGCGAGCGGGACCTGGCGCCGGTGTTGGCGCGGGCGGCTGCGGCCGTGGGGATTGACGCGCTCTTCCTGGAGGTCCATCCTCGCCCCGAGCAGGCCAAGTGCGATGGGCCTAACATGCTGTACCTGGACAGCCTCCGGCACGTCCTGGAGCCCATACTGGCGATCCACCGCGTTGGTGCGGAGTATGCCTCGCGTGGGGAAGCGTGATGCTTGAGCAAGCGCGCAAGACGCTGGAGATCGAGGCGCAGGCAGTGCTGGGCTTGAAGGAGCGGCTGGGCGACGACTTCATCCAGGCCGTTGAACTGCTGCGGGCGTCGAAGGGGAAGGCAGTGGTCACGGGCGTGGGCAAGTCTGGCGCCATCGGTCGCAAGCTGGCCTCTACGCTGGCCAGCACGGGCACGCCGGGGTTCTTCCTGCACCCGGCCGAGGCCGTGCACGGCGACCTGGGTACCGTGAGCGAGGATGACGTTGTCATCGCTCTCTCGTTGAGTGGCGAGACCGAGGAGATCGTCAGGCTCCTGCCGCATCTGAAGCGCGTGGGGGCGAAGATCATCGCCCTGTGCGGGCGCCTCAACTCCACCCTCGCCCAGGAGAGCGACTGCGTGCTGGACGTGAGCGTGTCTCGGGAGGCCTGTCCTCTGAATCTGGCGCCTACCGCCAGCGCCGCGGCCATGTTGGCCATGGGCGACGCACTGGCCATGGCGATCATGCAGGCCAACGAGGTCTCCCTGGAGGACTTCGCGGCCTCCCATCCGGCAGGCGCGCTGGGCAAGAAGCTGCTGCGGGCCCGGGACGTTATGCACAGCGGCGATGACAACCCCACCGCGCGCCCCGAGATGCTGCTGCGGGAAGTGCTGCCCATCATGACGGCGTCGCCCCTGCGCGGCGTGGTCAGCATCATAGGCGACGGGGGCGAGCTATTGGGCGTGTTCACCGACGGCGACCTGCGCCGCCTGCTGGATAGCCGGGGCGGCGAGGTGCTGGAGCTGCCCATTGCGGAGGTCATGACCAAGAGCCCCACCGTTGTCAGGGAGGGGCAGCTCGCGGCGGAGGTGGCGCGGCTGTTCCAGGAGACCGAATTCGACAACGTGCCGGTGGTGGACGAGCAGGGACGGGCCGTGGGCGTCATTGACGTGCAGGACATGCTGAAGGCAGGTTTAGTCTAGAGGGACGCAGCTCAGGTCACAGTCACGATGGCCTCTGGCCCCTTGACTATAATCCACACGGCCGACTTCCACGATCGGCTCACCGAGGCGAAGGCGGAGCGCCTGCGCGAGCTGAAGGCGCAGCACGAGAACTGCCTGCTACTGGACAGCGGGGACGCGTTGGCGGCCGGCAATGTGACCTTCCGGCTGCGGCCCGAGCGCTCGCTGGAGTTGATGAACCGGGCTGGCTATGACGCTATGGCGATAGGCAATCGGGAGTACTACTTCCGCAAGAGCATCCTGATGCGCAAGACCAGGCCCGCCCAGTTCAGCGTGCTGAGCAGCAACCTGGCGCCCAAAACGGGCGATCTGGGGCACGTGGCCCAGCGGCGGCTGCTGCGCATGGGAGACGGCCTGCGCGTGGCGATCTTCGCCTTGAGCCGGGAGATGATCGCCCCGGATGGCTACTGGCAGCGCTTCTCCGATTGCGTCTTCCTGGACGCCCTCGAGGTCGCCCGCCTCACGGTTGGCGACCTGCGGGAGACGATGGACGTGCTGATAGCCTTGTCGCACCTGGGCCGCGAGGGCGACGAGGAGCTGCTGGGGTTGGGGCTGCCCATAGACTTCATCCTGGGCGCCCATGAGCACGTGGAGGCAGCGTTCGACGCCGAGCAAGACCAAGGGCCGCCGTACGTTAGCTACCCAGGCGCCTTTGCGCAGACGGCTGCCATCATCACTGCGCGCGTCGAGAACGGACGTGTGGCCGGCGCCTACAGCGAACTCATCGAGCTGTGATGCGGGCGGATGGACCTATGCTCCTGGCGCTTGGCATCGGCAACACCTGCGTGCAGTTGGGGCTCTTCAGGGGAGAAGAGCTGCTGAGGTCCTGGCGCATTGCAGAGCCCACCGCGAGGACGACGGATCTGGGCCTCACCCCGGAGGAGGAGGGAGCCGTCGAGGCTGTGATAGCCTGCTCGGTGGCGCCCAGCGCACTGGCAGGCGTGCGTGCGGCACTGGAGGGATCGCGCTTGCCTGGGGTGCGTCTGGTAGAGCGGGCTGCCCAGAGCAGGATCGCAACGCGCTACTGCGACCCCGAGACGGTGGGCATGGATCGCCTGGTGGCTTGCCGGGCCGCGCGCGACCTTCATGGGGCGCCTTGCCTGGTCGTGGACCTGGGCACGGCCATCACCTTCGATGCAGTCTCGGCCCAGGGCGAGCACTTGGGCGGCGCGATTGCGCCCGGCGTCGGCGTCTCGGCGCGGGCACTGGCTGCGGAGGCAGAGCTTCTGACTACCTTCGAGCTTGCGTGCCCAACGGGGGCCATAGCCACGAGCACGCGTGCGTGCCTCGACAGCGGATTCGTGCTCGGGTTCGCGGGCATGATTGATGAGATGGTCCGCAGGACCCGTGACGAGATGCAGGCCCGGGTGCGGGCCATTGCCACCGGAGGCGACGCGGGGCTCATCGTGCCACACTGCCGGGAGATCGAGATCGTGGACGAGGGCCTGGTCTTGCAGGGCCTGCGCCTGATCCATGAGGATGAGGCACGCGCGTAGTGGGGGACGGCATGGGCGTTCTGGTCTGCGAGAATCCCGAGTGCGGCGCGGTCGGCCGCGGCGACGAGGACCGGCAGTGCAGTCAGTGTCAACACCGGCTCATTCACCAGTGCCGGAAGTGCCGCGCGCCCATTCGCGTGAGCACGGACGCATTGTGCTGGGCCTGCGGCGCGCCGTACAAGCTGAAGGCGCCGCGGCCGCCCGGCTTCCTGCGACAGGCAGGGCAACAGGGCGCGGAAGGGAATCATGGCCAGCGCGAGTGACCGATGATCGAGGCGTCGTGGCCCGTGGCCGATCTGTGCCATGACCGAGGCAGACTCGTGAACACGTTCGGCTTCGTATTGCACCCACTGTCGGCGGCCGACGTTGCCCGCAAGTACCCGCTGGCGCATCGCTTGCCGTCCTCATGGGTGGAGGCGCTGCTGAACCTGATCAGCCCCAAGCACGTGTCCCACATCACGGGCATCAGATCGGAGACGGGCGCGGAGATAGACGGCCACTTCGTGGGATGCCCGCTGACTCCGAACCAGCTCATGACGTACCCCGAGGAGCGCTGCTACCAGCGCATCCTGGCGACGGTCAAGCTGGCCGAGGACCTGGGCTGCCAGGTGGTGGGCCTGGGCGCGCACACCTCCGTCGTGGGCGATGCCGGAATCACCATCGCCCAGCGCGCCAACGTCCCCATCACCACGGGCAATAGCTACACGGTGGGCACGGCCGTGACCGGGGCGCTTCGTGCGGCCGAGCGCCTGGGTCACGATCCCGCGCAGGCAGCGGCAGCGGTGCTGGGCGCGGGCGGCTCCATCGGCCGAGCCTGCGCGCTGCTGCTGGCTGATGAGGTGGGCCAGGTGCGCCTGTGCGACCAGAGCCCGGAACGCCTGGACGCAGTCGCCGCGGAGGTGGGCGAGGCCGGTGGCGCACAGGTGAGCACCCACACGGACCTGGGCCAGGCCCTGGGCGAGGCCGACATCGCCATCGCCGTCACCAGCGCCATCGAGGCCGTGGTTCCCGCCGAGGCGTTGAGGCCGGGGTCGGTGGTCTGCGACGTAGCGCGGCCCCGCGACGTGAGCCGGCAGGTGGCGGAGGCCCGGCCCGACGTGCTGGTCATCGAGGGCGGGGTGGTGGCCGTGCCCGGCGAGGTGGAGTTCGGGTTCGACTTCGGCTTCCCGCCGCAGACCTCTTACGCGTGCATGGCCGAGACCATGATCCTGGCGCTGGAGGGGCGCTTCGAGTCTTACTCCCTCGGGCGGCAGATCGAGGTCGAGAAGGTCCGCGAGATAACGGGACTGGCCGAGAAGCACGGGTTTGCGCTGGCGGGCTTTCGCAGCTTCGAGCGCACGGTGAGCGACGAGCGGATTGAGCGCGTGCGGCAGGCAGCGCAGGCCGCGCGCCAATCAGCCGCAGCGGCGAGTTAGCCCATGCCCGAGGACACGAGTAGAGCCGATTCCGACTCAAGCGACCAGTTCGAGCAGCGCCGGCGCAAGCTGGCGGACCTCCAGGCTGCCGGGCGCGATCCCTTCCAGACGCGGCGCTACGACCGTACTCACCTGGCGCGGCAGATCCACGAAGACTTCGAGCACCTCGACGGCCGGGAGGTCCGCGTCGCCGGCCGGTTGCGCGAGTTCCGCGACCACGGCAAGCTCTGTTTCGCCGACCTGGTGGACGGCTCGGGGAGCATCCAGGTCTACGCCCGCCGCGAGGCGCTCGGCGAGCAGGAGTACGAGGGCTTCAAGGCCCTGGACCGTGGCGACATTGTGGGCGTGCGGGGCAAGGTGATGCGGACCCGGCGCGGCGAGGACACCGTGGCTGTGGAGGAGTTCCGGCTTCTGGCCAAGGCCCTGCGGCCGCTGCCCCGGGAGTGGTTCGGGCTGCGCGACGTGGAGCAGCGCTACCGCCGGCGCTACGTGGATATGCTGGTCAATCCGGAGGTGGCGCGCATCTTCCGCCAGCGCACGGACATCGTGAAGGCGGCACGGCGGCTGCTGGACGAGCGGGGGTTCGTCGAGGTGGAGACCCCCATCATGCAGCCGCTGTTTGGCGGTGCCCGGGCGCGGCCCTTCACCACCCATCACAACGCCCTGGACCTCGACCTGTACCTGCGCATCGCCCCCGAGCTCTACCTGAAGCGGCTGGTGGTCGGAGGCTTCGAGCGGGTCTACGAGATCGGGCGCCTGTTCCGCAACGAGGGCATTTCGCGCCAGCACAACCCGGAGTTCACGCTGCTGGAGGCCTACCAGGCCTATGCCGACTACAATGACATGATGGAGCTGGTGGAGGCCCTGGTCGGCGCGGCGGCCGAGGCTGCCTGTGGCGGCCCCAAGTTCACCTTCCGGGGTCGCGAGCTGGACGTGACTCCTCCTTGGCCGCGAATCAGCCTGCTGGAGGCCATCGAGGAGCGCGCGGGCGTTGATCTGGCGGGGGCGGATACCGACGAGCAGGGGCGCAAGGTGGCCAGGGACCTGGGCCTGGAGGTCGAGGACGACGCGCTGCTGGCCGAGACCATTGACGACATCTTTGAGCGCTTCGTGGTGCCCCACCTATGGGAGCCGACCTTCGTGGTGGACTACCCGACTGCCATCTCCCCTCTGGCCAAGCGCAAGCGCGACGCGCCGCACCTGGCCGAGCGCTTCGAGCCCTTCATCGGGGGCATGGAGGTGGGCAACGCCTTCACGGAGCTCAACGACCCGCTGGACCAGCGCCGGCGCTTCGAGGAGCAGGCTAAGAGGCTGTCCGCGGGCGACGAGTCCGCCCATCCGCTCGACGAGGACTTCCTGCGTGCGCTCGAGTACGGGCTGCCGCCCACGGGGGGCCTGGGGCTGGCCATTGACCGTCTGACCATGGTCCTTGCCGACGCCAGCAGCCTGCGCGAGGTGATCCTCTTCCCGCTGCTGCGGCCCGAGGGGGGCGATTGACATCGCCGCCACCTGGCGCAGCCTGGCCGTCGCCGCTCGCCCAACTCAGTGGCTGAAGAACCTGGTGGTCTTCGCAGCCCTCGTCTTCGCGCAGGAGCTCGACGAGCCCACCAGCGTGCTGCGCACGCTCGCCGCCTTCGGCATCTTCTGCCTGCTCTCCAGCTCCGTCTACCTGCTGAACGACATCGTTGACGTAAATGAGGACAGGCTTCATCCGTGGAAGCGGGAACGCCCCATCGCCTCGGGAGACCTGTCGCTGCACACGGCCTCCGCTGCCAGCGCCCTGCTGGCCGTGGCCGGCCTGCTGCTGGCCAGGGCCGTGGGCCTTCAGTTCTTCTATGCCGGCGCGGCTTACGTGGCCCTGACCATCTGCTACCACTTCCTCCTGAAGCGCCTGGTCATCGTGGATGTGCTGGCCGTAGCCGTCGGCTTCGTTATCCGGGCGATGGCCGGGGCCTACGCGATTGACGTCATCATCTCCCCGTGGCTCTTAGTCTGCACCACCTTGCTGGCTCTGTTCCTAGGCTTTGCCAAGCGTCGGCAGGAGCTCATAGACCTGGGTGTGGAGGCCGCCGACCACCGCTCCGTCCTGGTCAGCTACAGCGGCCAAATGCTGGACCAGATGATCGGCATCGTGGCGGCGGCCACGATCGTGGGCTACTGCCTCTACACGATGTGGCCGGAAACGGCAGCCAAGTTCGGGCAGGAGTCGGCACGCCGGCTCCTCTACACCATCCCCTTCGTTGCGTATGGCGTGTTCCGCTACCTGTTTCTGATACACAAGCGCGAAGCCGGCGGGCGCCCCGAGCGGGTGCTGCTGAGCGATTGGCCCCTGCTGCTCAACCTGCTGTTGTACCTGGCCGTGGTGGCCTGGGCCATCTACCAGCCCTAGCCCGCTGCCGGGGCTGGGCCGGTGGCTCTGCGGTATTCCTGTCTCTTGGCGAAACACCGCCGGTGCCCCGGCTGTAGATACCTGTGGATTGGGAGGCGAGGGGCCCTGCCTGCCGGCAGGCAGGGGAGCACATGGCCCGCACGGACACGGACTTGGTGGCGAGGTGTCTGGAGGGCGACCTGCGGGCCTTCGACGAGTTGGTGCAGCGCCATCAACGGCCCGTCTACAATGTGTGTCTGCGTATGCTGGGCGACCGGGACGAGGCGGCCGACCTTTCGCAAGACGCCTTCGTGCGCGCCTACTCCCGGCTCACTCGCTTCGAGCGAGGCAGGGCCTTCCGCCCGTGGCTGCTGCGCATCGCCATCAATCTGTGTCTGAACGCGCTCCGCGGGCGACGGCCGGCGCTGCCGGTGGACCACGGGGATAGCTCTGAGGCGGGCGTGGTGGTGCTCCGGGCGGAGAGTCAAGGGCCCGACCAGGCACTGGAGGCGCGGGAGCTGACCACCGAGGTGCAGCGGGCCGTGCTGAGTTTGCCCGAGACGTACCGAGCAGTGGCCGTGCTGCGGCACGTGGAGGGCATGAAGTACGAGGAGATCGCCGAGGTCACGGGACTGCCCATGGGCACCGTGAAGACGCACCTGTTCAGAGCCAAGAACCTGCTGCGACAGTCGCTGGCGCACCTGTTCGAGGATGCAGGCGAAGGGTAGGACGGAGGCAATGAGCTGCCGCAAGTTCGAGAAGCTCATGCAGGAGCGGGCCGAGGGCGAGCTGGCGCCCGACGAGGCGAGGGCGCTCCAGGCGCACGTGAATGAGTGTCGAGCCTGCGCGAGGGCGGCACGCGAACTGGATGCGATCACCACGGCTCTGGGGCGGATACCTAGCGAGGAACCGCCGCCAGCCCTGGCGCGAGCTGTTGCCGCGCGCGTGCGCGCCGCCGCCAGGCGCCAGCCCTCGCCGCCTGCGCCCCAGTGGTGGCCCAGGCCCGCGCCGGCCGCGCTGGCGCTGGCGACTGCCCTCATAGCCCTAGCCTGGCTGTGGCTGGCGGGGGCTGACGCCGGCAGCGCCCTGGCGCTGCTGCCCGACTCGCCGACGGAGGCCCTGCGTGCCGGCGAGCAGGCCTACCAGGGAGCCCTTCACGCCCCAGCCGCCATCTCACGTACTGGGGCCACCTGGTGGGCGCAGGCCACCTACTCGCTGCGAGACATGGCCAGGGCGGCCGCACGCCAATGGCCGCCCGGGCTGCTGTACGGCGCTCTGGGTCTGCTGGTGCTGGCGAACGGCGTGCTGTACCTCCGCCGCCCCGTCGCCCTCCGTGCGACCGAAGGCTGGTGATGGGCATGGTGCGTTGCGTTCCGGCATTGCTGTGCGTCGCGACAGTGGCGGCCCTGATGGCGCCGCTCGCCATCTGCGCTCAGGACGAGGAGGCCGCCCCGGCCATCTCAGCCCCCGAGGTTGCCCCGCCAGCTCCCGAGCAGCAGCAGAACGGTCAGTGGCTGGCCGTCATCCTGATAGTGATCTGCGCGGCCTTCGCGCTGCGCCTGCTGACGGTGACCGTGTGGCCCGACTTTGCCAGGCGCTGTGCCGCGGCCTACGGCAGCCACCGGGGGTACGCCCTGCTGTGGGGCACGGCCTCGGCGGGCCTGGTCGTGATCATCGCCCTGCTCCTGGGATCCGTGGGCGGGGGCGGCGAGGCCCTGGCCGCGCTGCTGCTGATCGCTCTGGTCGTGATGGCCTGCGTGGGGGCCACGGGCGTCACGCTGCCCTACGGCGAGCGTTGGGTGCTGCGCGACGGCATCGAGCGCCAGCCTCGCCCGCTGCTGAGCGTTCTGGCCGGCAGTGTGGTCACCAGCTTCCTCTTCCTCATCCCCTGTGTTGGCCAGGTGTTGCTGCTGCTTATGCTGGTCGCCGGCCTGGGAGCCGCCATTCAGGCCTGGTCGGGGCGTGGCCAGCCAGCCCCAGCCGAGCCGCCCGAGGAGACGGCGGAGCCCGGGCCCTAGGCCTCGGGCCCCTCTTCTGAAACAAGTCCCGCCAGCGTCCTGTAGTGAGCAATAGGACGGCCCCTCAGACCCGGGGCTGTGATCACCCGCCTGTGGCTGAGGTGGACGATGATGCCGACCGCACGGCGCCGTGGCGCCGCTTGGCCGACACTTCGCCCCACGCTCGTCGCCCTGATGGTCTTCCTGACGGCCGGCGCCAAGGCGTGGGCGGCGCCGAACGACGATAGAGGCGGAGCCATCGCCGCCCTGTTCATCGCCCCGGCGCTGATGCTGGTGTCCTGGAGCTACCAGGTGGCGGTGGCGGCGCTCTTTCCTGGCTTCGTCCGGCGCGCCCAGGTGGCCGTCGAGCGCCACTGGCCCATCACGGCGCTGTGGGGCTTCGGCGGGCTCTGTCTGCTGGGCTTGGTCATGGGCATACTGTCTCAGGGCGGTAAGCCGGGGCAGGCGCTGGCCGGCGTCGCGGCCGCTCCCGCCCTGCTCTTCGCCGGGCTGGGCAGCACGGGCATCTCCTGCGCCGTTGGCACGTGGGTGTTCCGGCGGCGGCAGGAGGAGCCGCACCTGGTGGTGGTCGTGCTGGCCGGGGCTGCCATCTGGGGATGGGCCACGCTGGTGCCCATCGCCGGCGCGCTGCTGGCGCTGGCCGGCCTGTTCCTGTCGCTGGGGGCAGCCATCCAGGTGGCCCTGAACTGGAGCCGGCTGGGCGACGAGCTCCAACCCCCCATATCGGCCCCCGCGGTGGGGCCGCCGCCTGCGCCCACGCCCCCAGCCGCGCCTGCCGAGCCGGAGAACGTGGAACAACAGGGCTGGTAACGTGAA
>JBHIEF010000063.1:0-20460 GCA_046760465.1 Armatimonadota bacterium | reverse complement strand
GCTCGCCGAACAGGTCCGTCTCGGTCTCCTCGGCGAAGGTGGTCTCGATGACGCCCACGCGGGTTGCCCCCAGGCCCTTGGCGTAGGCCAGCCCCAGCTCCCTGGCCTGGCCGGTGTGGTCCTGATGGATGGCCAACAGGGCGGGCACGCCGGCGCCCTGCTTGTACATCTCGCGCACGAGTGCTCCGGGTCCCTTGGGGGCCACCATGAACACGTCAACCGTGGGCGGGGGGACGATCTGCTCGAAGTGGATGTTGAACCCGTGCGAGAAGGCCAGCGCGTTGCCCTCGGCCAGGTGCTCGGCAATCTGGCTCTCATAGACGGGAGCCTGAACGTGATCCTGCGTCAGGATCTGGATTATGTCGGCCTGCTCAGCGGCCTGGGGCGTCTCCCGCGGGTCGAAGCCGTCTTCCTGGGCCTGCTGCCAGGGGCCGGCGTCGGGCAGCTCGGCCACCACGACGTTGAGCCCGCTGTCGCGCAGACACAGGGCCTGCCCGCGGCCTTGAATGCCATAGCCGACGATGGCGATGGTCTTGCCCCTGAGGACGTCGAGGTCGGCATCCTGGTCGTAGTAGATCTTGGCCATGCTGTGTGCCCTCCTTGGGTTGGCAATGCTGTGAAAACGGCTTCCCAGACGACTCCTAGGCCGTTCGGGGCTGGAACAGCAGCCGCAGCAGCAGGCCCACGCCCGCGCCCACTGCCACGAAGATGATCAGACAAAGACAGAGCACGCTCACCTTGTGCAGGCCGACGTAACCGGTGGCCGGATCGTAGCGCGTCAGGTAGAGAAACAGCCGCCACAGGCCGTAGATGACCGTGCCGATCAGCCCGACGGCCAGGCCCCTGCTGCTGCTGGCTGCAAGGCCGCCGCGCAGTATCCCTCTGCCGGCGCCTATCGCCAGGCCCAGGAGCGGGCCGGCGAAGGCCAGGGTGAGCAGGGCTCGGTCTAGTGCCTCCACGGCGATGTACCGCTCGCAAGGTTGTGCCGACTTAGCGCTGCTGGGGTAGCCCTCACCCGGCCGCCTTCGCCGCGGGCTGGGGCGGGGGTCGCTTCCGCCTCAGGTCGCCTTCTTGCCCCTGACCAGGGCCACTCTGCCGGTGCGGACCACCTCCTGGAGGCCGTAGGGCTCCAGCAGGCGCAGCAGCGCATCCACCTTCTCGCTGGCGCCGGTGACCTCGACGATCACGGTGCCCTCGCCCACGTCCACGATGCCGGCGCGGAAGATGTTGGCCACCTGCATGATGTCGGGGCGCGTCTGGGGGTTGGCGGCCACCTTGACCAGGGCCAGCTCGCGCTCGACGATGGGATCGGTGGTGTGGTCGTAGACCTTGATGACGTCCACCAGCTTGTAGAGCTGCTTGCCGATCTGCTCCAGGATGGTCCGGTCGCCCTCGTCCTCGACCACGATGGTCATGCGCGCGCAGTCGGGGCGCTCGCTGGTGCCCACGGCCAGGCTGTCAATGTTGTAGCCCCGGCGGGCGAACAGGCCGGCGACGCGCGCCAACACACCGGGCTTGTGCTCCACCAGCGTCGAGATGGTGTGTTTCATGGCTATGCCTCCGGGCCCTTCAGCAGCATGTCCTTGTGGGTCTGGCCCACCGGGATCATGGGGAACACGTTCTCCTCTTCCTCCACCCAGAAGTCAATGAAGGTGGGCCCGTCACGCTTCTGGAGGGCCTTCTCCAGAGCGGGCCTGACTTCCTCGGGCTTGGTGACGCGAAGGCCCTGGGCGCCGTAGGCCTGGGCCACCTTGGCGAAGTCCGGGCACGTGCCGCGCTGGTGGTCGGGATCGCGCAGGTCAACGGCGTGGTAGCGCTTGTGAAACAGCAAGTCCTGCCACTGTCGCACCATACCCAGGTAGCCGTTGTTCATGATGCAGACGACCACGGGCACGCGCTCGTAGACGGCCGTGGCCAACTCCTGGATGTTCATCTGTATGCTGCCGTCGCCGGCGATCTCCACCACGGTGGCGTCGGGATGCGCCACCTGGGCGCCGATGGCTGCCGGGAAGCCAAAACCCATGGCGCCCAGGCCCCCAGAGCTTAGGAACTGCCGGGGTCGGTCGCACTTGTAGTATTGGGCCGACCACATCTGGTGCTGGCCCACGCTGGTGGCGAGGATGGCCTCACCCTTGGTGGCCTCGTAGGCCTGCTCAATCACGTACTGGGGCTTCAGCCCGTTGCGCTCGTAAGTCAGCGGGTGCTGCTGGCGCCAGGCGTAGCATCGCTCCTCCCACTCGCCCGGCTGGCGTGGCTCGATGACCTCGTTGAGCTTGGCCAGCACGTTCTTAACGTCGCCTACGATGGGCACGGAGGTCTTCACGCTCTTGCCGATCTCGGCGGGGTCAATGTCAATGTGTATGACCTTGACGTTGGGGTCGCGGTTGGGCCCGAAGGCGTCCAGGCGGCCGGTGATGCGGTCGTCGAAGCGGGCTCCGATGGCGATGATCAGGTCGGCGTCGCTGATGGCCATGTTGGCCGCGTAGGTGCCGTGCATGCCCAACATGCCCAATGACTGGTCGTGCGTGTCGGGGAAGCCTCCCTTGCCCAGCAGGGTGTTCACCACCGGGCACTTGAGCGTCTCGGCGAACTCGAGCAGCTCCGCGGAGGCCCCCGAGCTGATCACGCCGCCGCCGTAGTAGATGAGCGGCCGCTCGGCCTCGGGGATGATCTTGGCCGCCTGGCGGATCATCTTAGCGTGCCCCTTGTAGGTGGGGGAGTAGCCGGGCAGCTTGCCGATGCAGCGCTCGGTGAACTCCACCTCTCCCATGGTGATGTCGGCGGGCAGGTCCACCAGCACGGGCCCGGGGCGGCCCGTCTTGGCGATATGGAAGGCGTGGCGCAGCGTGGGGCAGAGGTCCTCGGCGTGCTTGACCAGGTAGTTGTGCTTGGTGATGGGCATGGTGATGCCGGTGGTGTCGGCCTCCTGGAAGGCGTCCTTGCCGATGACGTTGGTGCGCACCTGGCCGGTGAGGGCCACTACGGGCACCGAGTCCATGTAGGCGTCGGCGATGCCGGTGACCAGGTTGGTGGCTCCGGGTCCGGAGGTGGCCATGCACACTCCCACGCGGCCGGTGGAGCGAGCGTAGCCGTTGGCCATGAAGGCCGCGCCCTGCTCGTGGCGCGTGAGGATGAAGCGGAACTCATCCTGGCGGTCGTAGAAGGCGTCGCAGATGGGGATCACGGCGCCGCCGGAGATGCCGAAGATGACCTCGACCTTCTCCTCTTTCAGGATGTCCAGTAGGGCGTCAGCGCCTTTCATGGTTGCCATATGTCCGCTCCTAGTCCGCCTTGCGTGGGCCGGACATTCCTGTCCGGCTCCGACCGTTGGTGGCGGACACGAATGTCCGCCCCACGTAGGGGTTGGTGGCGGACACGAATGTCCGCCCCACGTAGGGATCAAGCCTTCAGAATCGCCCCACTGGCGGCCGACTGCACCTGGGCGCAGTACCTGCCCAGCCAGCCCCGGGTGATGCGGGGCGGCAGCGGCTGCCACTGCTGGCGGCGCCGAGCCAGCTCGTCCTCGTCCACCAGCAGGTCAATCCGCTTGCCGGGTATGTCAATGACCACCGGGTCGCCGTCCTGTGCCAGCGCGATGGGGCCGCCGTCGGCGGCCTCGGGGGAGACGTGCCCGATGGCCGCGCCCCGCGTGCCGCCGGAGAAGCGGCCGTCGCTGATGAGGGCCACGTCGTTGAGGCCGGCGCCCTGTATGGCTGCGGTCAGGGACAGCGACTCGCGCATGCCGGGCCCGCCCCGCGGGCCCTCGTAGCGGACGATGATGATGCTGCCCGCTGCGACCTTCCCGCCCATCACGGCCTCCATAGCCGCCTCCTCGCGGTCGAAGCAGGTGACCGGGCCCTCGAGGTGTAGCAGGTCGTCGGCAACGGCCGAGCTCTTCACGACGCAGCCGTCGGGGGCCAGGGAGCCGTACAGGACGGCGATGCCGCCCTGCTCATGATAGGCCCTGTCCAGCGGTCGGATGACCTCCTCGTCGGTGACCTCCCCGGCTGCGGCGATGTCCTTGATGGAGCGTCCGGCGACGGTCGGGTTGTCCTCGAGCAGGTCCTGGATGCGGTTGAGCACGGCCGGGATGCCGCCGGCCCAGTTCAGGTCCTCCATGAAGTACTCGCCGCCGGGGCGGATGTTGGTCAGGTGTGGCGTCTGGGCGCTGATCTCGTTGAAGACCTGGAGGCCAATGCCGGCGCCCGTCTCGTGGGCGATGGCGGGGAGGTGCAGGCAGGTGTTGGTGGACCCGCCCAGGGCCATGTCCACGCGGATGCCGTTGCGGAAGCCCGCCTCGGTCATTATCTTGCGGGCCGTCACGTTATCCTCCACCAGACGTACGATGCGCTCGCCACTGTCGTAGGCGATGCGGCGCTTCTCGGCCAGGCCGGCCAGCTCGGTGCCGCAGCCGGGCAGCGACATGCCCATGGCTTCGGTGATGCAGGCCATGGTGTTGGCCGTGTACAGTCCCTGACAGGAGCCCACGCCGGGACAGGCGCAGGCCTCGATCTCGGCGAACTCCCGCTCGTCCATGGTGCCCGCCTGGAGGCGGCCGACGGCCTCGAAGGTGTCGCGCACCAGGGACAGCCGCTGCCCGCGCCAGCGCCCCGACAGCATGGGGCCGGCGGTGACCACGATGGCCGGGATGTCCAGGCGGCCGGCGGCCATCAACATGCCGGGCGTGATCTTGTCGCAGTTGGTCAGCAGGACCAGGCCGTCGAGCTGGTGGGCCTCGGCGATGGACTCCACCATGTCGGCGATCAGCTCGCGGGAGGCCAGGGAGTAGTGCATGCCGATGTGGCCCATGGCGATGCCGTCGCAGATGCCGGGCACGCAGAAGATGAAGCCCACGCCGCCGCCGGCGGCGATGCCGCGCTCGATGTCGCGCTCGAGCTCCCTCATGCCGACATGGCCGGGCACCAGGTCGGTGAAGCTGCTGCACAGGCCGATGAAGGGCTTCTCCAGGTGCCGGTCGCCCAGGCCCGAGGCCTTCAACAGCGCCCGTGCGGGCATGCGGGCCGGGCCCTGCTTGACTAGGTCGCTGCGCATGGTAGGCGTCTCCTCCCGCGCCAGCTCTGGGCCGGCGCGTACGCAAAAGCCCCTCGCCCATATTGGGACGAGGGGCTTGTAAGTCCTCGCGGTACCACCCGATTTGCCTCAGCAACTCCGCGGAGTCGCGAGGCCACTCGTGGACGCTGTAACGCGCGTCGGACGCCTCGGCTTACTGGCATTTGGGCCGAGGGGCTCCGGGGCGACGTTCGGCAGGGGTCGGGCGCCGGTCCTCACACCTTACGCCGGCTCGCTGAGCCCGCCGGCGGCCCGCGGCAACGGGCCGCACTGCCTACTCCTCCCCATCCGCGCCTGTCGCATTCGGGGCCGGACGCTCCCGGCCCCCGTCACAAGGTGCAGTGGACGAACGCTAACACAGACTCCCGTGGGCTGTCAAGTGACGCGCGCACGGTGATCGCCCGCTACCGATGATGCAAAGCGAACAGGACTTCTTTCCTCGGAACCGGAAACGAGGCCCACGAGCATGAGCCAGGTAGAGTACGGCCCCCTGGCGGGGCTGTACGACTTCATCAACCAGGAGTACATAGACTACGAGGGCCAGTCGCGCTTCGTCACCGAGCGCCTGCGCAAGTGGGGCGTGGGGGCGGGGCGCGTTCTGGACCTGGGCTGCGCCACCGGCCAGCACGCCCTGCGCCTGGTGCGGGCGGGCTACCGGGTCGTGGGCGCGGATACCTCCGTGCCCCTGCTGAGGAAGGCGAGACAGCGGCTGGCGCGGCGCCGGGAGGCCACCGTCCTGTGCTGCGACATCCGGCATCTGTGCTTCGGCGCCGCCTTCGACGCGGCCGTGTGCCTGAACCACACGGTCAACTACATGGTGGGCGACGACCTGGGCTCGGCCCTCGCGGGCGTGCGACGGGCGCTGGTGCCGGGCGGCGTGCTGTTGGTGGACTTCTTCGACTACGGGCCGGTACGGGAGTGGAACGCCACCTGGCGGGAGTGCGCGGAGCGCGACGGCGTGAGGGTGGAGACGCTGCACCGCATGAAGGTGGACGGCGGCCGGCGCAGCGCCACGGACGTGCACGTCTACGTGGTGACTCGTGAGGGGCGCAGGCAGACCTTCCGGGGCGTGGACTGCCTGCGGATCACGACCGTCAAGAACATGGCCGAGGCCATAGCGGGCGCGGGCTTCGAGATCGCCGAGGCCGGCATGAAGTCAAAGCTGGGGATGTCCGACACGGACAAAGCCGGCCTGATCGTGGCTTTGAGGCGCTGAGCCTTCGCCCCCGCCCGTCGCACTCCGGCAGGTCTCGCAGAATGGCTCGGCGAACCTGCCCGCCACGATGCCCCGTACCGACTCCTTCCGGTTACTAGCCCCCGGCAAGATCCTGTTCGGCTGCGGCACGATCGCACAGGTGGGCGAGCAGGCCGCCGCCCTCGGCGACCGCGCCCTCGTCGTCACCGGCGGCAGCTCCCTGCGCGAGTCGGGCAACCTGGAGGCGATCGTCGGCCACCTCCAGGAGGCGGCTGTCGAGGCGACCGTGTTCGATGGCGTGGAGCCGGAACCGTCCATCAAGACCGTGGACGAGGGCAGGGAAGCCCTCCGGGCGGGCTCGTGTCGCGTGGTGGTGGCCATTGGCGGCGGCAGTGTGCTGGACGTGGGGAAGGCGATTGGGGCCCTGGCGCACGAGCAGGCGCCCACGGAAGTCTATCACTCGGGCCGGGAGATTACCGCCCCCGGCGTGCCCATCATCGCCGCGCCCACGACCTCGGGCACGGGGTCCGAGGTGACGCCGAACTCGGTGCTCACGAACCCCGAGACCGGCGTGAAGGCCAGCATCCGCGGGGGCGACCTGATGCCAAAGGTCGCCATCGTGGACCCCGAGCTGACCGTCAACATGCCGCCCGAGATCACCGCTCACAGCGGCCTCGACGCCCTGACGCAGGCCATCGAGAGCTACACCTCCAAGGGTGCCAACCCGATCAGCGACCTGCTGGCGCGCGACGGGGTGCGTCGCATCGCGGGGTCGCTCCGCCAGGCGTACGCTGACGGCTCCGACCTCGCCGCGCGCGAGGAAGTGGCCCTGGGCAGCCTGATGGCGGGCATGGCGCTGGCCAGCGCGCGGCTGGGCTTAGTGCATGGGCTGGCGCATCCGGTGGGCGCGGCCTACCACATCCCGCACGGGCTGGCCTGCGCCATTCTGCTGCCGCACGTCATGCGCCTGAACCTCGAGGCGGCGGCGCCGAGGTACGCCCTGCTAGCGGGTGACCTGGGCCTGGACGCCGGCGAGGATGCCCGGGGCGCGCGCTCGCTGCTCGCCTGGGTGGAGGAGCTGGGCCGAGAGCTCGGCGCGGCGGCGCCCCTGTCGGACTTCGGGGCCAGCGAAGACGACATACCGCACATGATCGAGCCCACGCTGTCCTCGGGCTCGACCAAGCACAATCCTCGCCCGGTCACGGAGGCGGATGTCGTTTCCGTGCTGCGGGCGGCCATCTCGGGATAGAGGTGATCACGTGGAGACGATCAACGAGCACGAGTGCGAGTTCCGCTTCGGCGACCACGGGCCCAAGTACTTCCTGCGTGGGCCGCATCTGGAGTGGGGCGTCATCGTCTTCAAGCCGGGCCAGGAGCTGGGCCCTCACAAGCACGCGGAGGTGGAGGAGACCTTCTACTTCGAGAGCGGGACGCCGAAGATGATCGTGGACGATGCCGAGCATCGGGTCGCGCCCGGGGACGTGTTTCGCCTGGAGCCGGGGGAGGCGCACAACATCGTCAACGACTCGGACGGCGACACGCGCATCATCTTCATCAAGTGCCCCTATCGGCCCGAGGATAAGATCTCCCTGGGGGAGCAGTAGAGCAGCCACGCGGTGTCATTCTGAGGCGCGGAGCGGCGGAGAATCTCGTTGCGGGCCATGTGCGCACACGCCAGAGGCGAGATTCTTCGCTCCCTCCGGTCGCTCAGAATGACGGGGGGAGTAGAGCGTCGTTGCGTCGCCAGGTACTGCTCTGACCGTCACGATGATGCCCGAGACAGACGCGGTCGCCGCTTTGCAGTCCCTCCTGGACATGGACCGGCCCTGCGCCTGCGGCCGGCGGCATGTGGTGCCCACGCGCGAGGCCATCCTCGAGTCGGGGGCCATTGCCCAAGTGCCCGAAGTGACTCGTGGGCTCGGCCTGAGCGGGCCGTGCCTGGTGGTTGCTGACGCCAACACGCGGGGCGCCGCGGGAGAGGCAGTCCTGGAAATCGCCGCCGATGGTGGACTTGCCCCCTCGGAGTTGCTCCTCGAGCCCGAGCACCCGGCGCAGGCAGTCGAGGCGAGCGACGACGCGACCGAGCAGGTGGCGTCGGCTCTGCGCGAGGGAGCGCGCTTCGCCGTTGCCGTTGGCGCGGGCACCATCAACGATGTGGTGAAGCTGGCCTGCTGGCGGGAGGGGGTGCCGTACGTGGCGGTGGCCACGGCGCCCTCGATGAACGGATACCCCTCGGCCATAGCGGCCATCTCCGTGGCGGGCGTGAAGCGCACCCTCCCCGCCGAGCCACCCGCCGCCGTCCTCGCGGACCTGGACGTCTTGTGCGCGGCGCCGCCGGAGATGATCGCGGCGGGATATGCCGACCTGTTGTCCAAGTCGTGCAGCAGCGCCGACTGGAAGATGGCGCACTTGCTGCGGGGGGAGTACTTCTGCCAGGAGCCGGTCAGCGTGGTCGAGGACGCGGAGGCGCAGTGCCGCGCGAACGCGGCCGCCATCCGGGCCCGGCAGCCGGAGGCTGTAGGGTTGCTTACGGCCGCGCTGATCCAGTCGGGTATTTCCATGGCGATGGCCGGTTCGTCGGCGCCGGCGTCGGGCGGAGAGCACCTGATCTCGCACTACTGGGACATGACCGCGCCCGCCTACGGCCGACGGCACGATCTGCACGGGCGGCAGGCCGGGGTGGGGACGCTGGTGTGCGCAGCGCTATACGAGAACCTGCGGGAGCGGCTGCCCAGCGTTGACTTGGGCGAGGTGCTGGCGCGGCGGCCGAGCTTCGACGCCGTGGCCGAGGAGTCGCGAGAGCACTTCGCGCCCGTGGTGGGAGAGGCGACGGCGGGGCTGATCGTGGAGGAGCTGCGGGGGAAGTACGCCTCGCGGGAAGAGGTGGGCGACTATCTTCGGCAGCTGTTGGCCGACCCTGAGGGCTTCTGGGCTGAACTGGACAGCATCCTGCGCCCCCACGCCGAGCTGCGCGCGGCGCTGCTGGCAGGTGGGGCGCCGACCACGATAGCCGAGTTGGGCCTCTCGGAGGATGAGCTGCGGGCGGCCTTCGTGCACGCGCGCGACATCCGCAGCCGCTACACGGTCCTCGACCTGGCGGATGACCTCGGCCTGCTGACCGAGCTGTGCGACGAGGTCCTGGCGGAGAGCGGGGTGTTGCTGCCGGACGGGGCGGCAAGCGCCTGTTGAGCCCGCTTCTGGGCGTGGACGGGGCGGCGGCCCGCGGCGGTGCAAGGGGCTGCCGCGGGGCAGGAGTCGGCGGCGTCGAGGTGGAAGGCGAGTACGTCCAGGGGAGGCGTATGCCTGATGAGGGTGAGGCTGTCTCAGGTTGCCAGGCAGTATGCCACGGACAAGGCCGTGCACGGCCTACTGTCCCTTCTGGCCTCGGAAACGGATCGCAAGGCGCTATGGCTGGCTCGCCAGGCCGAGAAGATCGCGCCCGCCGAGCGCCAGAAGGAGCACATTCGTTGGCTGGGCGAGCTGTTCAAGAACGGGCACCCGGCCCTGCATCTGGCCCAACGGGTCCTCAACGAAGCTCATCCCAACTGCCGGGACAAGCTGGTCGCCAATCTGTTTGTGCGCAACTCCTGGCTGGGGGAGAAACGGCGCCAAGTCGTGTCCGAGGAGTTGGGCTTCCGCCCGCCGCAGCTGCTGGTCATCAGTCCCACCATGCGCTGCAACCTCAACTGCTATGGCTGCTACTCGGGGGCTTACTCCAAGCAGGAAGAACTGGAGCCAGAGCTGTTCGATCGCATCATCCGTGAGGCCAAGGAGCTGGGCATCCACTTCTTCACCATCTCCGGCGGGGAGCCTCTCCTGCGGCCGGACCTGCTGACGCTGGCCCAGACGCACGCCGACTGCGTTTTCCACGTCTACACCAACGGCACGCTGATTGACGCGCAGATGGCGGAGCGTCTGGTGGAGCTGGGCAATGTGTACCCGGCCATCAGCGTGGAGGGCTACCAGGAGCAGACCGACGGCCGCCGCGGCCCAGGCACCTGGGAGCGGATCATGACGGCCATGCGGGAGCTGCGGGAGCGTGGGGGCATCTTCGGCTTCTCGGGGACCGTGACGCGGCACAACGCAGACCTGCTGGCCAGCCTGGACTACGTTGACTTCCTAATCGAGCAGGGCTGCTACTTCGGCTGGATGTTCATCTACATCCCCATCGGTCGGAAGCCGGATCTGGAACTGATGCCCACCCCCGAGCAGCGGCGCCGGTGCCGGCAGATGGCGCTGGAGGTCAGGCGCACGCGGCCCGTCTTCGTGGCGGATTTCTGGGATGATGGCCCGCTGGTGGGCGGGTGCATGGCCGGGGGCAAGGTCTACTGCCACATCAACAACCGCGGCGACGTAGAGCCCTGCGTCTTTGTGCACTTCTCCGTGGACAACGTCCGGGACAAGCCCCTGGCGGATTGCCTAAACTCGGAGTTCTTCCGGCACATTCGCGGGCAGATCCCCTACCATGACAACCTGCTGCGCCCGTGCATGATCATAGATAACCCCCACGTGTTGCGGGAGGCGGTGGGGCGGCACGGCGCGTGCTCCACCGATGGCGGCGGCGAGGCCCTGCTCCGTGGCTGTGCGGCGGCTCTGGACGACTATGCCGCGAGACACGGGGCGCTGGCCGACCAGGCGTGGGAAGAGGGCTACGAGTGGGCCAAGGACGGCGGACTGCTGGGCGCGCAGACATCTGATCGCTCCTGAGTGCGGCCTCAGCGTGGAGGAGGAGCCAGGCCAGAAGCGTCTGCTCCCCCCACGGGACCTACTGAGCGAGCTGTGCGAGGAGGGCCTGCCGTGGGCGGGGTGCTGGCGTAGGGCGGTCGCACCGGCCCAACCCCATACAACTGCATCGTGGCGAACGCGACTTGACTATATGAGTAATACCGGATATACTCCTTGTCATGGACACGGACGAACTTGACGAACTGAGCGACATCTTCGCCGCCTTGGGCAACCCCTTCCGGCTGCGGATCGTGGAGATGCTGTCGCAGCACCGGGAGCTGTGCGTGTGCGAGATCGGCGACCGGCTGCCGGAGCTGTCGCAGTCCGGCGTGTCGCGACATCTGGCTGTGCTCAAGCACGCCGGCCTGGTGCGCGACCGCAAGCAGGGGCTGTGGGTGTTCTGCTCCCTGAACCCGGGCCGGCTGGAGCGACTACCCCTGGCTCTGCTCCGGGACCTGGCCAGGGCGGCGCGACAGGCGCCGGAAGAGGATGCCGAGGCCCGAGTGGCCGCGCGCTGCCAGACGGCGGCCTGAGTTGTCCCCCCCCGCGTGTCGCGTTCAGCGCATTGCCGAGTTGGCATGAGGTGTCGAGTTGGCGCGGGCCAACGATATGGAGTCATCGCAGTGAACCGAGAGTGGAAGATCGGCGGGGGCTTGCTGGCCATATTCGTGGTGGCGTACTTCCTGCCGCTGTCCGATCCGAAGGTGAAGACGGCGTGGGTCGAGGCCTTCAAGCTGCTCCAGTGGTACGCCCGCAACCACACGCTGGCGTGCGTGGTGCCGGCGCTGTGGTCATCGCCGTCGGCATCTACTTCCTGCTGCAAGCCATCTGACTGATTCAGGGGGATTCCGTATGGACGATTCCGTTGCCCGGCGACTGTCGGTTCTGGACCGCTATCTGACGCTGTGGATCTTCCTGGCCATGGCGGCCGGCGTGGGCATCGGGTATCTGTGGCCGCACGCCGTGGCGTCCCTGAACCAACTGACGCAGATCGGCACCACTTCCGTGCCGATCGCCATCGGGCTCATCCTGATGATGTACCCGCCGCTGGCCAAGGTGCGCTACGAGGAGATCGGGCGCATCTTCCAGAACCGCCGGCTGCTGGCGCTGTCGCTGATCGAGAACTGGGTTGTCGGCCCCATCGTGATGTTCCTGCTGGCCATCGTGCTGCTGCGGGGTCACCCCGAGTATATGGTGGGCGTAATCCTGGTCGGCCTGGCGCGCTGCATCGCCATGGTGCTGGTGTGGAACGACCTGGCCGACGGGGACCGGGACCTGGCGGCGGGATTGGTCGCCTTCAACGCCGTGTTTCAGGTGCTCTTCTACTCCGTGTATGCCTACATCTTCATCACGATCCTGCCGACGTGGTTTGGGCTGAAGGGGGCTGTGGTGGAGGTGTCCATGGCAGAGATCGCCAAGAGCGTGTTCATCTACCTGGGCATTCCCTTCCTGGCCGGCCTCATCACCCGTTTCAGCCTGCTCGCCGCCAAGGGGCGGGACTGGTACGAGCAGCGGTTCATCCCGCGCATCAGTCCCATTACGCTGGTGGCGCTGCTGTTCACCATCGTGGTCATGTTCTCGCTCAAGGGCGAGTACATCGTCACCATCCCGCTGGACGTGGTGAGGGTGGCCATCCCGCTGGTCATCTACTTCGTCTTCATGTTCCTGCAAACGTTCTACCTGGCGGCGAAGACGCGCGCGGGCTACAGTCAGACGGCGACCACCGGGCTCACGGCGGCCAGCAACGACTTCGAGCTGGCCATCGCCGTAGCAGTGGCCGTCTTTGGGATCGAGTCCCCTCAGGCCTTTGCGACCGTCATCGGGCCATTGGTGGAGGTGCCGGTGCTCATCGGGCTGGTCAACGTCGCCCTGTTCTTCCGGCGGCGTTACTTCCGCTCGCCCGTAAGCGCTGAGTCGGTGGCGTGATGGGGCGGCTTGTGCCGCGCCTGCCAGCCGGCGGCCACGGCGCGGCGCAGATGCCCGATGGGGGGCGGGCGATGGGGACCGATGGGCTTGAAGGGGCCGGCGGCGTGTCTCAGTCGGGCGAGGTGAAGCGGTCGAGGAGCTTCCCGGCCGCGTCCAGGCGGCGGGCGAGCACGCGCGGCTCTCCGGCCAGGCCGTACTCGGCCGCGGCGGCGCCCGAGTCGCTGAGGGCCACCTCGACCGCGCCCTCGCGTAGCGGCACCCGTACGCTGGTGCCCCAGTCATGAGCCTGCGCAGTAGGGGCGGGGGGCGCTGGCTCCTGGGTCCTGTGTGGCTGTAGAACCGTCACGAACTCCACTTGCCGGGCTTTCTCGGTGGTCTCCGCGGTCAGGTGGTACTGCTCCAGCTCTATGCCGACCGGAGCCGGGTCGAAGCCCTCGGTCTGGGTCAGCTTGAGGCCCTGTGGCACCAGCCAGGTGACCTCGACGGCCGCCTCGCCGTTGCGCACGCCTGCGGCCGAGGGGTGCAGGGCGAAGGGCTGGGGCGCGTGCAGCAGCCACTGGAAGGTGGCCGGCTCGGGAGCCCTCAGTACGTCCCAGATGACGATGGCCTCGGGTTTGACGAACAGCACCGTGCGCGTGAAGCGCTCCAGCCTGCCCTCGTAGGCCTCAGCGGCCTCGCCCACCGCGTAGTCGAAGTCGGGCGAGGTGGCGAAGTGCGTCACCTCGCCGCGCGCCAACATGCTGTGCCTGCGCTGGCCCTCGCCGTTGACCAGGATCGAGTTCACCGACTTGGTGTGCCACTGGTACTGCGTGTGGTGGGGCGAGCCGTGGATGTCGCGCTGGCCAGTGCGGATGAGCAGCGGCCGGCCGTAGGCGATCAGCAGGAAGGCGTTCTGCGCCTCGTAGCCGTGGCTCTGGGTGCCGAGCGGGTCGGCTTTGAGGGTGAACTGGACGTCCCTGCCGCGGTCCACCAGGTCGCTGTGCATGACGGCCAGGCCCGTGCCGCGGAAGAGCTTGGAGGAGGGGAGGTCGGTGGGGGGCTTGGGCTTGACCTCGGGCAGGCCGGCGCGCAGGAAGCCGATGTATCCGTCGCCCAGGTCGGCGCCGCCCGCCTGCTCGGCGTACCATTGCCAATAGCGGTTGCCGGCGTGGCGGGCCAGGACGGTCATGAGGCCGCGGATGCGGCTGGGGCGCTGGCGTGGGGCGCCGTCCGCAAAGCCGCCGTACTCCGTGCCGGGCGGCATGGCGTAGAGCGGGAGGTCGCCGGCCTGGCTGAAGTAGGGCAGCTCGTAGCCGTCAATATCGAAGCAGGCGCGCATCACGTCCAGCCACCAGGTCACGCGGTTGACGTAGCCGCTCCAATAGGCCACGCCCTCGTGCCAGCCGCCGTCCTCGTCGTTCCAGGCCGGGTAGACGGTGAAGAAGACGGTCATGGCGAAGCTGATCCAGTCCCGCGCCTCGGGAAGCTCGCCGTGGAAGGCAATGCCCACCTCGCCCAGCCAGTGCCAGGCGCGGTTGGCGTGGCTGTCGTAGGGCTTCCAGGTGTGGTGCTTGCCGCGCAGGTGGTCGTAGATCTCCTTGCCGCGCACGGCCATGACAGTGCGGACGGCCTGCCGATCCTCTTCCGACAGGTAGTCGTGCAGCCAGGTGTAGGCGCGGGCCGTGTAGTAGGCGGCCGGCATCCCTGCCTCGTCGTTGTAGCGGTAGCCAGTGGCGCCCTTGGGGTCCCAGGTGCAGGCCGCCAGCAGCAGCCGGCGGGCCTCGGCCGCGTAGCGTTCGTCCTCGGTCAGGAGGTAGGTGAAGGCCAGCGTGGCGGCGCCATTGGTCACGGCGATGGTGCGCACGCGGTTGCCCCACCAGATCCTCTTCCACTCCTGGCTGAGGCGCTTGACGCCCTCCGGGTACTTGGGCGGCTCGGAGGCGTCGGGGGGGTCTCTGAGCAGCTTCTCGCACTCGGCCACCAGCGCGTCGCGGCGGTCCTTGAGGCCGCCGTTGGCCTGCTCACGGAGCCTGGGAAGGTCCTCGGGTCGGAAGAAGAGGCGGGGATGGGCCGGGATGCGTGCGAACAGCTCCTCGTCCGTCGGTCGAGGGAGTCGCACTGCGGAGTTGGGTATGTCGAACTGCCGGGGCGTGCTCCAGCCCGAGCGCTCGCCGTCGCCGGTCACGAAGCACACGCGCCAAAACCACTTGCCGGGCTTGAGGGTGACGGGCGGGCAGAAGGCGTTGAGCTCGATGCCCCCGCGTTCGTACTGGACTCGCCGGAAGTCCTGCCTGCGCGAGCATTGGAGCAGGTAGCCGGCGGCGTCCTGCTGCGGTCGCCAGACGAAGGGCGGCGGGTTGCGCCGCACCTGGGTCCCGTCGGCCGGGCGGAAGCCCCACTCGCGCTCGCCGGCCGGTCGCTCGTCGAAGGCGGGCGCGGCGGACAGCGCTGCACAGGCCCCAAGCAGTGCGGATACGGCGATGATCGTCTGCATTCACGCTCACCTGTTCTTGAGCTCGCGCAGTTGGCGCGGCAGGAGGCCGCCGAGGGCCGCTGCGTAGGGAACGCTGGTGTCGGCAGGCACGATGGTCACGTCGCCGTTGGCTGCGACCTGAAGGTCCGTCGCACGCCACCACGAGGGCGTACTGACACTCACCGGGTAGTCGGACTCGTAGTTGGACAGGGTGAGAGCGTACGGCCCGAAGTCCGTGGCGGGCTGGCCCGGAACGGTCACCCGGATGCTGCAGCCCACGGAGGGGCTGCCCGAGTAGTAGTTGACGGCCACGGCATAGCGGCCGGGGACGATGGTGTCGGCCGTGAAGTTCTCGGGACCATACCCGTACGTGTCGTCAATGTCGAGCCCGCCAGCGTCCACGCTCATGTTCCAATAGCAGCAGTGCTGCGTGCCGCCGGCACTGCCGGGCGCCCACAGGTGCAGGTCCATGTCGGTGGCGACGTCCCAAGTGAGCGTTACGCGGAAGACGAACTGACCGGTGAACTGCACGTACATGGGCGTGCTCAGTGCGTTGCCGCGGCAGTTGGAGGCGCGAATGACGATCGCGTTCTGGCCCGTGTTCAGGAAGACGAGTGCTGAGAACGATCCATTCCCGGCGACCGGGATGATGGTCTCAGAGCCGTTGAGCACCAGCACGGCGGTGCCGGAGTCGAGGTTGCTGATGACGCCGCTGATGGTGGCGTTGCCGGCCACCTGGTCTACACTGGGCGGGTTGAGGCTGAACTGCGGGAGGTCATTGGGGCACTGCGCCGCCGAGGTGGCGAGCACGGCGTCTACGCGCACGCAGTCGGTGGCGTTGGCGATGGCCGAGGCCACGTGGGTGGTCTCGTACCCGTCTTTGTCGAAGGAAAGCACTCTAGCGCCAAGGGGTATGCCGGTCATCTGGTAGGAGCCATCTTGGGCCGATGTCGTCATCCACAGGGTCTGGCCGTCGGAACAGCCCACCAGGACGTCCGCCACGGGGGCGCCACCCTGATCCGTAACGTAGCCCCAGAAGCCGGACTGCCCGCCGCAATCGCCGACGCGTGGTTCCACGGTGAGCTGTGCTTGCCCCGCGATCGCCGAGGCCCGTTCACGCGCCTCGATGGTGGCGACGCCCGGGCTTAGCCCCTCGGCCAGCCCGTTGGCGTCCACTTGAGCGTAGGCCGGATGGAGGCAAGTCCAGTCGAAGGTGGCGCCCAGCAGGATGGCGCCGTCCTCATCCTTGGCGGTCGCCAGGAACTGCTGCCAGTCTCCCACCTTGACGGCCGCCGCCCCCGGCGTCACCTCCACCACCGCCGCCCGCGACTCCAGGGCCATTTCGAGGCGGTTGTCGCCCGGGCCGATGTTGACCTGGGTCACCGCGCGGGCCAGGGAGGGCGGGCGCTGGGCCGCCCGGGTGCCGGCCGCCACCGGCCCGGAGTCTGGGTAGGCGTCGGCCTGCACCACGGCCGGTCCGAGCGGCAGGTTGGCAATGGTGCCGGATACTCCCTCGGCGGGCTGCACTGCCGCCCCTCCGGGAATTGCTGAGATTGGCTGTGGGGGAAGGGTCCGCTCCAGCTCGACACTGCCCAGCTCGTCGCCAGAGGGCGTGCGCACCACTACCACTACCAGGTCGGCCCCCTCGGGAACGACTCGGCCGCCCACCTGGGCTGGGACTACGCGCTCGGGGAACTGCACTGACGCCGTCAGACGGCCCCGTGAGACGCCTGATGGGCCACTGCCGCATCCCGCGGCCAGTACGGTCACGGCGGCTACGGCAAGCACCACTAACAGTCGCAGCAGGCGCAGCATGGCTGCTCACCCTCTGTCATCCCTGTGCCGGCCACGGAACGGCGATAGGGCGGTGGGCTACATCTACGAGGACGTGCGGGGCGCGTTGTCGCTCAGGTAGTGAAGCCGCAGCAGGACTGGACGGCGCCAGGCACGACGCGTGGGCCCCACTGCCGACTGCCTCATCTGCGGTCGAGATGAGTGCTTGCTCTTGCTTCTCATAGCCCTCGCCTCGCTACTTCGTGCCCGCCGTTGCCTTCACCTGCAAGCGATGGCGGTTGTTCTCCAGCGTGATCTCGCGCGGGGCGTCGGGGCCAGTCAGGCGCGCGGTTGCCAGCAAGGTGCGGTCGCGGCCGGGCCGCTCGAAGTCCAGCCTGGCCGTGGCGGTCTTCGGATCGAGGTCGAGTGGAGCCGGGACGGAACCGAAGACGACCACGCCCAGCGGCGGGTCCGAGGGGAGTGCATCAGCCCAGTTGACGATGACGGCGCCCCGGGGCGCCTGGGCGCTGCCGATGTTGTGGACAGTGATGGTCGCCCGCAGCCAGCCAGGGCGGTCCCGGATGGCGGTCACGCGGAGGTCGCCGTGGCCGAGGGCGAGGTCAGGGGCCAGCTCCGGGAGCGGCTCGCCCGCGGCGAGCTGGGTCAGCTCGATGGCCTGTAGCTCGCGCGAGGGCAGGTCCACAGCGACGCGCTGGCCGCGCTCGCGGACCTGGACCTCGCGTTCGAGGGTGACCGCGTCCGGGTGGTCGTCGAGGTCGCGATCGGGGCCTACGGTCAGCCGGTACGTCCCTGGGGCCAACCGCCAGAGGCGCATGGTCACCTCGCGTCGCTGGGGGCGGAAGTTGTGGGCGAGCACGCGCAGCTTGGTGTCGTCGGCCTCCAGGACCAGCGCGGCGAAGTGCTTGGTGCAGCGCTCCCAGGTGACGGCGTAGGCGGGGTAGTAGGTGGGGTTCCCAGGCGCGCCGGTGTACATGGCGAACAGCTCCTGGGCGGCCCCCAGGCCCACGCGGTCGGTGTAGCGCACTTCGCTGGTGAGCATTTCGAAGTTGTAGCGCAGGCCGGCGATGGTGGACTCGCAGATGCTCTCCAGCATCTTCTTGTCGCCGGTGAGCAGGAACCTCAGGTAGCGCTCGCCGCGCTCGCGTAGGTAGTCGTCGTGGTCGCGGACACCGGTCATCATGCGCCACTTGCTGTAGGGGCCAGACGAAAGCCCGCCCATGGCCAGGACCGCCCAGGCCTCGCTGCCGGGCTGGGGGCTCTGCGGGTAGTTGGGGTGCCACTTGTCGGCCAGGGCCAGGCAGCTCTCCAGGGCGGCCACGTACCGGCGGTCGCCGGTCAGGCCGTAGGTGGCCAGCATCTGCTCGAACAGGTGGTGCAGCCCGCCCGCGAAGTTGAAGTAGCTCCAGTACAGGCCCGGCTCGTACCAGTTGTCGCCATAGCCGCCGATGACGTCGCCGGCGAAGGCCACGGCGGCCGGTGGGACGCCCTGAGGCTTGCCCTTGTCGGTGCGCATGGCGTCCTCGTTCCAGGCCTGGCTCCACTCGCACAGGAGCTTGGTGGCGGCCGGATGGTGGTTGTACCAAGCCAGCCACATGCCGGGCTTGACGGCGCGGGCGCAGTAGGGCAGGTCCACCGCGTTGGGCGCGTCCGGGTTGACCTCGGTGGCGGAGATGTCGCTGGAGCGGAAGTGTCGGTGGCCTCGCGCGGTGAGTCCGGTCCACACGTCGCGCATGCACTTCATGGTCTGCATGCAGCGCTCGACGTAGACGGGATTGCCGTAGTCGGCGCCGATGAGAACGGGTTGCGTGTCTGAAGTCGGTTCGGCGGCGTGCTGGACATCCCTGAGATTGCGGTTGAAGCCGTTCTCGATGATGCCGCTCTCGCTCCAGATGCCGTCGGCCAGGCGCTTCCAGCCGCGGCGCGCGGTCTGGTCGTCCACGGCCAGGACGGCGACGGGCCAGTCGCGCAGCATCTCGCAGTCATCGCCCCACCAGCCGCCCAGCTCGCCGTTGGGGGCCTGGCGCTGCTTGACCCAGTAGCTGATGACGTCCAGCACTCGGCACAGGGCCTCGCGCTGGAGCACTGCCCAGCGCGGCGCGCCCTCCGTGCCCTCGGTGTACTCGGTGCCCCAGTCAACCTTCTCGCCCAGGTACATGCGCACCAGGCGGTGGTCGGGGTACGCCTCGGCCACGCGGCGGAAGTACTCCTCGGCCTTCTGGTACTCGGCCCGGTCGCCGCCCTCGCGGCCGCGCCAGTAGTGGATGCGTCCGATGTCGAACTGGGCCTTGTGGTAGAGAGGGTGCCCCGACGGGATCTTGCCCATCTGCTCGATGGTGATCCACTCCCGCTTGCCGTGGGCGGGGGTCTCGGCGGCTACGAAGCTGTAGCCCTCGACCCTGGCGTACGTGCGCCCGCGGAGGAAGTTGCGGGCGAGCTTGATCTGCTTGAGGGTGCCGGGCGGGGCCTCGCGCTTGGCCGCCAGCGCCTCCAGCAGGCGCTCCGCGCGCCTGACCATGCGCACGTCGGCGGGATAGTCCGTCTCCAGGCGGCCGGCGATGAGCATGAGCGCGGCGGCCTCGAGGCTGGGGAAGTCGGGGCTGAGGTTGCGGACGATGTCGGCGGCGCGCTCCCAGTCCTGTTGTTCGATGGCGCCCACGACGGCGTTGATGGTCACGTGCTGGGCGTACGTTGTCGCTTGCGTCCGGGCGGCCTCGACCTCCTCTTCCCAAGTGCGGTCAGCGTCGGGGACGGCTTCCACGTAGAGCAGGCAGTTGGCCTGGCCCTGGTGGCGCAGGCTGATGGTGATGAGTCCGTCTGGCGCGGGCACGGCGCCGGCCACGCCCCAGGTGGTCGGGTAGCCCTCCCAGGAGGTGAAGCGAGTGGTCACGTCGTGGGCCAGCTCGACGCCGTTGGCGGTCACGTACATGTGCTCGCGCGTCTCGCGGCCGTGGCCGATGCCCACCTCGACCCACCAGGCGCCCCTGGGCACGGCGAACCTGAAGCTCATGTCGTCCGGGGACTGCACGCCGTCGCGCGTGTGGTCCATCAGGGGGATGGTGAGCACCTGATGGAAGCCTCGGGTCTGCGGCGGCTCGAAGCCATAGCCCTTGCCGGGGTCCCAGGCGTCGCCGGCCAACACCTGGGTCCAGCCCTGCGCCACCGGCGAGTCCCTGGTGCCGATGTCGAAGCGGAAGTGCTGCTCGCCAAGAGCCGGCCCGCCCGCCAGCAGGCCAACGAGCATCCAGATTAGCCTGGGCATGGCATCGCCTCCGTCCCTCTGGGCTCAGTTCGCGCTCGG
>JBHIEF010000062.1:0-20504 GCA_046760465.1 Armatimonadota bacterium | reverse complement strand
CCGCCTTGTTGATGGTCGCAAGCGGCCTCTCCGCCGTGCCCGGGTTCTCGTCCGAGGCCTGCGGATGCTGCTGATCCACCACGTACTCCCGCGCCCAGCCTGCGTGCGCAGGCCCAAGCAGAAAGAGCACGGCAGCCGTCCAGGTAACTACGCGCATCGTCGCCCTCATCTCCCCGCCGGCACGCGCGCGGCGACATCAGGGCTGCTCGCCGCCCTGGCCCCACTTCCGTTCGCCCGGCCTCGCCGTGTCGGCCACCCACCGCAGGCGACCCAACTGGATGCCGCCCGACAGGTCCTCAACGCTGCTGATGTAGTACTGAGCACCCACCCGCACGACCTCCGGCGCGGACACCTTCAGCTCGCAGATCTTCTTGGCGTCATCATCCAGGCAGAAGTCGAAGGGATCCGTGGAGCGATAGACGTGGGTTACTGCCGGGCGATAGCGACTGGTGCGGAACAGGTAGTAGTAGCCCTTCAGGTGCACGACGAAGGGACACTCGCAGTGCCACGCACCGTACCCCCCGCTGCCGCCCCAGCACACCGCCTGCGGTTCCGACCAGTGGATCAGATCGGTCGAGGTCCGGCAGTAGAACTTCCCCGGCTCCCGCTGCCCCGTGTCGTGACCCGCGTAGTAGCACAGGTACTGCTCGCCGACCTTGATGACCATCGGGTCCCGCGCCTCGCCGGGCCCAATGAACAGGCGGCTATAGCCCCGCTCGCCTTGATAGCGCTCGAAGCTGCGCCCGTCCTCAGAGGTAGCGAGGCAGATCTGCGACTCGCCCGTCTCCGAGCGATGCCCGCCATACAGCATGTGGTACAGGCCGTCCTTGATGATGACGTGCGGCGCCTGGAGCCACTCCTGCCCGCCCCAGTCCTCGATGCTCTCCCCGCGGGCGCGATCGGCGCGCATGGCTATACCCACCGGCCGCCAGTACTCCTGCTCCAGCGAATCGCCCTCCCAGTGGAAGAACAGCCGCCCGATCTTCGTCCCCCGCACGCACGACCACAGGTGCCACTTGCCGTCCGTGGACTGGAAGATGGCGTGGTCTACGGGCTGCTGCTTCTCGCCGGTGAGCTCGCCCAGGTCGGGGTTATTGCTGATGTGCCAGAGGTCGCCGTCAATCTCCGGCACCAGACGGACTCTCTCGTCCTGACCCGCGGCGGCGCACGCGGCCACCAGAACCACCAGCCCCGCCAGCAGCGGCGTCGCGGCCAAAGGGCTCACCGCCTTCCCCGGGGCGCGAGCTACTTGCCCATCTCCTTCAGGCTCTTCAGGCAGCGCTCCACGCACTCCAGCGGCGGATAGGCGTAGCTCTCCTGCTCCACGATGTACCACTCGGTCGCGCCCACGCTCTCGCACAGGCGGAAGCACTCGTCCCAGCGCACGTCACCCTCCCCGATCAGGGCCTTGTCGTTGGTCTTCGAGTGCTCCTTCAGGTGCACGGTTATGGCCCGCCCCGGGTACTTCTCCAGGTACGGCACTGGGTCGTCAATGGCGTGCATGGCGTTCCCCAGGTCGAGCTGCATGATGACCTCCGGCCGCGTGTTGCTGAAGAACACGTCCCAGGGCACCTCGCCCTCCATCGGCGGGAACTCGATGTGGTGGTTGTGGTAGCCCGTCAGCATGCCCTCGGGCTCCAGCTGCGCGGCGATCTCATTGAAGAGCTCGGCCGTCTCCCGCCAGGCCGCGATGCTGTTGCGACGCTCCTCTGGCAGGCCCGGCACCACCAGGTACCGGTTGCCTATGGTTCGGTTGAACTCTACCGTGCGCTTGAGCTCGTCGCCCAGCACCGTATCCAGCCCCGTGTGCGTGCCCGCCACCTTCAGCCCCAGGTCGTCCAGCATCGTCCGCAGCTCCGCCGCCGAGCGGCCGTAGTAACCGGCGAACTCGACGCCCTCGTACCCCATCTTGGCCACCGCCGCCAGCGTCCCCGGCAAGTCCTTCTCGCAGTCGTTGCGGACCGAGTAGAGCTGGAGAGCGATCGGGATGCGTGGCATGTTCTTCGCCTCTTCTCTCAGATGTGATGGGAAGGACGCCCGGCCAGTCCGGGCGCCCCTCTGCCTACCCTTCGGCGGGTGCCGCGCGGTCACCTGCCGGATGCGCCGCCGCCCTGGCGATGCTACCCGGGCGCGGGGACGTCCAGCGCCGGCCGCACGATCTTCTTGGGCGCGTTGACCCATTCCCGCTCTCCGTAGAGCCCCACCTCGCTCGTGTCAATGGGCTCAAAGCCGATCTTGGCGGCCGGCGAGTTGGGCTTCAGGCGGAAATCGTACTCCTCGGCGTTGACGAACAGGGGATCCTCAACGATGGAGTGCTCGTCATTGCCCTGGGCCTGCCACTCCTCGAAGGACGCGCCGCTGAAGTTGATCCCCTCCTCGGACGTATCCCAGTAGAGGTTGTGGTCGAGTCGGTAGTTGCCGTTCTTCCAGTTGCTGCCCAGCACCCGCCCGTTGTCGCACAGCACGATGTTGCGCTCCAGCGTGAACGAGATGTGCTCCTCCTCCCGCGTGCGGATGAGCTGCCCCTCCCGCGAGAAGGCGAAGATGTTGTTGCGCACGATGTTCTCGCGACCGTAGTGCTGATGAAAGCCCCCGGTCTTGGTGTTGTAGACGACGTTGTTCTCCAGTAGGATGTCCGTGCTGCCCTCATCCGTGTACAGGCCCCACCCGCCGTAGCTGTAGGAGTAGACGTCGTGGATCACCTGGTGCCGCAGCACCGTCCCGGGCGAGACGCCCAGGGTGTAGATGCCGCCCATGTCGCTCAGCACGCCCTTGCCCAGGTGGTGGATGTGGTTGTACTCGATGATGTTGTGGTTGGCCGAGCTGGGCGCATACCCCCAGCTCCAACCCACCGAGACGCCTGTGTAGTAGAAGTCGCAGATCTCATTATGCGAGACCGTGTGGTGGCTGCTGCGGCCGATCCACACGCCCACCCCCGCCGGAAACACGTGGCCGCCATCGTGGATGAAGTTGTTGTCCACCACGTTGCGCAGCGAGGCCACCTCTTCGTTCTCCGGGCTGCGCGTCTCCCCGATGCGCACCCCTC
Source organism: Armatimonadota bacterium (assembly GCA_046760465.1). GTDB lineage: Bacteria > Armatimonadota > Zipacnadia > JAUWAU01 > JBHIEF01 > JBHIEF01. Next base: position 17,458 of record JBHIEF010000062.1, on the reverse strand, counting down.
CCCCGCCCAGGTCGTGGATGTGACAGTGAAACACCCGGTTGTCCTGGCAACCGCGCTCTAACCACAGGCCATACTGGCCCACGTGCGCGATCTCGCAGCGCTCGATGGCGCAGTGGCGCGCCCCGCGCGCGAACACGGCCGCGTTCAGGAACACGGCCGCCTGGCCGTCCGCCTCGCCCTTGTCCGCCACGTACCAGTCGCAGTGCTGGAACGACAGCCCGCTCAGAGTGATGTGCTCCACGAACTCCCCCGCCTCGGGGTCGCCCTCGAAGCGCACCAACTCCCGCAGCACCGGCGCCACCACCTCGGCCTTGGCCAGGTCCTCACCAGGCAGCGGCCAGTAGTGCAGCACGCCCGTCCTGCGGTCCAGGTACCACTCGCCCGGACTGTCCAGAGCCTCCAGGTAGTTCTCCACGTAGTACCGCTGCTCTCTCTCCCACCAGCCGATGGGCCAGTGCGCCGGAGCCGTGAACCGGACGGTGCGGGCGCCCGCGTCCAGCGACTCAATCCAGTGCAGCGACGCCGTCCAGGAGTGGTACACGAACAGATTGACGTCCTCCAGGCCGTCCCACCTGCTCAGATCACCCTCGCGGTAGGTGAAGCCCATCTTGGCTTCTCGGTTCCTGCGGTCGGCGCGCGGGTTCCCGATCTCCGGCAGGGGGCCGGCCGTGCGCAGATAGCCTTCGTTGGGCGTGCGCGCTCGCGTCCGGCGCTCGCCATTGACGAACAGCTGCTGGAAGTACCACTCGCCCGCTCGCACCTCGGGCAGCTCGACCGTCCAGATCTCTCCCTCACCCCGCTTCCACCCGGCAATCGCCCGCCCGCCGCTGAAGATGGGCCTCTCGCGACCGTATGCCACGTACGCGACCGGCCCTTGCTCGGTGCCGGAGTCCTCCGGGGCGAACACCACTGGCTCGTCCAGGCGATAGACCCCTCCTCGAATGCGCACGGTATACGGGCGATCGGCCTCCCGCCGCTCGGTTCGGAGGGCGTCTCTGGCCCGCGTGAGCGTGGCGAACGGCCCGTCCGTCCCCGCCTTGTTGGGCGTCGCCCGCCTCCCCGACCACGCGTCGTTGCCCTTGGTCGAGACGTAGAAGTCGGCCTTGCGCTTGCCGTCAGCGGCGGCCGGCGGAACGGCCGCCACACACAGCATAATCAGCGCCGCCATGCAGACCCAGCTCAGTTGCAGCCCCATGTCGAGAACCTCCGTAATGCCCTCTGGGCCGTTACAGGCCATTCCCTGTGCTTCGCCTCACTGTGGAGCGATGCCTTCGTCCGATAGACTGGCCACGGTGTGGCGCGTCCGAACCGGCAGGTAGCCTGAGCCGCCACGGCGAAGGCGAGGTCATTGACGCGCCTGCCGTCGAGACGCGCACACGTGGACCTTCCCCGGAAAGGGGCACAGCAATGCCCTCCCGAGTCCTCTCGTCGGCCGTCCTGGTCGCATTGCTCACCATATCCCTCGCCGCCAGCCCCGCTGCGTCCGCCGACTGGCCAACCTATCGCCACGACGCCGGCCGCAGCGGCGTGACGGACGAGCAGTTGGCCGCTCCTCTTCACCTTCAGTGGGTCTACCGCCCCAAGCAGCCCCCCCAGCCGGCCTGGCCGGAGCCCGGCAAGGAGCTCAACCGGCTCGACTTCGACTACGCCCACCAGGTGGCCGTGGCCGACGGCCTCGTCTACTTCGGCTCCTCGGCAGACTGCAAGGTGTACGCGCTCGATCTGGCCACCGGCCAGGAGCGCTGGTCCTTCTTCACCGACGGCCCCGTGCGCTTTGCGCCCACGGTCTGGCAGGACCGCCTCTTCGTCGTCTCCGATGACGGGTACCTCTACTGCCTGTCCGCCGCCCAGGGCAAGCTGCTGTGGAAGCTGCGCGGCGGCCCGCGTGGCGACCGCCTGCTGGGCAACGGCCGCATCATCTCCCGCTGGCCCCTGCGCAGCGGCGTGCTGGTGGACGATGGCGTCGTCTACTTCGTCGCCGGAACCTGGCCCTCCGAGGGCGTGTTCGTTTGCGCCGTGCGCGCCGACACCGGTGAGGTCGTCTGGCGCAACGGCACCAGCGGCAGCATCTACATGAAGCTCCCCCACCCCGGCGCCGAGGCCATGGCTGGCGTGGCGCCCCAGGGATATGTGCTCGCCGCCGGCGACACCTTGCTCGTGCCCACCGGCCGCAGCGTGCCGGCCGGCTTCGACCGCCAGACGGGCAGATTCCTCTACTACTGGGCCGCCGAGAACAAGCACAATGGCGGGAGCTGGGCCACCGTGGCGGACAACCTCGTCTTCTGCGCCCGTCACCCCGGTGGACCCGACATTGACATCCGAATCGGAGAGGCCGCCCCCGCACCGGGCGACGGCCTGATGGCGTGGCACGCCCGCAATGGGAGTTCCAGATTCCAGCTCGTGGGTAAGCACCGCCTGGCCGTCGCCGGCGACACCCTCTACGCCTCGGGCAGCGGGAGCATGACCGCCCTCGACATGAACGCCCTCTCGGCCGGCACCAAGCCCGGCGAATGCACGAACTGGCGCGCCCCCTGCGGCCGGACCTACTCGCTCATCGTGGCCGGAAACACCGTATTTGCCGGCCTCCAGGACAAGGTCGTGGCCTTTGACGCTACTCAAGGGGGCGCGGTCTGGACCGGAACGGTCGAGGGCCAGGCCCGCGGCCTGGCCGCCGCCGACGGGCGCCTCCTGGTCAGCACCAGCTTGGGCGACATAGCCTGCTTCGGTGCCCAGGCCGTGACCAGCCCCGCCATCATCGCGCCCGAGCTCCACGCCTCGCCCTACGCTGCGGCCGGTCGAGGCGCAGCCGTCGCCGCCCTTGCCGACCGCATCATCGCGGAGACGGGCATTGCCGAGGGCTATTGCCTGGACTACGGCGCGGGCAACGGCCGCCTGGCCTACGAGTTGGCCAGGCGCACCGACCTCCAGATCTACTGCCTGGAGCCGGACGCCAAGAAGGCCGCCGCCGCCCGTCGGGCCCTGGACGCGGCCGGCCTCTACGGCACCCGCGTCACTGTGCACGAGGGGCCCTTGAGTGACCTGCCACATCCCAGCTACTTCGCCGACCTGATCGTCTCCGGCGCCGGCTGGTCGAAGGGCTGGAGGCAGCGCTCCGCACCAGAGCTGTACCGCGTGCTCCGTCCCTGCGGCGGCGTCGCCTACCTGGCCTCGCCCGGCGGCAGAGACCAGCCCTCGGCGCGAGAACTCCAGCGCTGGCTCCAGGCCGCCGCAGTACCCAGCGACGAGATCCGCCGCGACAGGGGCGTGCTCCAGGTCGTCCGCGGGCAGTTGCCCGGCGCCGGTAGCTGGACGCATCAGTATGCCGACGCCGGCAAGACCAACTGCTCCTCGGACCAACGCGTCAAGCTGCCCCTGGAGCTGCTCTGGTTCGGCGGCCCCGGCCCCGACCGCATGATGAGCCGCCACTGGGGCACGGCTGCCCCCCTCTCGGTCAACGGCCGCGCCTTCATCGCCGGCCAGCACGACATCATCGCCTTCGACGCCTACACCGGCCGCGAGCTGTGGTCGCGGGGCCTCCAGAACGTAGCCCTGCGCGGCGTCAAGAACACCGGCAGCAACATCGCCGCCGACGACGACAGCGTCTACGTGGCCGCGGGCGCGGTGTGCGTCCGTCTGGATGCACACACGGGGCAGCAGGTGCGGGCCTACACGCTCCCGACGGCGCGGCCGCACTTCGTCCTCTCCGAGCCGCAGACGTTCGACCTCCCGGTGGACGCAGCCCACTCGGGCACAGTCACCATCCGGCACACCGACGCCGGGCTGGAGCTGGCGCTGACCACCACCGACGACCGCGTCACCAACCGCCATCGCCGCGACCGACCCGAGCTGGGCGACTCCTGGGAGCTCTTCTTCGACTTCCGCGCCGCGGCCCAACGAGGCGGCATCTACGGGCCGGGCGCCTTCCAGGTCTACGTTGTCCCGGCCACCATCGAGCGCCCCCAAGCCTCCTGGGCCGCCGGCATCGGGCCCGCGCATCCCTCCCTCCAGGTCTCCGGCACGCGCTCCGCGACCGGCAGCGAGACCACCGTGCGGCTGGCCTGGAGCGAGGTCGAGGGCCTCGTCGGCGGCTGGCCCGATGCGTTCGCCTTCGGCGTGGCGCTGAACTGCTCCGACGACGGCGATAGGCTGGCCAAACGGAGCGCCAAGTTCGTCACGACGGACAGCTACCGTCTGACCAACGGCTGGGCCACCTTCGGGCGACAGGCCACTGCCCCTGGAGACGCTGGCCCGGCGGCCCACCTGCTCCCCGAGGGTGCCTCCGCGTCGCTGCTCTGGGGCTTCCTGGCCCAGTCGGGTGACCTGCTCTTCGGCAGTGCCGGAACTCGCGCCGACGCTCAGTACCTCTTCGCGGTGGGCCGCGACGACGGCCGCCCACGGTGGCTCCATCAGGCCGACGAGACGATTCCCCACAACGCCATCGCCGTCGGCGACGGACGCGTCTTCCTGATTGACCGCACCAGCCAGGCCAAGCTCGAGCAGGCCGAGCGGCGCGGCGAGACGCTGGTCGCACGGGCCGCTCTGGTCGCTCTGGACGCCGCCGAGGGCACGGAGCTCTGGCGCACCGACCAGGGCCTGGGCGGCAGTAACATGCTCTGGTACGCCGACGGCGTACTGCTGGCCACCACCGGCGGCGGCATGGCCGCCTATTCCGCCGAGGACGGCCACCTGCTGTGGCGGCGCACGGCCCGAATCGAGCGCTACCCCGTGATCGTGGGCGACACCATCTACGCCCAGCCCTTCGCCTACGACCTCCGCACGGGCGAGCCCAAGCTGCGGCGCCATCCGCTGACCGGGGCCGAAAGCCCCTGGAGCTTCCGCAAGATGTACGGGTGCGGCCACGTCTCCGGCGCCCCGACCATGCTCTTCTTCCGCTCCGGCGCGGTCGGCTTCTGCGACCTGGTCGGCGACACCGGCATCACCAACTTCGCCGGCATCCGGCCCGGCTGCTTCGTCAACGTCATCGCCGCCAACGGCCTGGTGCTCGTCCCGGAGGCCAGCAGCGCCTGCACGTGCAGCTACAACTTCCAGACCTCCGTGGCCCTCATGCCCAGCACGCGCAAGCAGGACTGGTTCGTCTTCGCCGAGCCGGGCCAGGCCGGCGAGTTGCGCCACCTGGCCGTGAACCTCGGTGCCCCCGGCGACCGGCGCGACCACAAGGGCATGCTCTGGCTCAGCTTCCCGCGCCCGCCCGCCGCCGCCGCTGCCCAGATCCCAGTGACCGTCCAGCCCGTTCCCGGCATGGAGTACTATCAACACAACCCCGATCTGATAGCCATCCAGGGCACCGCGCAGCCCTGGCTGTACGCCTCCGGCGGCCGAGGCTTGGGCAAGATTCAGCTGCGGCTTCCCCAGGGCGCGGAGCCCGTCCCGCGACCGCAGCGCTACACGGTCCGCCTCCACTTCGCCGAGCTGGACGAGGTGCGGGCCGGAGAGCGCCTCTTCGATGTCAAGGTCCAGGATCAGGTCCTGGCCGAGGGCCTGGACGTCGCTGGCGAGGCCGGCGGGCCCCAGCGGGCCCTCGTCAAGGAATTCAAGGGCGTAGAGGCGAATGATAGTGTGGTGATCGAACTCGTGGGCCGGCCCCAGGGCGGCCAGGACGGCGCGGCGCCGATCCTGAGCGCAATCGAGCTGGAGCTGGAACAGGCCTGAGCGCGCGGCGGCCCACTGCCTCAAGTAAGGTAGACAATGGAGACCCCGCGCGATCCGTGGTAGTGTATTGCCGGGAACTGATGGGGATGCCCAGGCGGTAGTTGTGGTGGAGGGCAGTCGGTGCTATGCTTGGGCCGGCGCCGGTGAGCGCAGGAGCCAGGCAATCCGCTCAGCCCGTGTTGGCGACTCATGAAGGGGAGCTTGACCGTGCGTAAGCAAGCAGCCGGACCCCTGGTGACGGCCGCATGTTGTGTGCTGTTGGGCCTGACCGCCCTCAGCACCGCCTCGGCCTGCAACATACTGGTCTACGAGTACGCCCTGATGCAGTGGATGCGCGCGCCCTACCGCATCTGCTACTTCTACAAGGGCACTGAGAGCGAGGCCGACGCCCCCGTCATCAGCTATCTCGAGAAGGTGTCCCGGCCCCCCAACGGCCACGGCAACCTGGCCGTCTCCGCCATCGAGGTGGGCGAGTTGGCGAAGACTGGCGCGGGGTCGCTGGCACACCACATCTGGAGCCAGCACAAGTCGCAGAAGCTGCCCTTCTACGTCATCCTGACCCCGCGCGGCTATGAGCTATTCGTGGGACGGCTCGATCTGGCCAATGCCAAGGCGTTGGTCTCATCGCCCAAGCGCAGGCAGATGGCCGAGGCACTCAGCGGAGGCAAACACGGCATGGTGCTGCTCTTGCAGGGCTCAGACGCCGCCGCCAACGCCGAGGCCGAGGGCATCGTGCGCCAGGCCATCGCCGCCGCCAAGGAGTACGACCTGGACATCGGCTTCCTCAGCGTCGGCCGCAAGGACGCCAAGGAGAAGTGGCTGGTGCGCCAGTTGCTCCTGGTCGAGGAGGACCTGGCCGAGTTCGACAGCCCCATGGTCTTCGGTGTCTTTGGCCGCGGGCACGTGCTTGAACCGTTCCTGGCCCGTGGCATCACCGAGGGCAACTTGATGGCGCTGGTCCAGTTCATCACCGGGCCCTGCTCCTGCGAGGTCAAGTCGGCCAACATCGGCGTGGACCTGTTGACCAACTGGGACTGGGAGTCCCACATCGCCGGGCTCGAGTTCGCTCCACCCGACCCCGAGGAGTGGGCGCTGTTCGACATCGAGGAAGAGCCGGCAGACGAGGGCGACACGAGTGCCGAGACGACCGTCGAGGCTCCCGCCCCCAGCCATGAGCACACGCCCACTCCCCAGCCTCGGGAGGCCGAGGCGGAGGCCACGGATGATGCCGATGGACCCGCCGAGGCCGCCGAGCGGCATCAAGCGCGCCCCCAGCCGCCGCGGGACGACCGCCCCGGCGACGATGCGGAGGAACGGGGGGCGGAGGAGACTGATGCCCCCACCGAGCCCGCTGGCGAGGACGACTGGGACCTCGAGCGCGCCGCCAACATGGCCTTCGGCGCGGCACACGCCGACGCGGGCTCCCCGGCGGAGCCCCGCGCCCCGCAGCCCAGGCCTCTGCGCTCTGTGCTGGCGCGGCGCGTGGCCGTAGCGGCCGGGATCGCGCTCATCCTCGTCGCCGCAGCCGGGCTCGTGCTCGTCAAGAGAGCGAAGGAGGCCTGAGAATCGCCGGGCCTGGGCCGCGGCACTGACGGGCGCGCGGCCCTCGTCCCTCCCGCCACGGAGCAAGCCCACACGCTAGCCCCTCCGCGTCGGGCCGTCGGCGGCGTTGCTGGTTCGGGCAGGGCGAAGGTCCCGAAGGGGTGAGAAACGGGTTGTCCACTCTGCGACTGCTGTTGCGCGAGCTCCGGCACCGGAAGCTCAACTTCGCGCTCGGGCTGCTGGCCGTCGTGTTGGCCGTTGCATTGTCCGTCGCCATCCTCACCATGTGCGAGGCCTCCCAGCGCGAGACCCGCCGCATCATGCGCGACATGGGCTTCAACCTCCTCATCCTCCCCAAGCATGCCGACATGGCCGACTTCTGGAGCCGCGACTTCGCCGTCGAGGAGATGCCCGAGGAGTATGTGCACCGCCTGGCCAACTCCGACGTGGTAACCGTTCGCCACCTGGCGGCGCGTTTGCAGAGGGAGGTCTTCTGGCGTGGGCAGAGGGTCCTGCTCACCGGAGTGCTGCCCGAGGTGCCTCAGCTTCACATGACCACCAAGCCGCCCATGGGCCTGGACATCCCCCGCGGCAAGGCCTACGTCGGCCACGCCCTGGCCCAGCGCCTGGACATCCAGGTCGGCGACACCATCGAGCTCGGCGGACAGCGCTTCCTCGTTGACCGCTGCCTGGAGGAGAAGGGCAGCAAGACCGACATACGCATCTTCGGACACCTGCACGACGTGCAGGCCGCGCTGGACCTTCCCGGCCGCATCAACGAGATCGAAGCCTTGGGCTGTCTGTGCGACGAGGACCGACTCCCCGTCATACGTCAGGACATCGCCCGCATACTCCCCGACACACAGGTAACTGAGATCCGCGACATTGCTGTGGCTCGGGCCGAGACCCGGCAGATGGTCGAGAGGTACGCAGCCGTCATCATGCCCGCCGTGCTGCTCGTCTGCGCCGTATGGGTCGGCCTGCTGGCGCTCAGCAACGTCCGCGAACGCCGGGGCGAGATCGGCATCCTGCGCGCCATGGGCGTCCGCTCCTGGCCCATCGCCGTGCTGTTCCTGGGCCGCGCCGTGCTGCTGGGGGTCGTCGGGGCAGCCCTGGGCTATGCCATCGGCACTTGGCTGGCCATCGGCATCGGACCCGGCATCTTCAAGCTCACCGGCGGCAAGATTGTCCCCCTTCAGCAGCTCCTGGTCTGGACGCTCGTCGTCGCCCCCCTCTTGTGCGCCGTGGCCGCGTACCTGCCCGCCATGCTCGCCGTCCTACAGGACCCGGCTGAGATCCTCACGGAAGAGTAGACCATGATAGCCCTGGAACACGTCAGCAAGGTCTACCCCAAGGCATCCCAGGACGTCCGCGCCCTGGACGATGTCAGCTTCTCGGTCCGCCAGGGCGAGTTCGTCGCCGTGCGCGGGCCCAGCGGCAGCGGCAAGAGCACGCTGCTGCTCACGGTCGGAGGCATGGTCCGCCCTACCCAGGGGCGGGTGCTCGTAGATGGCCAGGACCTCTACGAATTGCCCACCGGCCAGCGGGCTGGCCTCCGGGCCTCCAAGATCGGCTTCGTCTTCCAGATGTTCCACCTCGTGCCCTACCTCGACGTGTTGGAGAACGTGCTCACCCCCGCCCTGACCGGCACGTCCATCACCCGTCGGGAGGCGGTTGAGCTGCTCGAGCGGCTCGGCCTGTCCGAGCGCATGCACCACCGGCCGGCCGAGCTGAGCGCCGGCGAGCGGCAGCGTGCGGCCATCGCCAGGGCCCTGGTCAAGCGCCCCGACCTCATCCTCGCCGACGAGCCCACCGGCAACCTCGACCCCGCCAACGCTGCCCAGGTCATGGGCGACCTGGGCGACTTCCACCGCCGCGGCGGCACCGTCCTCGTCGTGACCCACGATCCCCTCGCCGAGCAGCACGCACAGCGCACCTTGCTGCTGGAGGCCGGACGCCTCAGCTCCGCAGCACCGGCCGCTGCCGCCCAATGACCGCCGACCTCCCGGGGAGGTCCCAGACCGCGGCCGCACGAATCTGGCAGCACGGCGTTACTCGCCGCCGGGAGGTGAAGCGGGCGCGGCTACCGGCTCGTCCGCACTGGCTTGAGGTGTGGAGCGTACCTGCTCTCGGCGTCCCTGGGCCTGATCGGACTCATCTTCCTGGTCGGGAACCAGGGTCTCACGCACCGTTTGCTGGTGGGCACCGTCCTTCTGGTCATGGCCCTGGCCGTTGGCGCGCTGGCCATGCTCAGGCCCTCCCAGCCGGCCGCCCCGCCGATTCCGACGCCACCAGTCACGCCCGACCTCGCCGCCGACAGGCCCAAGTGCCGCAACTGCCGCGCCTCCCTCCCCCAGGACGCCATCGAGCTACGCGAGGGCGCCATCTTCGTCAACTGCCCCTCCTGCGGCACCTTCTATCGCAGCGAGGAGGCGCCCTGATGCTGGCCTCGGCCCCGAAACGGGCCCTGCGCGCCGTGGCCGAGGACGTGCGCGCCTTCGGGCGCCAGATGAGGGCAGCCTTCGGCCTCCGACGCACTCGACCCGGGCTGTATGCCTATCCGCTGGAGGACGACAACGGCAGCAGGCGCCTGCACCTGCGCGCGCACAACGACGGTAGTGGCGTGCTGTTCGTTGACGTCTCCGACGTTGTCCACCTGACGCCACTGGCCACCGACATCGCCCGCATGGTCCTCGACGGCATGACGCAGGACCAGGTGCGCACGCTCCTACGCAGCTGGTACCCGGACGCGCCCGAAGCTGACTTGCGCAGGGACGTGGCCGCCCTCGACACCATCATCACCAGTCTCAAGCGGCCGGGCCAGGGCTGCCCCACCTGCCTGCCCGAGCTCGAACGCGTGCCGCTGTTCTCGCGCCGCCCCCAGGCCCCGTACAAGGCCGACCTGGCCCTGACCTATCGCTGCAATAACGACTGCGCCCACTGCTACAACGAGCCCGGCCGCAAGGGCCTTCCCTCACTCGACGCACGAGGCTGGCGCCGCGTTCTGCGCCGGCTGGCAGACATAGGCGTGCCCCACATCATCTTCACCGGCGGCGAGCCGACCCTGTGCGAACACCTCCCAGCGCTGGTGGAGCACGCCTCCGGGCTGGGGCAGGTCGCCGGCCTCAACACCAACGGCCGGCTACTGGCAGATCAGGCATTCGCCGAGCGCCTGGCGGCCGCGGGCCTCGACCACGTCCAGATCACGCTGGCTTCTCACCTCCCCAAGCTCCACAACGCCGTCGTGAGGGCGCCCGCCTACGACGAGACCACCCAGGGGGTTCGCAGCGCGCTCGCGGCCGGGCTCCACACCATCACCAACACCACCCTGACCCACCTCAACCGCGACCACGCGCTGGCGATCGTCGAGTTCGTCCGCGATCTTGGCGTCACCACCTTCGCCATGAACGGGATGATCTGCGCTGGCGGCGGCCGGCACAATCCCTCCGCCCTGACCGAGCGCGAGCTCGCCCCGCTGCTCGACGAGGTCCGGGAGCGCGCCGGCGACCTGGGCATGCACTTCCTCTGGTACACGCCTACCGAGTACTGCCGGCTGTCCCCGCTGGCCTTGGGCCTGGGCCCTAAGTCCTGCAACGCCGCCGAGTACTCCATCTGCGTCGAGCCCAACGGCGACGTCCTGCCCTGCCAGTCCTACTACCAGCCGACCGGCAACTTACTGCGCGACGACTGGGACGACATCTGGGACAGCCCGCTGTTCCGCTCCCTCCGCCTGCGCCGGGAAGAGCCCCAGGCAGCCGGCCTGCCCGAGCGCTGCTTCGAGTGTGAAGACCTGACGGTCTGCGGCGGGGGATGCCCGCTGCAACGGGCAGAGCGATCCGAGGAGGCGCTGCCACATGCCACCTGATGCAGAGACGACCGGCCCACCCATCGCGCCGGGCCTACACCACTTCATGACGCTGGAGGGCGACTCGCCCACCCGCTTCCATCTGCGCGTGGACCCCGACGGCGGCGGCATGCTCATGGCCAACGCCGCCGAGGCCGCCCACCTGTCCCCAGTAGGCGTGCTCATGGCCCACGGTGTGCTCAGCGGCCTGGCGGACCTGGACATCGCCGACCGCGTCCGCGCCCGGTTCTATGGCTCCACCCCCTCTCAGATCGCCACCGACCTGGAGCGCGTGCGCACGCTGGTGGCCGACCTCGCCTCGCCCGAGGACAACTACCCCATCACCGACTTCGCGGGCGGTGATGATTCGCCTTACGCGCGGCAGTTGGCCGCGCCCTTCCAGGCACACGTGGAGCAGGGCGACCCAGAGCGCCTCGAGCCGATCATCCGGGCGCTCTGGGATGCTGGCATCCCTCAAGTCACCTTGCTGGCGCAGCCGGACGCCGACGTGCGTGGTCTGGTGAGGCTCGTGGAGTGCGCGGAGGACATCAGCATGATCGCCGGCCTTCGCAGCGCGGCGGGCTGGCTGCCGGAGGACGCCGTGCACGACGCAGCCATGGCCGGACTGGACTTCCTGACGCTCGTGCTCGCCTCCCACGACCCCGGCAGGCACGACGCCATCTTGGGTGCCGGCGACCACGATGCCCTCAGGCGCGCCGTCGCCCAATCCCACGACCTCGAGCTGTGCCCCGTGGCTCAGGTGCCCCTCACCAACGAGAGCGCGGACGAGCTCGAGCAAATCGTCCAGCTCGCCTCGGACCAGGGCGTCCACAACTGCTCCTTCTTCGCCATAGCATGTCTCGACGACGAGGAGGAAGCCGACGCAGCTGGCGCCCTGCCGGCGCGCGCGCTGCCGCAGGTGGCCACCGAGGTGACCGAGTGCGCCGAGAGCGCCGCCGCCAGGTTCATCTGGGACCCGCCGGTCAGGTTCGACCGGCGCAAGACCCTCGCCGACCACATCCTCGCCGGCCCCCGGGCGAGCGGCGAGGTCTCCATACGCGTCGCGGCCGATGGCACGGTCTACCCACCGCGCGGCAGGCTGCGGCCCACCGGCAACATCCTCACGCACGACTGGGCCGACATCTGGCAGCACGAGGCCTTCACCAGCTACCGCGAGAGCGTGGAAGCGCCCTCGCGCTGCGACACCTGCCCGGGCCTGGCGCTCTGCGCGGCGGCCTGCCCCAAAGACCCCGCCGGCTGGGCTGACGATGCCGAGAACGGAGAGACGCCATGAGAACCTCAACTGCGCTCTGCCTCATACTGCTGCTCGCCTGCGGCGCGCTGGGAACGGCACAGCAATACTCCTTCTCCGTGCCCGAGATGCTCCTGAGCGTCTACGTGAACCCCGACGCCTCCGTCAGGATGGAGTACGACATCCTCTTCGCGTGCAGCCCGGGCGCCCACGCCATAGACGTGGTGGACGTTGGCCTCCCCCACAAGGGCTACGACATCAGCAACATGAGCGCGGCCGTCAACGGCGTCCCCGTCTCCGGCATCACCAAGTCAACCTACATTGACACTGGCGTCGAGGTGCCGCTGGGCGGCCAGACCATCCGCCCCGGACAGAGTGGCCGCTTCACCTTCGTGTGCACCATGCCGGACCTGGTCTACCAGGACACCACGCGCGAGGACAATGCCTCCCTCCGCATCACCCCCACCTGGTTCGACGCCAGCCTCCTCCAGGGCACGACCGAGCTCGGCGTTGTGGTCTACTTACCGCAGGACATCAACCCCGAGGAGGTCCTCTACCACCGCCGAGAGTTCAGCCTCAGGGAGCGTACCGAGAACCACACCGTCGCCGGCTGGCACATGCCCGGCGTCCGCGTGGACCGCGAGCACATGGTCGGCCTCTCCTTCCCCAAGCGCAACATGGAGAGAGTCGTCAAGATGACCCGCTTCGGCCTGCTCATGAAGTGGTGGCAGGAGAGCCCCAACGTCCGGGCCATCTACGGCGCCGTGGTCTTGATCCTGTTTGGCATCATGTTCTTCCGGGCCTCGCGCGGCACGGGCTGCCCCATCTTCGTCATCCTGGCCGCGGCGCTGGCGGCCGCCTTCTACTTTTCCCCCGTGGTCGAGCTGCTGGCCCTGCCGGCCGTGCTGCTCCTCCTTTACGTGTCCGAGACCCTCATCAAGCAGCGACGCAGCCACTACCTGCCCGCTATCGCCTCCGTCGAGGGCGGCGGCGTCAAACGCGGCCTGACCGCCCCGGAGGCTGGCATGATCCGCGAGCTCCCGCTGGGGCGCCTGCTCACCATGGTGATCTTCGGCCTGCTCCGAAAGGGCGTGCTCCAGCAGGTCTCCGCCGATCCCCTGGTGGTCAAGGTGGCGCCCGAGTACGCCGGCAAGACCAGGGCCGAGCGCCGCAAGGTCGCACGCCAGCTCGGCACCGTCCACCACGGCTACGAGCAGCCCTTCATCGAGGCCATCGAGAAGAACCCGGGCCGCCCCGTCGCGCAGATAGACTTCAACGAGGCCATGAAGGAGTGCGTCAAGCGCACCGCCGAGCGCATGAACGGCTTCGACCTGGAGCGCACGCGAGAGTACTACGACTATCAGGCAGATCGCGCCTGGGCCGAGGCCAACGTAATCGAAAACCCCGAGCTGCGCACCAGGTATGTGGACGACCACCTGTTGTGGATGCTCACGGATGAGGAACGCTACGACGAGTTCGACCGGTGGCACCGCACCGGATTCTACTACCGCCCGGTCTGGACGCGCACGGAGGCCCCCACCGCCCCCGCCGCTGCCGCGCCGGAGACTCCGGTGGGCGGCCGAACCACCTTCACCGACGTGGCCGAGTCGTTCGCCGGCTGGACGGAGAACCTGACCGGTAGGCTGGCCTCAAAGCTGGATCCCGGCTCGGTGAGCTTGCGCGACGGCGGCATCGTTGATCTGTCCGGCGTGGACAAGGTCACCATGGAGGCGCTCAAGAGCATGGCCGAGAGCAGCGGCTCCGGTGGCGGCGGGGGCGGAGGCTGCGCCTGTGCCTGCGCCGGCTGTGCCTGTGCCTGCGCCTGCGCCGGCGGCGGACGCTAGCTTGCCCCCGGGCCATCGCTCATGTCAGGGCCTTCCCGACCCGATCTCCCCGACATCGTGCAGTCTCGGCTGGTGGCCGAGTGGCTCGCCGGCGCCAGGGGGCGCCTGCTGCGCCGCGCGCAGGTGGGCCGACGCGCCAGCGTGCTGGAGGTCGGCTGCGGACATGGACTCGTCACCGAGGAGCTGATCCGCCGCGCGCCCGGCGCCGTCGTGTGCGTGGACCGGGTCATCGAGCCGGCCGCCCACGTGCGCTCGCTTGGCGCACGCCTCGTCGCGGCCGATGCCGCTCGCCTGCCCTTTCCCGATGGCACCTTCGACCTGGCCTTCTGCCAGAACGTGTTGCTGTGGGTGGGCGACGCCGAGCTCGCCGTGCGCGAGCTGGCCCGCGCGCTCCAGCCCGGCGGCGTCCTGGTCGCGCTGGAGCCGGACTTCGGCGGCATGATGGAGCACCCGCCCCAGGTCGCGCTGCGGGACCTATGGCTCAGGGGTCTCCGGCAAGCCGGCGCCAACCCGGAGATCGGCCGGGCCCTGCCGGGGACGTGCGAGGCCGCGGGCCTGGACACCTGGGTCGAGCTTCAGCCCATCCCCCAGCCGGCCACGCCCGAAGCCGTACATCTCCTCGCTGATCTGTCGCTATCTGATGAGGACGCTGCGCGCTTGCGACGCGTCGAGGAAGCAATCGCCGCCAGGACCGGCAAGTGGAGCGTCTTCGTCCACGTGCCCTACGTACTGGTCGTGGCCACCAAGCCGTCGCGCCCCTCGTAGCCTAGTCCTCGCCGCGGAAGAAGTCGCCCACCCGTCCCTCCTCCCGTTCGCGGGCGACTGCCTCGACGGGTCCGTACGGGTGCCCGCCGAATCGCCGCCGCATCATGGCGATGGCCCGCGCCCAGTTCCTCCGGTCGTCCCGCGAGGCGATGAGCTGCATGATTGACTGCGCGATGACCGGCGTGGCCACCTCCATGCGGATCGCGTCGTTGACCAGCCAGTTCACCTCGCCGGTATCGTCCACGTAGGACGCCACCTCGTCCATACCCGCCTCCTCGCGGTAGGCCGCCTCCATCAGATCCACCAGCCAGGACCGGATGACCGATCCGTGCCGCCAGCACCGTAGCACGTCCGCGATGTTCAGCTTCTCGCGGTAGTTCTCCAGCAGGTCCACCCCCTCGCCAATCGCCTGCATCATCCCGAACTCGATGCCGTTATGCACCAGCTTCACGAAGTGCCCCGCCCCCGGACCGCCCGCGTGCACGTAGCCGCCCTCAGTGGCCAGTTCCAGCAGCAGGGGCTCCACGCGCGCCATGGCCTCCTGCTCCCCACCCGCCATGAAGCACGCGCCATGCAGTGCTCCCTCGACGCCGCCGCTCGTGCCCAGGTCCACGAACTGGATGCCCCGCTCCCGAAGCCTGCGATGCCGACGGATGGAGTCGCCCCAGTAGGAGTTCCCCCCGTCAATCACGATGTCCCCTTCCTCCAGGCGCGAGGCCAGGTCCTGGATCACCTCATCAACCGCCGGCCCGGCGGGGATGTAGACGAACACCGGCCGCGGCGGAGACATCTCCGCACGAAACCCGTCCAGGCTGCGGGCCACAATCAGCCCGGCCTCCACAAGCTCCTCGGGCGGATCCTGAAGGTCGAACCCCACCACTCGCATGCCCTTCCCCAGGGCCTGACCAGCCAGCCCGCCTCCTATGCGGCCGAGTCCGACCACGCCGAACTCTCGCTTCACGTCCATGCCGCTGCTGCCTCCTTCGTTCGCGGCTCCCACCGGGCAGCTCACTCGTCCCCCAGCGGGTACAGCTCCCCAAACCAGTTCGAGCGCGGCTTGCTCCCCTCCGGGTTGAGCGTGTACCCCCGGATGTACTCCTGGTCCATGCCCATGCCCTCCATGAAGCGCACGATCTGTCTGTAGAGCCGCTTGGCCACGCCCTCGTTCTTGGCCAGAACGTTCCTGCCCGCCGAGGGGTCGTTGCGCAGGTCGGTCAGCATCGGCTTCTTCCCCGTCCTCCACATGGAGAAGCGCCAGCGCGCGTTCATGGCCTGCGCCAGGTGGTTGGTACCCACGATGGCCGCGTCGCGGATCCTCTTGCCCTTGCCCCTCACCATCGGCAGCAGGGACTGGCCAATCAAGCCCGCAGGCTTGCGTATCCCGAAGGCGCCCAGGATGGTGGCCGTTAGGTCCCAGGGCTGCACGATGTGCGAGACGCGCTTGCCCCGCCTCATGCGCGGCAGCTTGATGATGAGCGGAATCCTGGCCACGCTCTCCGCGATGGGGAAGTCCCGCACCGGCTCCTTCATGGGCCGCCCGGCCGACATGCACATGCCGTCCGCCCCCACCGTGGTGGGCTTTTGTAGCCGCCCGTTCTCGCCGGGATAGTCGAACATGGTGCCGTGGTCGCTGGTGAAGATGATCAACGTCTCCTCGAAGATGCCCAGTCGCTCTAGCGTGCGCAGGAACTCGCCGATCCACGTATCCACCATCGTCACCTCGGCGGCGTACCGCGCCCGGATGTGCTTGAGCTCCCGGTCGGTAATGCCCAGCTTCTTGCGCAGACCGTAAGTCGGCGCCTCGAACACCCGGCCCTCGTAGCCCGGATCGTACAGGTCAATGTAGTGCTGCGGCGGGTCCCAGGGCTCGTGCGGATCGAAGGTGTCTACCCACAGGAAGAAGTCGTCGCGCCGGTAGTTGCGCTCAAGCCACTCGATGGCCTTGCTGTAGGTGCCGGGCGCGAACCAGTCCGTCTCCACCCGCCGATGCGCGCGGTTTATCAGCACCTGGTGCCACACCCCTGCCGTGTACCGAATCAGGTGGCGCGGCACGGGGTACCTCAGCGGCACGTTCTCGTCCAGCCAGTACGGGTCGGCCTCCTGGCCGCGATTCAGGTACCAGGCCGTGTAGCCCTTGAACAGGTTCAGCCCCCGCGTGACGTTGTTCTGAGTGTCCGTGATGAGCATCGAGGGTATCTTCTTCTCTCCCAACCGCTGGGGCAGCGTGACCTCGTTGGGCTCGATCACCTTCCACCGGTTGAAGGGCACCCCCTGGTCGCCCCGCCCCAGCAGCGTATCGCGCCGGTTGGGAACCGTTGGGAACGAGCCGATATAGGCCCTGTCGAACACCGCTGCCCCCGCCGCCAGTTGGTCCAGGTTGGGCGTATGGACCCACTTGTTCCCGTAGACCCCCAGGTGGTCGCGTCGGAAAGTGTCCGCCATCAGGTAGATGACCTTCATTGCCTTGCCTCCGTTGACACGGTCTGGCAGTTGTGCTCCCGCCGCTGCGGCCATGCTCTTTCGCGCCCCGTCCCCTCAGAC